>JBPCWZ010000178.1:0-14070 GCA_051009015.1 Gammaproteobacteria bacterium | reverse complement strand
CCCGCCGCCCCCGCCGCTACTCCGGTGATAAAAAACAAAGCCCCGGTTGTCGTCAGCAGCGCGCCGACAAGCACCGCCCCGCCGGGAAACACCGCCGCGCCGACCTTTGTCCCCAATGCCGCAAAGCCGAAGAAGGATATAGCAAACTTGCCGGTCAAGGAAGGACCCCTTGCCGTCAAACATATTTACACGCCCGAAACCCTTGCCAAAGTGCAAAAGAGCGAAAAGCCCATTCCCGCCGCCCCGGCAACTGCCGCGATTCCCGCCGTAAAGCCGCCATCCACTTCCGCCGAAACTTCGGGCAAAAAGCCGCCGGTATTACTCGCCCAGCGGCGGCGTTTTGGCGTGGATTGGTCTTGGCCTTCGGCGGGTGCGGTGATAGAAAAGTTTTCCGAAAGCAACAAGGGGATTAATATTGCCGGAAAAACCGGCGCGCCGGTTTATGCCGGTGCCGATGGCAAAGTCGTTTATGTGGGGACGGGCGTCAAAAGTTACGGGCGATTGGTGATTATCAAACACGCAAACGATTATTTGTCGGCGTATGCGCATAATCAAACCATTCTGGTCGGCGAAGGCGACAAGGTAAAGCGCGGGCAAAAAATCGCAACATTGGGCGACAGCGGCGCGCCGATGCCAATGCTGCACTTTGAAATTCGCAAAGCCGGAAAACCCTTTGACCCTTTGCGCGTGTTGCCGAAACTTTAATGGCGGCTATTTGCCGCTGTTGTTTTTTTCCCGCGCTATTTGTGATTTAAGGCAAAAACTTGACTTAATATTTGATTTGTGATAGTTTGATTTGTGGTATAATGTGAGCGGGTTTGCCGAACGGGAGTAGCCCGACACAAAGGAGAAGAACCATGAAAAACACCATGAAACACAAATTGGTAATCGCCGCGATTTGCCTCGCGATGACCGGAGGGGCAAACGCTTTCTTTTTCGGCTGGGGCGACAACGATGAAGCATCCGACAGGACCACGCCGCAATCGCGATCCGACAGGACCACACCGCAGGAGGGGCCGCCGATAGACGACGAGGACTTTACCGGCGGCGAGCAGTTGTATTCGGACGACTCTGATGCGGCACAGGAAGGACCGTCAGGGCAGTATGACCGCTGCATCGCGGCGGACCTGTCGCCGTCTAAGTTTGCCAATTGTCTCGGCCTCAGGGCTGAGGGTGTCGGCGATGGCACCGTCAGCGAAGAACAGCTGCGCATGATTAACAAATACAACGACATGCACGGCGAATGCCTGATATACACGCCGACCTGCACCGGCGAAGAAGACACGAAATCGGCGCAGAAGTCGGGGCAGTATGACCACTGCCTGGAAGAAGCGGCGGACATGGCACCGGCGGATTTTACCAATTGCATCGGGCTCAAGCCTGAGGGCGCCAGCAAAGAACAGCAGCGCATGATTGGCGTATTCAACGACCTGCACGGCGCATGCTCCATCCCGAAGTATACGCCGGAATGCACTTTGAAGCAGGAGAGCAACAAAACAGACGCAGAGGCACAATAACAACCCTGTCCTGCGGCGGCGGCTTGTGTCAAGTCGCCGCCAAAACTTCCCGCCGCCGGAGAGTATGGCGGGCGCAAAGTCGCCCGCCCCGCTCGTCCGGCGGCGGGCTTTTTTTATCTTGTCATTCCCGCCTTCGCAGGAATGACGAAATTCGTTTTATATTTTCGCCAATGCCGCGGCGATGTCGTTTTGTATATCTTCGGCGTCTTCCAAGCCGATGGACAGGCGCACCAGATTATCGTTAATGCCTAACTTTTCGCGCAGGGCGGGGGCGACTTTGGCGTGTGTTGTCGTCGCCGGATGGGATATGGTGGATTTGGCATCGCCGAAGTTTGCCGTGATGGAAAACAAATGCAGGTTGTCAATAAAACGCCAAGCCGCCGCCCGCCCGCTTTGTCCGCTTTTCCCGTTTTTGCCGCCGCTTTTGACATAAAAGGAGATAATGCCGCCGCCCATTCCGTTTTGCTGGCGCATTGCCAACTCATGATTGGGATGCGTTGTCAAGCCGGTGTGCAAAACGCGCTCCGCTTGCGGTTGCTCTTGCAGCCATCCGGCGATTTGCAAAGCCGATGCGCTGTGGGCGCGCATGCGCAAAGGCAATGTTTCCAAACCTTTCGCTGCCACCCATGCATTAAAAGGCGACATCGCGGGACCGCCGCTGCGCAAAAACGGAAAGATGCGCTCTTGCAAAAGATCTTCGCCGCCGGCGATAATGCCGCCGAGTATGCGCCCCTGCCCGTCCAGATATTTGGTCGCCGAATGCAAAACAACATCCGCCCCCATTGACAAAGGGCGCTGGGCAAAGGGGCAAAAGCAGTTATCCACCGCCAGCAATGCCCCGCCATCTTTGCCGCAGTTGCGGGCGATATCCGCCAATGCCGCAATGTCGGCTATCTCCAAAGTCGGGTTGGTTGGCGATTCCACTATCATCAGGGCGGTGTTTTCCTTTGCCGCCTTCCGCCATTCTTCGGGGCAAACACTCGGCAAAAACTGCACCTGCACGCCAAACTTGGGGAAGAATCCGCCAAGCAATTGCAAAGTCGTGCCGAAGGCGCTTGCGCCGCATAATATGTGGTCGCCCGATTTGCAAACGCCCATCACAAGCGATAATATCGCCGACATTCCGCTCGCCGTTGCAAGCGCCATTTGCGCGCCTTCCATCGCCGCGGCGCGGCGGGTCAGGGTTTTGACGGTCGGGTTGGAAAAGCGCGAATAGACATAATCGGGCATCGGCAGGGCAAACTTCTCCGCCGCCATCGCCGCGCTGGCAAAGGTAAAACTGGAAGTCAAAAACAGCGCTTCGGAATGCTCCAAAAAGCCGCTGTGCCCGGCGCTCTCGCGCACCAAAGCGGTGGATGTTTTGCGCCCGCGCATTATTCGGGGGCGGGTTCAAAAGCATGCGCCTGCTTGCCGCCCGCTATCAAATCCATCTGCCGGTAATCATCAATATCATCGCCGCGTTCGGCTTCCAATCTTCGCAAATAGTTGTCGTCAATATCGCCGGTCGGATAATCGCCGTCAAAGCAGGAAGTTTCCAAACTATGCAAATCGGGGTTAATCCCGCAAACCGCACTCGCCAGATTATCCGGCTTTTGATATATCACCCGGTCGGCGCCGAGGCGGGCGGCGATTTGCTTGTCGTCTCCGCCGGATGCCAAAAGTTCGCGCCGCGTGGCGATGTCTATGCCATAAACATTCGGATAGCGCACCGGAGGGGCGGCGGATGCGACATACACCCGGCGCGCACCGGCGCCAAAAGCCAAAGCGACAAGTTCCTTTGCCGTCGTCCCGCGGACGATGGAATCATCAACCAGCAAAATATTCCTGCCGCCGACTTCGCGCTCTATGACATTGAGTTTCTCGCGCACTTTGCGCTGGCGGCTCGCCTGACCGGCGGCGATAAAACTGCGCCCGCTATAGCGGTTTTTTACCAATGCTTCGCGGTAGGGCTTGTCCAGCACATGGGCGAGTTCCATCGCGGCAACGCGCCCCGAATCGGGCACCGGAACAACGCAATCTATGTGCAAATCATTATGCTCGCGGCGGATGGTTTCCGCCAGCAACCTGCCCATATTCAGGCGCGCATCATAAACCGGCACGCCGTCCAAAACAGAATCGGGGCGGGCAAGATAGATATACTCAAAAACACAAGGGCGGCGGGCGGCATTTTCCGCGCATTGACGGCGGTGCAATTGACGGCGGTTGTCTATAAAAACCGCCTCGCCCGGGGCAATGTCGCCGAGCATGCGAAAGCCCAGCGGGCGAAAAGCCGCGCTTTCGGATGCCACCAGATAGTTATGCCGCTCGTCCGATGCCAATGCCAGCGGGCGAATGCCCATCGGGTCGCGAAAAGCCAATAGCCCGGCGCCCGCTATCAACACAACCGCAGAATACGCCCCGCGGCATGTCTTATGCACATCCGCCACGGCATCAAACAACATCTGCGGCGAAGGCGATTCTCCGGCGCCGCCGCGCTCGGATATGGCATGCGCCAGAACATTCAGCAATGCTTCGGAATCCGATGCGCCATTAATATGACGGCGCGCGCCCAAAAACATCCGCTCGCACAACTCGCGGTAGTTTGTCAAGTTGCCGTTATGCACCAATGCCATTCCGTAAGGTTGATTGACATAAAACGGCTGCATCTCCGAAAGCGCCCGGGCATCGCCGCGGGTCGCATAACGCACATGCCCCACGCCGCTGCCGCCTTTTAGCGCGGCGATTTTGGCTTTGTCAAAAACTTCCCCGGCAACGCCATAACCTTTTTCTATCAGAAGGCGCGAGCCGGATAATGTCGCAATGCCGGCGGCATCCTGCCCCCGATGCTGCAAAAACGACAAACCCGCCGCCAAAACCGGCGACGCCATATCCGTGGATGCGCAGCCGATAACGCCGCACATTATCAGCCGCCCCCGCTGTCCGGTTTAATACTCTCCGGCAGTTCAATACCCTCCGGAAGTTCAACGCCCTCCGGCAGGTAGTTTTGCATCACCGCATCTTCGGCAAGGACTTTTGCGTCAAAAACCGGCGCGCCGTTGTCGTCAAAACGCCAATAGCGGGCGTATTTTTCCAACCTGTTCCATTTCAGCGCGGCGCGCAGCGCGCTTCCGGCGGCGGGCAAAAAAGACGACTTTTGCAGCATCTCCTTGTCAATAAACGGCACAAACGACAGCATTATCACGCCGATGAAAGCAATCAGCAGCCCGCGCAAAAAACCGAAAACAAAACCGGCAGTGCGGTCAAGGGCATTAAGATCCAACTTGTCCATCATCGCCCGCAACAAGCGCGCAAGCAACATCAGCGGTATCAGCACGCCGAAAAAGACCAGCATGTAAGAAGACGCCAGCAAAAACGGCGGCGAGCCGACAAAGCCATCCGGCACAAGGCGCAAAAACACCGCCGGGGCATAACTCTTCGCCATCCAAAAAGCGGCGGCAAAAGCAGCCAGGCCATAAACCGAGCGCAACATCCCGCGCCACGCACCCCACAGCGAGGATATCGCGACAATGGCAAGAAGTCCGGCGTCCAATCCGCTCATCGCTCTACTGCAAGTTCACCACATATGCGTTAACATAATTCAATCCGCGCAAGTTGCGTTCGGCTTCTTCGGCGTCGGCGCGGCTTTGATAACCGACGGCGCGCACCTTGTGCAGTAAAACGCCGTTGAGGTTGTCTTTGAATATGTCGGTCGTATAACCGTCGTTTTGGAGTTTCTTCGCCGCAGTATCCGCCTTTGACGAATTTTCATAAGCGCCGACTTGCACGACAAACAAAGAAGGTTTCGCCGCCGGTGTTTTTACAAATTCTTCGGCGGCGGCAACGGCAACGGCATCGGGCAGATTGACAACAATAACTTTATGCAGTGTTTTGCCATCGGCTTGATAGATGCTGATTTTTGTTTCCCAGCCGGCGGTGTTTATTTTCGCCGCCAAAGAGTCGGCATTTTCGGGTTTGGCAAAAACACCGGCGGAAAATGATTTGCCGGAAGTTTCATTTGTGCTTTCGCTTGCAGTTTCACTTTCGCGCACCGGCTGCTCGTCCGGTTTTTCCGCGACAACGGTCGGCAATTCAATTGCTACTTCATTATTATCAACAACCGCATCGGCAACTTCGCCGCCGTCCGCCGCCAAAGTAGCATCAATACTTTCCACAACTGCAAAACCATCGCCATCATTATGACCGGCGGCATTGTCGGCATTGTCCAAAACTTCCAAGCCATCCGCCAAACGCGATTCGGCATCGCGCAACATTTCGCTGCCCGGTTCCTGCCATTGAGCGGCGGGCGGCGATGACAAATGCACTTGTGCGGGCGGCGCGCTTTCGCCAAGATGCCACAAAACAAAAGCAAACAACAGCATCGCCGCCGCGCCGACAAGCCGCCGCCGGACGACCCCGGGGGCAGCCTTGCCATCGTCCGCACTATGCTTTTTTTCGCCCATCTTCCAGTTGTAAAAAGTCGGCAACCACCAAAAAGGATCCCGCGATAACTATTCTATCATTTTTATCCGCCGCCGCCCGCGCCCGCAAAACGGCATCCTTGACATCGCCGCAGCAAGTCGCCTCGCCGCCGCCGTCTTTGACAACCGCCGCCAGCGTTTCAACATCGCCATCGCCGCCTTCGGGACGGCAGATAAACCAATGATCCACCCGCCGCCGCAAAGCAGCAACTGCCGCCGCCGAATCCTTGCGCGCCTGCATGCCGAATATGGCAAATGTGCGCGGAAAATAACCCATCCGGAACAAAAACTTCTCCAACGCCGCCGCCGAATCGGCATTGTGGGCGACATCTATCACCGTCGCCGGAAGTCCCGGCAGCACTTGCGCCCGACCCGCCAACCTCGCCGTGCGCAAACTTCTTCGCACCGCCCCGATGCCGGGCCAAAAAGCATCCGGCAAAGATTCCAAAGCCGCTACCGCAACAGCGGCATTGTGCAACTGATGCGCGCCGTTGAAAACCGGCGGCGGCAAAGAATACAACTTCCGCCGCCGCCCGTGAAAATGCCACAACCCTTCGCCCGCATCAACCGCCGAAAAATCGCGCCCGGCAATAGCGACTTCCGCCCCCGCCGCTTCGGCGCATTGTGCCAAAACCGGCGGGGCTTTGGCATCGCCGATAATCGCCGCCGCATTCGGGCGGAATATGCCGGCTTTTTCGCGGGCGATGGCGTCAATGGTATCGCCCAAAAACTCGCAATGATCCAAACCGACATTATTGACAACCGCCGCCGCCGGATTGAAAAGATTGACGGCATCCAATCTGCCGCCCATGCCAACTTCCAAAACCGCGCAATCGCAACCGCTATCGGCAATGCATTGTGCCGCCGCCAAAGTTGTGAATTCAAAATAAGTCAGCGATGCATCCGCCGCCTTGCGCGCCCGCTCGGTTTTGTCAAAAGCGGCGAGAAGTTGTTCGTCATCCGCATCAATGCCGCCGATTCTCACGCGTTCATTAAAACGAAGAAGATGCGGCGACAAATAACAGCCGCAACGAAAACCGGCGGCATTAAGCGCGGCGTCAATCAAAGCGCAAATGGATCCTTTGCCATTCGTGCCGCCGACAATAACAAGCGGAATGTCAAGTTGCAAACTTTGGGCGCGGCGCACGCGCTCCACCCGCTCCAAGCCCAAATCAATGGCGCGATGATGGCGGTGCTGCAATAACTCCAGCCATTCGGCAAGAGTCATCGGCGCGGGGCATTGAGCATTTCCAGCAGCGTGATAAGCGTCTCGCGCAGCATTCGCCGGTCAACAATCAAATCCACCGTGCCGCGCTCGCGCAAAAACTCGCTGCGCTGAAATCCTTCCGGCAACTTCTCGCGCACCGTCTCTTGTATCACCCGCGGCCCGGCAAAGCCGATAAGCGCCTTTGGCTCGGCGACGACAATATCGCCTATCATGGCAAAACTCGCGGCAACGCCGCCGGTTGTCGGGTCGCACAAAATGCTGATATGCGGCAAACGCCGCGCCGCCAGATGCGCAAGCGCCGCGGTTGTTTTTGCCATCTGCACCAATGACACAACGCCTTCTTGCATTCTCGCCCCGCCCGATGATGCGAAAGATACGAAAGCCGCGCCGTTTTCCGCCGCATAATCGGCAGCCCGGGTAAAGCGCTCTCCGGCGACACTGCCCATTGACCCGCCCATAAAAGAAAAATCAAAAATCGCCGCGGCAACCGCCCGCCCGCCGATGGCGCCATGATAGGCGGCGAGTGATTCTTTTTGCGGGTTGTCGCCCCGGGCGGCTTTGAGTTTTCCGGCGTAGGTGTTTTCGCCGTCTTTGAAGTTCATAAAATCCACCGGGCGCACTTCATCGCCGATGCTTTGCGGCGGCGGGTCGTCGTCAAATATCATCCGCGCCCGCGTTTGCGCGTCAACACGCTGATGATGATCGCAGTTTGCGCACACATAAAGGTTCTTTTGCAACTCCACGCTGTAAATGGCGGCGTTGCAATTGGGGCATTTGCTCCACACCCCTTCGGGGACGGCATTTGCCGGTTTGCCCTTTTTTTTCTTAATGCCGGGCAGGATATTCGCCAGCCAACTCATCGCACCGCTCCGGCAAGTTCGCCGACAACCGCCGCGACATTTTTTGCCGCATCCTGTTTTGGCGATTCTTCAATTACTTCCGTCAATCTGCTGCCGACTACGATGCCGTCCGCGCATTTTGCCAACTGCCGCGCCTGTGCGGCGTCTCTTATGCCAAAACCAACGGCGACCGGCGTCTTTGCCGCCTTTTTCAACTCGCCAATGCGCGGGGCGAGTGCATCAACCGACAGATGATGCGCGCCGGTAATGCCTTTGAGGGCGATGAAATAAACAAACCCCGCCGATTCCCCGGCAAGTTGCATTTGCCTTTCCGGGCTTGTCGTCGGGGCGACGAGCGATATGACATCCACGCCCGCCGCTTGTCCGGCTTTTCGCCACAAGGGGCGTTCGTCATCCGAAAAATCCACAACAATCAAACCATCCGCGCCGTTTTGTTTTGCCGCCGTCATAAACTTCTCCCGCCCGCAGCGAAAAAAACTATTGGCATAACCCATCAGCACCACCGGCGTCTTTTTGTCCGTTTGGCGAAACGCGCCGATTTGCTGCAATATCTTTTGCAAGGTAATGCCGTTTGCCAATGCCTTTTCGCTCGCCCGGGCGATAGCGGGACCATCGGCGGAAGGGTCGGAAAAAGGCACGCCCAACTCAATGATATCGGCGCCGCTTTCGGCAAGGGCGGTCAGCATCGGCACGGTGGAATCGGCGGCGGGATAACCGGCGGTAATAAACGGAATCATTGCGGCGCGATTCTCCGCCCGCGCTTTGCCGAAAGCGGCGGCAATTCTCCCCCCGCCATTCATCGCACGACCTGCACGCTTTCGGTTCTTACCGGACTTTTGCCGTTATAACCGATATTGCCCTCAAACTCGCGAAGGCGCTTGATGATGGAAAGCAACTCGGTAACATCCACCCACCTGTCCACAAAATACGCCAAACTTTCGGCGACTTTGCCAAAGGCATGACCGACTTGATTTATCACGCCGACCGTGATAAGCCCGGCAATCAACACCCCCGGCGCCAGCAAAATAAAATCAATGATAATGACAAACTGCGAAAAGAAACCCGACCACAAACCGAAATAAGAGGAGTGCAGATACAAGCGGAAATAATTAAAGCGCAAGCCGGTAAAAAGTTCCAATACCGACGGCATATCGGCAAACTGCTTATTATCCTCGGCATACACTAGCCGCTTGCGAAAGCGCGCTTCCACTCTTTGATTGTTGTAATGCAGCCCCGGCAGTTTGATGCCGACAAAATAGGACAACCCTGTGCCGAAAACGGCGATGCCAATAGCCAGCCACATCAGCGACCCCGGCACTTCGGCGACATAACGAACGCCGGTAAGGGCAAACTCAATCATCTTGGAATCCTCCGCCGACACGGCGGCAATGGTTTTATCCAACTCGTCATGCTTGCTTTGGATATCCGACAATGTCATGCAACACCGCAATAGTATGGTCATATCCAACTCTTCCTGCTTGGTTTTGATATCCATTGAAAGTTGTTCGCTTAAATTCCACAGGATGGGAATGAATGCGAAAAGAGTCAGGATGGCACGAAAAAGCCCCAGCCCCAAACTTTCCACGACAACGGCAAAACGCGCCGGATCTTCCTGCATTCTTTGCGATGCGCCTTCCACTTCGTGCTCGGTTTTCTCCCAATAAGGGCGGTAGGCAAAAGTTATCGCCTGCCGCCAGCGAAAGGCGTAATGCTGCCCGAAAAACTGCGACAAAGTGCGCAACAGAATATAGGGGAAAGCGAGGGCGCAAAAAGTCAGCAACAACCCGCCGATGCGGCGGATGCCATCAACGCTTTCTTGCGGCTCACCAAACCCGGCAGCCGCGCCGAGCAAATCCCAGGTTTCCCGGTACCAGTTGTTCAACAAAACCAGTATCTGCACTTCGGCGGCAATGGAAGCCAGCAAAAGCGCCAGCCCGCCCCACGCCCAAAGCGCCCACTTCCGCGAGCCGTAAAAACTTTTCAGCATCCCCGCATTATACCCACTTCGCCCGCCATTGCCGCCGATGTTGCCGCCCGTTTAGTCCATAACCCGCACCTTTTCATCTTTGATAATCGTTGTTTTTGCCTGCGCGGCGGGCGCGTGCTTTGATTAATATTCCGCCGCGCCTTTGTAGTGCAACTGCCGCCATGCTTCCATTGCCACGATGGCGACGGTGTTGGATAAATTAATACTGCGGTTGCCCGGGCGCATTGGCACATAAAGTCGGTGTTGCGGTGAAAATGCCGACAAAACAGCATCCGGCAAACCGGATGATTCGCAGCCGAAAACAAAACCATCGCCTTCGCGGTATGTTGGATTGTCAAAGCGGATATTGCCGCCGATGTTGTCGCCATCCCCCGCGCGGCGCGGCGCGAGGGCAAACAGGCGGCTTTTCTTTACCGCCGCCGATGCTTCGGCAAGAGTGTTATGTTCCGACACATTTGCCATTTGGCGATAATCCAACCCCGCCCGCCGCAACGTCGCATCGCAAAGCGAAAACCCCAGCGGGCGCACAAGATGCAAATGCGCGCCGATATTGGCGCACAGGCGGATGATATTGCCGGTATTGGGCGGTATCTCCGGGCGCACCAGTATAAGACGCATCATCTTGCCGCCCGCGGTATTTGCCGCATCAGGCGCGGCTGCTGGCGAATATCGGGCGGCGGTATTGGATGGCTTCTCCGGCATGCGCCGCGCCGATGTCTTCGGCTTGTGCGAGGTCGGCTATCGTGCGGGCGACGCGCAAGATGCGATGATACGCCCGCGCCGAAAGCGACAAACTTGATATGGCGCGCTTGATATATTGCTGCGCTTTTTCGTCCGGAATGCAGTAGCGGTCAACTTCGCCGGGCGTCAGCCGGGCATTAAGATTATTTTGCCGTTGATATTGAAACTGCCTCGCCGCCGTGCTTTGTTCGCGCACTTGTTTGCTGCTTGTGCTGTTGGCGGGTTTTTCGGTCAGTTCTTTTTCGCTCAGGGCGGAAACTTCCAAATGCATGTCAATGCGGTCAAGGATGGGCCCGGATATGCGACTGCGATAGCGTTCTATTTGATTTGGCGTGCATCGGCATTTGCCGTTTTCATGCCCCAGATAACCGCACGGACACGGGTTCATCGCCGCCAGAAGTTGAAAGGCGGCGGGAAAGTCGGCTTGACGGGCGGCGCGCGAGATGGTAATACAGCCCGATTCCAAAGGTTCGCGCAACACTTCCAAAACAGGGCGTTCAAACTCGGGCAACTCGTCCAAAAACAAAACGCCGTTATGGGCGAGGGATATCTCTCCCGGGCGCGGTCGGCTTCCGCCGCCGACAAGCGCGGCGGCGGAAGCGGAATGATGCGGGGCGCGATAGGGGCGCTTGCGCCATTTGTCGGGGTTGAATGATTTGCCGCCGAGCGAATGGACGGCGGCGGTTTCCAATGCTTCGGCTTCGGTCAAAGGCGGCATAAGTCCATTGAAACGCGCCGCCAGCATGGATTTGCCGCTGCCGGGCGGTCCAATCATCAACACGCTATGCCCTCCCGCCGCCGCAACGGCAAGCGCGCGTTTTGCCGCTTCCTGCCTTTTGACGGCGCTAATGCACAAGGCGTTGTCTTCGTCATCGTTCATCGGCGCGGCTTTGGCGCGCGGGAGTTTGTCGCGCCCGCACAAATGCGCGCAAACTTGCGGCAGGTTTTGGGCGGCATAAACCATCGCGCCATTTGCCAATGCGCCGACAGCGGCATCGCCCGGCGGCAAAATAACCATGCGCTCGTCCGCGCGGGCGGCGAGAGTGATGGGAAGCGCGCCGCCGCAATCGCGCAGTTTGCCGTCAAGCGACAACTCTCCGGCAAACTCCACGCCGCGCATTTGTTTGTTGTCTATTTGTCCGGATGCCGCGAGTATTCCCAGGGCGATGGGCAGGTCATAACGCCCGCCTTCTTTTGGCAGGTCGGCGGGGGCGAGGTTGACGGTAATGCGCCTTGCCGGAAACTCAAAACGCGCATTGACAATAGCGGCGCGCACCCGCTCACGCGCCTCGCGCACTTCGGTATCGGGCAGCCCGACAATATTAAAATGCGGCAAACCGCCGGCAAGATGCACCTCAACCGTAACCGAAGTCGCCCGCACGCCGGTCAAAGCGCGGCTGAAAAGAATGGACAGGGGCATCAGGCGGCTTTATGCAAAGAAAAAAAGCAAAACACGCCGCAAATTCTACCACTCCGCCCCCCGTCATCGGATAACGCCCCCGGCAAGTTGGCGGCATTGGCGGCGGATACCTTTCGTCATTGCCGCGCAAGCGGGAATCTCCTAAACCATCGCCGCGCAAGCGGCGACATTATAAAAGCCCTGAAAGGGCGACCTGTTCATAGCACGGGGCAACGCCCCGTGAATCGGCGTATTAAACAAACAAGCCCTGAAAGGGCGACCGAAAACAACGGCGGCGATTTGTCATAATCGGCGGTGATGATAAAAGGGGGCGGGGGATGGGGGATAGGGGGTGGGTGGTTTTGGCTGGTCTTTGCCCTAAAAAAGAGTGGGACGCCCCTTCGGGGTTTGATGAAATTGAAATCCCGTCACGGGGCGTTGCCCCGTGCTGTGAACAGGACGCCCTTTCAGGGCTATAACAAAAAGGAGATTGCCGCCTCTTTAGTCATTGCCGCAAAAAGCCCCGTCATTCCAGCGGAAGCCGGAATCTCATTGCCGCTATAAGCGGATGCGGTATTCGTATCTGACGGCGTATCCGTCGCCTGCGGCTATGCCGAAGCGGTGCAGGTTTTCGCCGTTTGTGTCAATGGCAAAGATGGCATTGCGGTAGGAATCCACACCGGCGAAGAAGCGGGTCTCGTCGTTTATCGGGCGGATAATGCCGAAGCGGAATGTGTCAAGGAAAACCGCGCCATCTTGTTTTGACGGCAGATGCACATAATCGGTGCGCAGTGCATAACCGCCCATATCGTAAGTGAAACCCGCCGCCCTGTCGTTGCCGTTGTGCCGCCCCGAAAAGGCAAAGCGGCTTTCGCCGATGCCAATGCCCCGATGGAAAGTATCCGCCATCGCCGCATGCAAAACATTCGGCATATTCGGGGTGTATGATAATCCCATTTGAGCACCGCAAAGATTACCTGAAAAGGCGGTATTTATGTAAGTGGCAAGCCAAGCCGCAGGGCAAAGTTGCGTGAGCATGCTAATACTCGGTATTGTCTCAAATGCAATCGCGCTTTGAAAATTGGCAAGAGTCGTGGTTACGCCCCCATTAACAAGCGGGACAAGGTCGCCTGTGGCATGCAAAGTTGCCCGATTGAAATCGGGAGCAATTGCCTGCACAGTAGTATCTTGCGTAACACTCAACCTTTCCAAAGTAATGCTTTCGCCATCCAGAGTTATGTTTTTTCCTGCTTCGGCAACCGACATAACGACAAGCCAATATCTGCTGCTGCCATAATTATAGTGCAAAGCCCCGATTTCCGGCGAGTTCAAACCCAGAGTCACCGGCGGGGCGGTCGTCATCGTCACCGGCGGCGGCGGCGACATCGTCATCGCCGTATTGCCACCGCCGCCGCCGCCGCAAGCGGTCAGCGAGCCGAAGCCGAAAATGAAAAGCACCACCAAAAAGGGGCGCAGGATATCGGTAATGGTTTTGGTCATGGTTTTATCCTCGTTGTTGTGTGTTTTGCGGCAAGTAGCCCTTTATGATTACGAGTGCGCTTTGCGCCCTCAGGGTTTTGCCATTTGCGGCGGCAAAGCCGCCGTTTGCGCTTTCGCGCAAATGGTCAAATGGCAAAGAGATGGATTCCCGCTTTCGCGGGAATGACGAGGGGGGCGGGAATGACGAAATGAGCGCGGCTTTCGCGCTTGTCGTTTGCCGCGCTTTTGCGCGGGCGGGGCGGGTGTTAGCGGCTTTTGCCGATAACGGGATTATGCAAAGGTCTAACCCGTGCGCCGTGCGCCGTGCGCCGTGCGCCGTGCGATGATAAACGACAAGTTAAACATGTTCAAAAGCATCGCCAAACATCATAACACAAAAAA
>JBPCWZ010000177.1:0-9480 GCA_051009015.1 Gammaproteobacteria bacterium | reverse complement strand
TGGTGCATTTTTCGGTGGATTGGTGGAATACGCTGCATCAACCGGCGACGGTCTTTCGCGCCGATGGTCCGGCGATGCATCCGCAAATGCTATATCCGCTTTTGACAATGGCGGCGGCGTTTATGGTTTTGTATGCACTTGTCGTTTTGCTGCTGGCGCAAGCGGAGATATTGAAAATGCAAAGGGGCAAAAGGGAAATGTCGGCAAAAGGCAAAGAGGGAATGCGGATATGAATGCGCTGATGACATTTTTGGACATGGGCGGCTATGGCGGCTATGTGTGGTCGGCTTTTGCCATCACCGCCATCGTTTTGGCGGCAAACATAATATACGCATGGCAACAAAAACGCCGCGCCCTGCGCCGCGACCATTAACCTCGTATCGCGGCGCCGCGATTTGCGCCGCGCCATAATTACGGCAGAAGATAGTGTTTTTTATTGTTATTTGGCGGATTTTGTTGTGATGATGCTGTGTTTTTATGATGGTCTTTGGGCGGCGAGCGGATAAGAAAATTTGACATGCGGGAATATTATCGCCGTTAGAGAAATGGTAAATGGCGCAAGTCGCCGGGGCAAATTATGTGGGGTATAATCGCCGATGTGCATTCGGCGTGTGCGGATGACGCTTAAGAATTACAAACCACAGAGGGACGGAAAAAATGGACAGACATCAGGTTATCGGGGCGGGTCTTCGCCATTTGCCGCACGCGCGGGCGAACGGCAACGGCGAAGACAAAGCCGTCAATGTCATCGGCGGCGGCGCGCGCCGGGAATACAAAGTCATACGCAGAAACGGCGCGGTCGCGCCTTTTGACGCCAACAAGATAACCGCCGCCGTCAGCAAGGCGTTCATCGCCAAGGTCGGCGCGCCCGCCGCATCCGCACAATCGGTGCGCGATTTTATCGCCGCCGCCAGCGCCGAAGTCCTCGCCAAATTGCAGGCGCGCAACCCGATGTCCGCGACCTTTCACATTGAAGCGATACAAGACCAGGTGGAACTTGCGCTGATGCGCTCCGAATATCATGAAGTCGGGCGGGCTTATATGTTGTATCGCGCCGAGCGCGCCAAAGCCCGCGCCGAAACCGCCCGCAAGATCCTGCCGCAAGAGATGAAAACCCGCGCCGCCGACGGCAGCATCGGCACGCTGGATGTCCATTACTTGCAAGAAAAAACCATCGCCGCATGTCATAACCTGCCGCGCACCGATGCCGCGCGGGTTTTGCGCGCCGCCCTCAATGAAATGTACGACGGCATTTCCGATGACGAAGTGGAATCCGCTTTGTGCCTTTCGGCGCGGGCGCTTATTGAAGTTGAACCGGAGTATTCTTTTGTCAGCGCGCGCCTTTTGCTGGATTCGCTGCGGCACGAAGTATTCGGTCATCGCGTTGGTTTGGCGCAGATGTCGGCATTGTATCCGGAACACTTGCGCGATATGATAGCCAAAGGCGCGGAGTTGCTGTCGCCGCAAATGGCGACGAAGTTTGACTTGCAGGCACTTGGCAATGCCATCCGCCCCGAGCGGGATTTGCAGTTTCATTACCTCGGCTTGCAGACGCTATACGACCGCTATTTGCTCCACATTGGCGGGCGGCGCATTGAAATGCCGCAGACCTTTTTTATGCGCGTGGCGATGGGGCTTGCCATCGGCGAAAAAGACCCGACGGCGCGGGCGGCGGAGTTTTATGAGTTGTTGTCGTCGTTTCGTTTTATGAGCAGCACGCCGACTCTGTTCAATTCCGGCACGCGCCATTCGCAACTTTCCAGTTGTTATCTGACGACGGTTGCCGACGACCTCAAAAACATCTTCCTCGCCTATCAGGAAAACGCCCTGCTCGCCAAGTTCGCCGGAGGTTTGGGCAACGACTGGACGCCGGTGCGGGCGATGGGCTCGCACATTCAGGGAACAAACGGCAAATCGCAAGGCGTTGTGCCTTTTCTCAAGATTGTCAATGACACCGCCGTTGCGGTAAATCAGGGCGGCAAGCGCAAAGGCGCGGTTTGCGCCTACCTCGAAACATGGCATTTGGACTTACCGGCATTTTTGGAACTGCGCAAGAACACCGGCGATGAACGCCGCCGCGCGCACGATATGAACACCGCCAATTGGGTGCCGGACTTGTTTATGAAGCGCGTGGCGCGGCTTGAAGATTGGACTTTGTTTTCGCCCAGCGATGTGCCGGGGCTTCACGACAAATTCGGCGCCGAGTTTGAGCGCGCTTATGTCGGCTATGAGGAAAAGGCGGCGCGCGGCGAGATACTATCCAAGACCATTCCGGCGCGCGATTTGTGGCGCAAGATGCTGGGGATGCTTTTTGAGACCGGGCATCCGTGGATAACTTTTAAGGATGCGTGCAATGTCCGCTCGCCGCAGCAGCATTGCGGGGTTGTGCATTCGTCCAACCTTTGCACCGAGATAACACTGAACACCAACGAGAAAGAGATAGCCGTGTGCAACCTCGGCTCGGTCAATTTGCATGCGCACCTGCAAGACGGCGAACTGAACGAACAACAACTGGCGAAGACAGTGCGCACGGCGATGCGCATGCTTGACAATGTCATAGACATAAACTATTACGCCGTGGACAAAGCAAAAAACTCCAACAAGCGCCATCGCCCGGTCGGTTTGGGTTTGATGGGTTTTCAGGATTGCCTTTATGAGTTGGGCGTGCCGTATAACTCGGATGCCGCCGTGGAGTTTGCCGACAACACGATGGAGACGGTTTGCTATTACGCCTACGATGCCTCGTGCGATTTGGCGAAGGAGCGCGGCAAATATGAAAGTTTTGACGGCAGTTTGTGGAGCCGCGGCATTATGCCGCCGGACACTTTGCGGATGCTGGCAAAAGAGCGCGGCGATGCCGAAAGCAGCGCGGATTTGCCGATGGAAGGCGGGCGCATAGACAGCCCGTTTTTGCAGGCGGACATATCCACCCGCCGCGATTGGAACAACCTGCGCGCGCGCATAAAGAAGCACGGCATGCGCAATTCCAATTGCGTAGCCATCGCGCCGACGGCGACGATAGCAAACATTGTCGGCGTCAGCGCATCCATAGAGCCGACCTACCAGAACATTTATGTCAAATCCAACTTGTCGGGCGATTTCACGGTTTCCAACCGCTATTTGGTGCGCGAGTTGCAAGATCTCGGCTTGTGGGACGAGATGATGCTGCAGGACATCAAATATTACGACGGCAGGACCGACCAAATAGAGCGCATTCCGGAAGAAGTCCGGGCGCGCTATCCGACGGCGTTTGACATAGACCCGAAATGGCTGATAGAATGCGCCGCCCGCCGCCAAAAGTGGATTGACCAGGCGCAATCGCTAAACTTGTACATGGCACAACCTTCGGGGCGCAAACTGGAAGAGATGTATCGTTTGGCATGGCTGCGCGGCTTGAAGACGACCTATTACTTGCGCACGCTCGGCGCAAGCAGCACCGACAAACCGACAACCCGCACCGGCGGCTTAAACGATGTCCCCGCCGAAGCCCCCCCCGCCAACGCCAACCCCAACAAACTCTGCCCCATAGACGACCCGACCTGCGAGGGGTGCGAGTAATAAATGACATAAACCGCCCCAAAAGCAAATTCGTTTGCGCGAATTGCTTTGAGGACGAGGGGGTACAAAGTTTCATCAAGGATTCTTACGCCCAAAAACCCGGTAGGCGGAAGTGTTCTTACTGCCGAAACAGGGAAGTTGTGCATTTGGATTTTGTGTCCAAGTACATCCTTGACGAGCATATCCTCCCCGAATGGGATGATGCGGATAACTGCGCGCCCTACGAGGATTCCATCGGCACTGATGATATCCTCTTTGATTTGGGGATAATGTCCGATGAACTTCGGGATGACTTGATGGGCGCTTTGCCAGATAATCGTTGGGTTAGGAAAACATAACATTGTGCCAAAAAAGAACGAAAAAAGCTTGGGATTGCGGGTAAAAGTGTGGTATAATACTGGATAGTGTGGCGGGGGAGGAGTGCCGCGACAAAAAGCGTGGGCTTTGCAAGATGCCCGTGCACCGTTCGTTTAACTTTAATGATAAGGAGTTTAATTTATGCATATATTGCGAGGAATCAATTTTTTCTGCAGCTTAATATTCAGAGTTGCAAACGATGCCCCCGCCGGGGCAGGATACAGTCCGTCACGCCGCCGCGCAAACGCAAAACGATTAACCTTAACTCGTTTAAGGTATCAACTTCCAAACAAAGGAGGAGAGAAATGAATCCTGCACGCCGCGCTTACTCACCAACACGCCCTCACACTATCAAATTTGCCTTAACCGGTCTGCGATATCCACTTTTATATTAACTGTTGTCAATAGTCACCCAAAAACGGAGCATAGATATGAACAAACATAACAAGGAAACGAATCTAATGAAAAAAATTGTGTGCGAGGCATGTCCAACAGCATTTTACGCAGTACTGAATGCCGCGAAAGCAAAAACAATTGAAGACCTATTGGAAACAATACCATTTTACTGCACTCTGAAATGCATCTGCCGCTTTCTGAAATTTATCCACTCCCTGAATGCCGAACCATGTAGAAGTCGTGCCGAAATATGTTACAAAGCAATTTTGGATGTAGTCAAAGAAAAAACAGCAGAATCCATTGAGGAGATAATCCTTGAAATATTAGCCGCGCACGGGTTAAATTTAAAGCCATTTTGGTACTTAATTAAACCGGCAATTTGTGCATTCATTAAAAGCATCCGCAAGGACACCCGTTAAACAGATTAATAACATTGGTCGCTCTTTTGGCTTTGCATGGAAGCATGACTTCGTTTACAACAATTCCAAAATCCAATCCGCGGGAATGGCGAAGTTGATGTTTTCCGCGCCGCGCCGTTTGTGCGCCGACAGGTGCGAGTTAGAAAATTTTTATGATGACGGCAACGACAATAATGACGATGGCGATGGCAAAAATAAGCGCGGCGGCGGCGGCAATGATGCCAGCGGCATTTGCCGGATTGGCTTTTAGAAAAGCGGCAACCGAAGCGGCGGCTTTTTCAATTTGCTCGGAGATGCCTGCAAGGATGGCAAGGGCGAAGAAGCCGCCAACGACCACAAAAACTATCCCGCCGACAACTTTGGCGACAAGGGCAAAGCCATAATAGTTTATAAGGGCGGCGAAGATGGCAGCACCGCAGCCAACAATCGCAACTATACAAAGGACGATAATGATGTCGCGGCGCACGGCGGGGTAGTTGCACAAGAGGGCGCAGAAACCGATGAATCCCCCAAAACCCAAAGCGGCGATAATGCGGGCGAGCGGCATGAAACCATAATGCCCCATAACGCCAAAGACGGCAAAGCCACCGCTGACAATCGCGATTATCCAAAGGGCGATTATGGCGACGCGGCGCATGGTCGGGCGATTATATCAAAGGGCGCAGAAACTGCAAAACAAAGCCCGCCGCGGCATTGCACGGAAAGACAAAGGTGGGTGATGCAGTGCAGTGACCGCACTGCATTACCCACCATGTGCCATGCCGCATGCTTAACACAAGTGGCACCACCCTTTGGCTTCCATGCAGCGCGGGATGGTGAAACTTGTGTGTTGCCCCCCAATCGCATTGGCGGTCTCAAGCCACATTTTGCGCTTGCACTGCTTCATGTCGTGTTCAAATTGGGCAGGGTTTTTGCCCGACAGCGCGGTATAACCCTCGCGCCCATAAACGGACGCGCACCCCGACAAGGCGAACGCGATAAGCAGAATGGTCAGTTTTTTCATGGTTGTCTCCTTTGTTTGGTTTGGTAATCCGGCACAAAAACGCCGGGCTGAACCAAGTGAAAGCAGACACTATCACTCCGCTTATTCCCTCGGCGCAGTATAAACCACGCCGTTTAGAAAGGTCTTGTATTGGGCGAACAACCCGACAACGGGTTGTCTGTCTCCACTTGGTTATGCAAACTATACCACAAACCCCGCGGCGCGATGGCGGTTGTTTGGATTGCCGGCAAGATGACGGGATAATTGGCTTTTTTGGCACATTTTTTGGCAAAAAGCGAAAAAGGTTGCACTTTGGGGCGCGAAGTGTGCTACAATATCCGCCAACAACGCCCGAAAGGGTGCCCCCGAGCCTGCCTCGGGGCTTTTTTTTGCACGATGTCATCATCATCACACCGCCGGATTACCGAAGACGCCGTGGGCAAGCGCAAAGTCAGGACATGGTTTTACATAGACGGCTTCAATGTCTATCACCGCATAAAAGAACACCACGAGCGCGGCGGCAAAAACTATCGCTGGCTGGATTATCACAAACTCTTGTGCCAGTTTCTGAAAGACGAGCACTGCCTTGCCGGCATTACTTTTTTCACCGCCCATTACAGAAAATGGGGCGAAGGCAGAGCCGCCCGGCACAATGCTTTTCTTGATGCTTTGCGGCAAACCGACATTGGCATCGTCAGCGGCTATTTTGCCAAAACGGAAGGCGGCTATGAGGAAAAACAGACCGATGTTAACATTGCCTTGGCGATGGTAATGGATGCAGTTGATGACAAATATGACCGTTGCTGGTTGCTTTCCGCCGATAATGATTTTGCGCCGGTGTTGTCGGCGATTCGGCACAAATTTCACAAGCAGGCGGGATTGATAATACCGCCGCTTATGCCGTTTAGAAGACGGCTGCAGGTGGATGCGCTCAAAAACGCGGTGACGACACTTGGCACCGGAAAGCCGTTGTTGTTGCGGTTGAAGTTTGCGCGGCATTTTGCGGGTTGCTCTTTGCCGGAAACAATCAAAGGCGAGCGGGAACCCATCGTTATGCCGCCGCAATACGATACTTTCTGATAGCGCATATCCGGGGCGCGCAGGCGCGGCAAAACCGGCGGCGGGAAGTTGATAGTAAAATACGCCGATGGCGGCGGTGGCGGAAGTTGTGGCGAAGGATGCGGCGGCTGATGTTGTGACTCGGCGGGTTGGGTTTGATGGCGGGGAAGTTTGGTTTGGCGATAATCTGCCGTTGTTGCGGCGGATGGCATCGGCATCGGTGGATTTGATATACATTGACCCGCCGTTTAATACCGGCAAAACACAAACGCGCAAAAGCATCCGCGTCCGCCGCGCCGATATCGGCAAAGATGGCGGCGGCGGGGATTTTCATCGGCGGGTTGGGTTTGGCGGGCGTTTTTATGAGTCGGTTGTTGTCGGCGAAACCGGTTATGCCGATTCTTTTGATGATTACGCCGGGTTTTTGCGCCCGAGATTGCAAGAAGCGCATCGCTTGTTGCGCGATAATGGCAGTTTGTTTTTTCATATAGATTGGCGTCAGTCGGCAAAATGCCGCTTGTTGCTGGAAGAAGTTTTCGGCGGCGATGCGCATTGCATCAATGAATTAATCTGGGCTTATGATTTCGGCGGGCGCGGCAAAAGCCGCTGGCCGGCAAAACACGACAATATCTATTGGTTTGCCAAAAACCCCGATGATTATATTTTCAACTATGACGCGCAAGATCGCATTCCGTATTTGGCGCCCGGGCTTGTCGGCGATGCCAAAGCCGCGCGCGGCAAAACGCCGACAGATGTCTGGTGGAATACCATCGTGCCGACAAACGGCAAAGAAAAAACCGGCTACGCAACCCAAAAGCCGCTGGCGATTGTTGACCGCATTGTGCGCGTGCATTCCAACCCCGGCGATATGGTGTTGGATTTTTTTGCCGGCAGCGGCACAACCGGCATCGCCGCCGCCAACAACGGGCGGCGGTTTGTGCTGATAGACGAAAACCCGCAGGCGTTTGCGGTTATGCAAAAGCGGCTGGCGGCGGTTTTTCCGATTGACAAAAAAACAACAACAGCAAAAAAAACAAAGGAGAAAAAATGACCGAAACCGCAACTATTTTGACGCCGCCCGCGCCCGCCGCTTTTCGGCGCGTGAAAGTGGATGACAAGCGCATTATCAACTGCCGCGCCGACCTCAACCAACTGGTGCCAATCAAATACAAATGGGCGTGGGACAAATATCTCGCCGCCTGCGCAAACAACTGGATGCCGACCGAAATAAGCATGCAGCGCGACATAGAACAATGGCACAGCGCAAGCGGATTAAGCGCCGACGAGCGGCACATGCTAAAGCGCAACTTCGGCTTTTTTGCCACCGCCGAATCGCTGGCGGCGAACAACATTGTGCTCGGCACCTACCGGCTGATAACCAACCCCGAATGCCGCCAATACCTGCTTCGGCAGGCGTTTGAGGAAGCGGTGCATGTCCACGCCTATCAATATATTTCCGATTCTCTGGGGCTGGACGAAGGCGAGATATTCAACATGTACATGGAAGTCCCGTGCGTGCATGACAAGGATGCGTTTTGTCTGGAATACATCCAAACGCTGACCGACCCGTCGTTTGAAACCGGCACGCCCGCCGCCGACGAACAACTGCTAAAATCGCTTATCGCCTTTGCGATGATTATGGAAGGTTTGTTTTTTTATGTCGGCTTTGTGCAGGTGCTGGCGATGGGGCGGCGCAACAAAATGCCCGGCTGCGCCGAGCAGGTGCAGTATATTTTGCGCGACGAATCGCTGCATTTGAATTTCGGCATTGATGTCATCAACCAAATCAAACTGGAAAACCCGTCGTTATGGACGGAGCGTTTTCAGCGCGAAGTGCGCGAGATGATGCGCGCGGCGGTGGATTTGGAATACCGCTACGCCGCGGAGACAATGCCCAAAGGCGTGCTGGGGCTGAATGTGGAAATGTTTCGCGAGTTTTTGCGCTTTGTCGCCGACCGGCGTTTGGCGCAAATCGGACTGCCCGGATGGTATGACGGCGCGCGCAATCCTTTCCCGTGGATGAGCGAAGCGGTGGACCTGAAAAAAGAAAAGAACTTTTTTGAGACGCGCGTGATAGAATATCAGACGGGCGGTAAGTTGGAATGGGACGATTAATGTCGTCGCCGTTGCAATAAGCCGCAAAGGACCAAAAGACAAAAGGAGGTCTTCATGGTGAAAAAGAAAAAGAAAGCCGTCAAAAAGAAAACCGCAGTTGGGAGGCCGAAGAAAAAGGTCGGCCGGCCGGCGAAGAAAAAAGTCGGCAGGCCGCCCAACAAAGCGGCGAAGAAGAAAGCCGCCAAAAAAGCGGTGAAGAAAACGGCGGCGAAAAAGAAGCCGGGGCGCAAAAAGAAAGCCGTCAAAAAAGCGGCGAAAAAGCCCGGGCGGAAAAAAGGCGCGAAGAAAGGCGCCAAAAAAGGCGCCAAAAAAGCCGTGAAGAAAGCGGCGAAAAAGCGCAAGAAGAAAAAGCGGTAGGCATCGTCCTGCCGTAAAGATTCCGCGCGCCGGTTTGTCCCGGCGCGCGGCGTTTTTTTGATTCGGGCGGGTTTTGTCGTCGGCGGTTTTTGACTGCTTTGTTGATGATAATGCGCCCCGCCGATTTTTTTGTTTTGCGCGAGTTGTCGCGGCGCGGCGGTTTTGTCGCCGCGGGCGATGCGTTGGCTGCGCTGAAAAGATGGCGCGATAACTATGGCGCGGTGCAAGCAGCCGCAA
>JBPCWZ010000176.1:0-3462 GCA_051009015.1 Gammaproteobacteria bacterium | reverse complement strand
CAGGATGTGACGGCAGATGACCTGCGCCCTGTATTGGCGGCTTATGATACGGGCGGTTGTTTTGATTTGGTATTTTTTGACGCCCATCATTACGAGGGGCAGATGGGGTTATTGAAAAACCTGCAAGCGGCGGGTTTGGTCAATGACGACACCATATTGGCATTCCACGACACGGATTTGCATCCGACCGCTTACACTTTGATGTGCAAGCCGGAACAGGACGATTCCGGCAGGGAGGGGTTTATGATAACTTCAAACGAACCGGAGCGGCAGATGGTCAGAGCATTGTCGGAGGAATACCAATTCTTTCAACTTCACCCGCCGCACGACCGCATTAAAAGCGGCTTTAAGTTTCGGCACGGGCTCACCCTGTTGCAAAAGAAAAAATTGTAATGGAAGGAGATTTTGCCGAATGACTTTTGCGGGAATGACGAGGGGGGCGTAAACGCTACCACTTCTTCCACGGGGCATTATTTTCGTGCCAGTATTGACGCAGGCGGTTGCGGTCTCTTGCGGTGTCCATCGGCTGCCAAAAACCGGTGTGACGGAATGCCATTAACTCGCCGTCTTTTGCCAAAGATATCAGCGGGTCTTGCTCCCACACCGTCGCATCGCCGTTTTTGACATAGCCGTCCAACACCTTCGGCGACAAAACGAAAAAACCGCCGTTTATCAAACCGCCGTCGCCCGGCGGCTTCTCCACAAAATTATTCACTTTGCCGGTGTGCGCGTCCGTCTCCAAAGAACCAAAACGACCCGGCGGCAAAACCGCCGTTACCGTCGCCAGTTTGCCGTGGCTTTTGTGATACTCCTCCAACTTGCCGATATCCACATCCGACAAGCCATCGCCATAGGTAAAATGAAAATACCGCTCGCCCGCCAGATGCTCCCGCACCCGCAACAAACGCCCGCCGGTCATCGTCGCATCGCCGGTATCCACCAGCGTCACGCGCCAATCTTCGGCGCGGTTTTGGTGCGCGGTCATCTCGCCGCTGCGCATGTCAAAAGTAACATCCGACATGTGCAGCGCGTAGTTGCGAAAATATTCTTTTATCACATAGCCGCGATAGCCGCAGCAGATGACAAAATCGCAAACGCCGTGCGCGGCGTAGCATTTCAGAATATGCCACAACACCGGAAAGCCGCCAATCTCCACCATCGGCTTGGGCTTGTCTCCTGTTTCTTCGCTGATGCGCGTGCCGAGACCGCCGGCGAGTATTACCGCTTTTGTCATCGCCGCGCCTCGCGAAATACAAACCAGTTATTAACCGCAAACGAAAATGCCACAACAAACGGCAGCGGCAGAAAACCGCCAAGATAGGGGTTAATGCCGAGAATATCAACGCAAAAGCCGATGGCGGCAACGCCGAAAAAATAAACCAGCGCAAAACCCGCCAGATAGCGCGCCGCGCCGCTCTTCGGGCGGTCGCCGAAAACGAAAATGCTGAAAGTCAGATAGTTGTTTGCCGCCCCGGCGACATTGGCGGCAAAAACCGCAACATAATACGGCGCGCCCAAAAAAATAGCCAGCGCATAAACGCCGTAAGACACGCCGGTATTCCACACCCCGGCGGCGGCAAAACGCATCGCCCGCAGCATGCCGATATCAGCCCGCAACGGCATAAGCCATCTTGCGCAGGACAAAACGCCCGGCGGCGGCGGGATAACCGGCATAATACCACCACGGCGCAACCGGCAAACGGCGGCGCACGGCAGTGCGGTAAAACGAAAAATACTCGCGCCAATCTTTGCCAAAATGCCTGCCGGTCGTTCCGCCGAGGCGAAAATAGGAAAGCGTTTGCGGCAGATGGCGCAAGTTGCCGTGTTCCAGCAGGCGCAGCCAAAAATCTATGTCCATTGTCAGTTGCCCGCAAAAAGCGCGCGTTTCCTTGCGCAATATTTCCGTGCGTATCAAAACCGCGCCGGGATCGCCGATGGGATTTGTCCTGCCGGCGACTCCGCGCAGCACTTCCGCCAATGTCGCGCTCGCCGCGGTTTTGGCATAACCCTGGGGGAATAATCTCCTGCCGCCGCCGGTGATAAGCATCCGGTTGCTGGTGAAAAGGGCGATATCGCGGTTTTCGGGTTTTGCCGCCTCGCGCACTTTGGTTTCAAAACACGCCGGATGCAAACAATCATCGGCGCACAGCAACTGCAAAAAATCGCCGCGCACATCATCCAGACACCGCTGCCAACTTTCGTGCATCGGCGCATGCCGCCGGTGATGGATGAGTTGTATGCGCGGGTCCTGAAAAGATTCAACCGCCAGCCGCGTGTTGTCGGTTGAGGCGTTGTCGTGGACGCACAGCCGCCAATGCGGATAAGTTTGCCCGACAAGCGAGCGCACCGCCGCGCCGATATGCCGCGCGCCGTTATAAACGGGAATGGCAACGGCTATTGTCGGCGCGGAAGGCATTGTTTTCTATTATAACGCCGCAAAAGGTTTTCGGGCGGGTTATGGATATTCGGGGGGCGCGGGGGATATTTGCCGGAATGCAAAACAAAGCGCAATGCGCCAAAACAAAAGCGCGGTACCGAGAGAGGGACTCGAACCCTCACATTGTCACCAATACCGGTTTTTGAGACCGGCGCGTCTACCAATTCCGCCACCTCGGTGGTTGTCTTATCAACCGCCCCGGCAATTATAACCGCCCCATCGGTCATTCTTCTCACCCGTCATCTCCGCCGCCCGTCTTTTACGGCTTTGCGGCGGCGTTTGGATTCCCGCTTGCGCGGGAATGACGAAAGGGGCGGCTTGTGCTACAATACCGCCTGCCGCACAGGCAAAAGACGACAACAGGGGAAACTTCAATGAAAAAGACGATATTGATAGTGCTTGCTTTGGCGGGCTTTGTGGTGCAAAACGGCGCGGCGGATGGCGGCGGCTTTGCCGACTTCCGCAAACAACAACAGGCGCGGCTTTTGGCGGCGATTGACAACTCGCTGGCGGCAAAGGCGGAAAACGCCATTAACAACTTCGCCGCCGTGAAACAGGCGGATGTGCAACTGCAAACCGAATTGGGCGGCAGGAAGGGAAACTTTGGCATTAATCTTATCGGCGCGATTGACGAACCGGCAGATTCCGCTTTTGGCTGGCAACTGCGGGGTTATGCGGGACCGAATAGCGTCAAGGGCGCAAATGCCGGTGTTTTCTACCGCAAAATGAATAAAGGCGCGCTTTTCGGCGCAAATGCTTTCTTGGATTATGAGGACGGCGATTACGGCGGCTTTTCCCGCTTTGGCATTGGCGGCGAAGTAGAGCATAAAATTGTCGCTTTGGCGGCAAACTACTACCTGCCGATAACCGATGAGCAGAATGTCAATAGCAGCGTTGTGGCTTTTTCGCGTCAGGGTTTTGACGCAAAACTTCGCATATCCGCCCCCATTGACGCCGTTAAATTGGCGGTGGATTATTACAACTTTGACGGCGAGCGTGGTGCAGAATCCGATGATGGTTTGCGT
>JBPCWZ010000175.1:0-2698 GCA_051009015.1 Gammaproteobacteria bacterium | reverse complement strand
ATGTCGGGCGGCGGGGTGGATTGTCTCATTCTGCGCGGCATCGGCTTTTGTCATCTGGGCGGGGCGCGGCGCGGCATTATCGGCGCCGCCAGCCGACAAGGCGGCAAATGCCATAAACGCAAAACCGGCAAAAGCCAATGCCCGCCGCGCGCCGGCAAGCGCCAAAGCGCGCCGCGCGCCTACAAACGGCGCGGCGATATCAGCAGAGTTGTTAGTTTTGTCCTGTCTGTTCATCGTGGCTACGACCTCCAATGCGTCATTATACACAAAAAATTACCCGTGTCAAGGGTTTTTGTCATTTTTTTTGCAATTTTTTCATCCGCCCGCTATTTTTGACATTTTTGGCATTTGCCGTTTTTTGTGTTTTTCGGCATTTTTATCGCTTTTTGCCGCCCGCGCCCGGCTTGTGGCTTTTCAGCACACGGCGGAAAGGTCTTGCAGGCGGGCTTTTATGGCGCGGGCGGCATCGCAAAAGGCGGTTATCTGTTCTTTTGTGTTGTCCGCCGATAATGATGCGCGCACCGCCGTGCGGGCGGCTTGTGGCGTCTCGCCCATCGCGAGCAAAACATGGCTGGGGTCGTCTTTCATGCTGGAACACGCCGCGCCGCTGGCAACGGCAAAACCCGACTGGTCAAGCATTAATACCAAAGTTTCGCCGTCTATGCCGTCAAAACCGAAAAGCGAAGTGTTCGGCAAACGCGGCGCGGCGGCGGCAAAAATGTGCGCGCCCGCCGCGCATAACTGCGATTCCATCATATCGCGCAAAAGGCGCATCTTTTTGGCGCGGGCATCGGTATTTGCCGCCGCCTCGGCAAATGCCGCGCCCATGCCGACAATGCCCGCTACATTTTCCGTCCCCGACCTTCTGCCGCCTTCGTGCCCGCCGCCGTCCATCAAGGGCAAAAAATCCACGCCGCCGCGGATGATTAGCGCCGCCGCGCCTTTTGGTCCGCCCGCTTTGTGTGCCGACAGGGTCATCGCATCGGCGCCGAGTTCGGCAAAACTTACCGGTATCTTGCCGACCGCCTGCGCCGCATCCGTGTGGAAAAGTGCGCCGCTTTGGCGGGCTATTTTGGCTATTTTGGCGATGTCCTGTATTACGCCGGTTTCGTTGTTTGCCAGCATTACCGATACCAAGCCGCAACCCGCCGCCGCGCCGTCTTTGTTTGCGGCGAGGGTTTGGTGCAAATCCGCTATGTCCAATGCGCCGTTTTTGTCTACCGCCAGCGGCGCATAACTAATGCCGCCCCTGCCGAGCGAGCGCGCCGCGCACAAAACACACGGATGCTCCGTCGCGCCGACCGCCGCCGATGCCCGCAACGAAAATGCCGCCGCGCCTTTGATGAAAGTGTTGTTGCTTTCCGTGCCGGATGCCGTGAATATGACTTCGCCGCTTTTTGCGCCGACCGCCTCCGCTACTTGTGTGCGGGCTTTTTCCACGGCATCGCGGGCGCGCCTGCCATAGGAATGACGGCTGGAAGCATTGCCGAAATCATCCGCCAAAAAAGGTTCCATCGCCGCGCGCGCCGCCGCGGCAAGCGGAGTCGTGGCGTTGTTGTCCAAATAGGTCGGCATCGGTTTGCGGTATTATAATAGCCGGATTATGCTTTTGGCGGCGGTGTTGTTTTTGGGCGGGCGCCCGGCGGCGGGATAATGCCGCCGCGACAAGAATCGCCGCGCCGCGATAATGCGCCGCCGGATAGCGCAAAACCGGCGCAACTAACGGACAGGGCGGATTTTCAGACCATTATCGCCGAATTGCAGCGGTTTTGGGGCGGGCTGGATTGTGTGATACTGCAGCCGCTGGATATGGAAGTCGGCGCGGGGACTTTTCATCCGGCGACATTCTTGCGCGCCATCGGGCCCGAACCCTGGCGCGCCGCCTATGTGCAACCGTCGCGCCGCCCGCAAGACGGCAGATATGGCGACAACCCCAACCGCCTGCAGCATTATCATCAGTTTCAGGCGGTGATGAAACCGCCGCCGCCGGATTTTCAGGATTTGTTTTTGCATTCGCTCGCCCGGCTGGGCATCGTGCGCGCCGACAATGATATCCGCTTTGTGGAAGATAACTGGGAATCGCCGACTCTGGGGGCTTGGGGCAGCGGCTGGGAAGTTTGGCTTAATGGCGCGGAAGTGGCGCAGTTTACTTATTTTCAACAAATCGGCGGTTTGACGGCGGCGCCGCCGACCGGGGAGATAACCTACGGCTTGGAACGGCTGGCGATGTTTTTGCAGGGGGTGGAATCGGTTTTTGATATTCGCTGGCGCGGGGATATTACTTACGGCGATTTGTGGCTGCAGAACGAAAAGGAACAATCGGCTTATAACTTTGACAATGCCGATGCCGGTTTTTTGGCGCGGGCTTTTGACGAGTGCGAGAAACAAAGCGCCGCGCTTGCCGCGAATCTGCCGCTGCCCGGTTATGAAATGACGATGAAATGCTCGCATCTTTTTAATCTGCTTGATGCGCGCGGAGTCATATCGGCGAGCGAGCGGATAAACTATGTCGCCCGGGTGCGCAAGTTGGCAAAACAATGCGCGCTGTCGTATTATCAAAAGCGCGAAGCCGCCGGTTTTCCGCTGTGCAAACAAGCGCAACAATGAAACCGCAAGCGCGCGAACAACTGCGGCGGTTTTTTGCCGAACACTGCCTTTTGACCGGCGCGGATATTGCATTGTCGGCGGGGGGGAAGGC
>JBPCWZ010000174.1:0-8679 GCA_051009015.1 Gammaproteobacteria bacterium | reverse complement strand
GCGCCGAATCGTAGGCATTCATCTGGCAGCCGAAAGTCCGGACAAACAACTTCTCCCGCATCTGGCAAAACATTATATCCCACCCCGCCCCCTTTTTGATAATGCCGCCTCTTTCGTCATTCCCGCCAATTCCGTCATTCCCGCCCTTTTCGTCATTCCCGCCCCCCTCGTCATTCCCGCCTTTTTCATCATTCCCGCGCAAAAACCCCGTCATTCCCGCCCCCCCCGTCATTCCCGCGTAAAAACCCCGTCATTCCCGCCCCCCTCGTCATTCCCGCGAAAGCGGGAATCTCCTAAATCATCGCCGCCAAAGGCGGCGCGTTATCAAAGCCCTGAAAGGGCGACCTGTTCATAGCACGGGGCAACGCCCCGTGAATCGGCGTATTAAAAAATAAGCCCTGAAAGGGCGACCGAAAACAACGGCGGCGAATGTCAAACGGGCGGTGGTTTTCGGCTTTACGGTTTTTGCCGGGCTTTGCCCTGCAAAAGAACGGGACGCCCTTACAGGGCTTGATACATTGAAATCCGACTCACGGGGCGTTGCCCCGTGCTATGAACAGGACGCCCTTTCAGGGCTATAAGACGGATTATTGGAATATCCGCCGATGCTATTTGCGGGAAGTTTGGCGGCGGGTTTGGCGGCATATCGCCCCTTTCGTCATTCCCGCGAAAGCGAGAATCTCCCATTGCCGCATTTGCCATTTCCATAATTCCCGCCTTTTCCGTCATTCGCAGGAAAGCGGGAATCTCCCCGCCCATTGCCGCATTTGCCGTTAGCAGAATTGTCATTGTGGAAAATGTCGTAATGCGGGTTGTTGTGCTAACCGCCAACATTGTCATCGTGGTTTCGGTTACTTCCCCCCGCATTGCCATCGTTGTGGTCATGCTGGTCGTTAGCGTTGTTGTTACGCTAATGAATATCTCGCTGCCTTCCACGATGGTTAGCGTATAAGGCAGTATTTCGCTAAGACCAGCCCAATCGTCACCAATGATAAATCCTTGATTTGAACCTATTACCAATACATAATTAGCAGTCGGGTTAGCAGTTGCATTAATGTCGGCGCCCATATTTGTCGTTATCGTCAGCACATACGGACGCTGTGCAGTTTCGGGCGGCAAAGTTGCCAAAATATAATGCCTTGTTGATAGAAGACGGTAATTTAAATTTGACCCGCCATCTATCCGCGTCGTGGCTTGCACATTCGCCATCCGGGTTGCCATAGACATCGTCATTGTCATTGTCATCGCTGTCGTCAAATCCGCCGTCATTGTTATCGTTGTCGTTATCGCCGCCGCCGTCACCGCATTCGTCATCGTCAAAATCGGCGTTATCCGCAAACTAATGCCGACCGCCTCAACCGTCGCGATTCTTTGGGAATATTCCCGCGATACCGCCGCAAACATATCGGGCGAAAACGCCGCATTAGATTCCCGCTTTTGCACTTTGCCGATGGTATGGGAATATCCAATATCGCCGCCAATCGTTTCTGCGCTATCGTCATAATACAGGGCAAAATGAAAGGACGGAATGGGGACAAACTCCAAGCCATAACGCCATCCCTTATCATTTTCCGTTTTGCCCTTGCCATCAAAATGGTAATAATCAATTACCGCTTTAACTTCGCGGTATCCGGGCGCATTAAGCCGCAGTTTTGCGTCATAACCCTTGCGGCTGAAAGCGGCGACCGTCGCATTAACCCGCCGGTTATCTGTTTGCGGAATGTAATAGTTTGCCGCAAGCGCAAAGACGGAATGCGATAATTCGCCGCCAATGCCATAGCGCGAAAAATCGCCATAATCGCCATCTTCGTAATCCAAGAAAGCATTCGCGCCATAAAGCGCGCCATTGTCAATTGTGCGATAGAAAACCCCGGCATTTGCGCCCTTGACGCTGTCCTGTCCGCCATAAGCCCGAAGTTGCCAGCCAAAGGCGCGATTATCCGTTTCGGCAAAAGCGCCGATAAGATTAACGCCGATATTGCCTTTTCTGCCGCCGAGTTTTGTTTGCAGTTGGATACCGGCTTTTTTGACGGCGGCGAAGTTGTCGGTAATGATGCTTTCCGCCTTTTGCGAAAGCGCGTTGTCAATTGACGAAAACAGGTGCAGTTGTGTTTGCCGGTGGAAGTCGGCAAAAGATAAACCGTCATTCCCGCGAAAGCGGGAATCCAAAGCCGCCGCGTCAGCGGCGGCACTATGCGAAGTTGTCCCCGGTGATTTGACATTCCCGTTAAAGCGGGCGGTATCAATATCAGCGGTGCGCCCTTGCGGGCGCGTTTGGATTCCCGCTTTCGCGGGAATGACGGTGGTTTTTGTGCTTGTCGTTTGCGCGGGTTTTGCGCTTGCGGGTTGGTTGTTAGCGGTTATCGCCGCGATGGCGATTAGGCAAAGGACAAGCCCGCCGAGCCGCCGAGCCGCCGAGCCGCCGAGCCGCCGAGCCGATATGCCGATTGCCGATTCTAACGGCGTGTTCGTTGGTGGTGTCGTCTTTTGTCATCTGCGCTCCTTTCCGGTTGTTAGATTGATAAAAGCCATTATACACACAAAACCCGCCATAAAACCATCTTTGCCATTTTTTTCGCTTTTGCCGCCATTTTGCCATTGACGCCATTTTCATCATCGCCACCTTCATCCGCCGCGTTTTCACGGGGCGGATGACTTTGGTCATCATTGGCGGCTTTTTGTTTTTGCCTTTTTCGGGCGGCGGAAGTGCTACAATTTCGGCAATATGCCAAGAGTGGTTTTTTATCTTATTCGCGGCGGCGAAAGGGCGCGGGAGGGGTTTTTGTTGAACTTTCTGGAACAAAAAATCCTCGCCCGGGGATGGGATGCGCTTGTCATTACCGCACCGGGCAAGGCGGACGAACTGGACGAGCGCCTGTGGACGGCGCGCGCCGGAAACTTCATCCCGCATGCCCGCACAAACGCCTTTAATGCCGAAGACAACACGCCGGTGCTAATCGCGGAAAGCGGCGAAGATGCGCCCGCCGCCGCCAATGTTTTGATATTGTGGGGGGGAGATGTGCCGGATGATATCTCCGCCTTCGGGCATATCGTCATCGCCCCGCCCGATGACGACACGCTGCGGCAGCAAAAGGCAATATTCGCCGACCGCGGTTGTGAGATAAACATTCACAATATCGCCAATGCCATTTCGGCGGGATAATGCGGTAGAATCGGCGGCGATGCGGGTTTTTGACATGCATATTGCGAAGTTGCCGGCGAAGTTGCCGGCGGGCGCGCCGGTTGTTGCGCGCTTTTTTCGCCTTTTTCACCTGTTTATTTGCGCGCTGTTTTTTTGCGCCGCCTTTGTCGCCTTTGCCGCCAAAGCCGAAGAAGGCGATGCTACGGCGGGCGGGCAACTTTACAATCAATCCTGCATGGTATGCCATGGGGTCGGCGGCGCAAGCCAAATCGCCGCTAATCCGATTCTCGCCGGTCAGCATTTTGACTATTTGCGCGACAAACTTTTTTACTATCGCGACAACCCCAAAGCCAATGCGGCAATGGCGGCAATGGCGACAACGCTCGGCGATGACGACATAAACGACATCTCCGCTTATCTTTCCGCCCGCCCCCGCCCGATAAGCGGCGCGGACGATATGAAACTCGCCAAAAGCGGCGAAAACCTCTATCGCGGCGGCGATATCAAACGCAACATTCCCGCTTGCGCCGCTTGTCATATAGCGGACGGCGGCGGCATACCGGGGGCATATCCGGCACTTTCCGGTCAACATTCCGCTTATACCGCATCCGCCCTCGCCGATTATGCAAGCGGCGCGCGCCAACATTCGGTAATGAGCGACATTGCCGCCCGACTCAGTGAGGAAGATATCAAAGCCCTCGCCGCCTATATCTCCGGGCTCGCGCCATAACAAAAGCCAACAGGCGCCGGTTAACTTGACATTCGCCCGCCAAAGTGGTATTATGTCGGTTGTGTTTGGTTTTTGCCGCTTTTTGCCCGCCTGCCTTCTTGCGCCGCTGCTGCGCGTGCCGGCGCAGTAACACAACCCCCTCCCCCCAACCCCCTCCCCTTTTTTTCCAACCCGCGCCCCGTTGATAGCGGCGGCGCGGGCAAACGAGCAAGCACAATGAACGACAAACTCATCATCTTTGACACCACCTTGCGCGACGGCGAACAAAGCGCCGGCGCGTCCATGAACCGCGAAGAAAAACTCAAGATCGCGCTGCAATTGGAACAACTGCGCGTTGATGTCATAGAAGCCGGTTTTCCGGTTTCCAGCCGCGGCGATTTTGCCGCCGTCAAAGCCATCGCCGAAACCATTCGCGAAAGCACGGTGTGCGCCCTCGCCCGCGCCAATGTCAAAGACATAGAAGCGGCCGGGCAATCCCTCGCGCCCGCGCGGCGCAAACGCCTGCACACTTTCATCGCCACTTCGCCCATTCACATGCGGCGCAAACTGCAGATGTCGCCGCAAGAGGTTTTGGATGCCGCCGTCGCCGCCGTCAAACTCGCGCGCACATACACCGATGATGTTGAGTTTTCGCCCGAAGATGCCGGACGCTCGGAGGAGGATTTTTTGTGCCGTGTTTTGGAAGCGGTCATTGACGCCGGGGCGACAACCGTCAACATACCGGATACGGTCGGCTATAACATGCCCGCGCAGTTTGGCAACCTCATCCGCCGTTTGCGCGAGCGGGTGCCAAATGCCGGGCGGGCGGTGTTTTCGGTGCATTGTCATAATGATCTTGGCGTTGCCGTTGCCAACTCTCTGGCGGCGGTCGCCGAAGGGGCGCGGCAGGTTGAAGGAACCATAAACGGCATCGGAGAGCGCGCCGGCAATACCGCTTTGGAAGAAGTGATTATGGCGGTGCGCACGCGGCGGGATTTTTTTTCCTGCGATACCACCATTGACACAAAGCAACTTTTGCGCGCCAGCCGTTTGGTCTCGGCGGTAACCGGCTTTGCCGTGCAGCCCAATAAGGCGATTGTCGGCGTCAATGCTTTCGCTCACGAGTCGGGCATTCATCAGGACGGCGTTCTCAAAGACAAGGAAACTTATGAGATTATGGCGGCGGAAGATGTCGGCTGGCAATCCAACACCATCCGCCTCGGCAAACTCTCGGGGCGCAACGCCTTCAAGACGCGCCTGGCAGAACTCGGCTTTCATTTTGCCGATGACGCGCAACTGCAAAGCGCTTTTGCCAAATTTAAGGAATTGGCGGACAAAAAACGCGATATCTTTGACGAAGATTTGCTGACCATCGCCGACGGTGGCGCGGCAAGCGAAGGCGGCGGATGGCAACTGCACGATTATCAATTCACCAGCGAAAGCGGCGGCAAACCGCGCGCCAAACTCACGCTGGCAAAAAACAACAAAGTGCAAAGTGCGGAGTGCGAAGGAGACGGCATGATAGACGCCGCCTTTGGCGCGATTGGCAAGATAGCGGCGGAGGCAAAAGACGCCGAATTGGTTTTGTATTCCGTGCGCGGCATTACCGGCGGCAGCGATGCGCAAGGCGAAGTTTCGGTGCGCTTGCGAAAAGACGGAATGGATGCGACCGGCGCGGGCAGCGACACCGACATCGTCGTCGCTTCGGTCAAGGCGTATCTTAATGCGCTGGCGCGTTTGACGGCGGTGGCAAAAGCGGGGGCGCGCATGCATCCGCAAAAGACCGGCGCGGCGGTATGACAAAAGCGGCGGCGACAAAGCGATGACAAGCGCAAAAAATCAACACTCCTTCGGCGGCAAAGACGCGGCGGCGGTGATTATCGCGGTCGGCGCGGTGTATATCTGCATAACGATGGGCTTGCGTCAGGGTTTTGGTTTATACCTTGCGCCTTTTACGGAAATGCTCGGCATTAACAGGGGCGATTTTGCTTTTGCCATTGCCATGCAAAATATCGTGTGGGGGCTGGCATCGCCGGTTTTTGGCATGCTTGCCGACAAGCGCGGTCCCGTTTTGGCGGCGGCATTGGGAGGGGTGTTTTATTTTGCCGGAATGTTGTTGATGGCGATGGCAAGCAGCGGCGGGGCTTTGCTGATGGCGCAAATGCTGATTGGCGCGGGAATGGCGGGGGCGGGCTTTTCGGTCATACTCGGCGCGGTCGGCAAGGCGGCGAAACCATCGCGCCGTTCTTTTTCTTTGGCGATTGTATCGGCGGCGGGGTCGCTCGGGCAGTTTTTGTTTGTGCCGGTGGCGCAGTTGGGTTTGTCGACTCTGGGCGCGCGCGATTCTTTGTTGATGCTTTCGTTTGCCGCCGCGCTTTTGATATTTTTCGCGCCGTTGTTGAAAACCAAAGCACAAGCGGCGCAAGCGGCTGCGGGAGTATCCGATTTTTCCGCCAAAGCGGTGCTGCGGACGGCATTGTCATCGCGCAGTTATGTTTTGTTGCTGGCGGGTTTTTTTGTTTGCGGTTTTCAGGTTGTGTTTATCGCCACGCATTTGCCGGCTTATGTCGCCGATGCCGGTTTGTCGGCGCAGGCGGCGGCGAATGCTCTGGCGCTGGTGGGTTTGTTTAATATCGCCGGGACGATGTTTTGCGGCTGGGCGGGCGACAGGTTTTCCAAAAAGAATTCATTGGCGGTTTTTTATCTTTGCCGTTCGGCGGTGATTGTTTTGTTTTTGCTCGCGCCAAAGAGCGATGCGGCGGTAATGCTGTTTGGCGCGGCTATCGGCTTTTTCTGGCTGGGGACGGTGCCTTTGACAAGCGGGCTTGTTGCGGTGTTTTTCGGCACGCGCCAGATGTCAATGCTTTACGGGGTGGTTTTTGTATCGCATCAGGTCGGGTCGGCTTTGGGGGCGTATTCGGGCGGGGCGTTTTTTGACGCAACCGGAAGTTATAATGCGGTGTGGTTTATCTGCATTGCGCTTGGCGTTTTGGCGGCGGTTTTGCATTATCCGATAGTGGAAAAAGCGGACGATGCATTCGCCCGCCGCTTTGCGACATAATCATCTTCGGCGAAAAAGATGGACACTCTTACCAAAACACTGGCAACCATTTGCGGGGCGGACAACATCCAAACCGGCGCGGCGGTAGCAGGGGAATACCGGCGGGATTTTCTGGGGGAATATAACGGAATGCCGCGCGCGGTTGTTTTTCCGCAAAACGAGGGACAAGTCGCCAAAATCGTGCGCGCGTGTTTTGATTCGCACACGCCGGTTGTCGCGCGCGGCGGCAATACCGGCTATGCGGCGGCGGCGGTCGCCGAAGGGGAAGGCAAGGCGGTAATGATAGCGATGAAAAAAATGCGCGCCATTATTAAGGTGGACAAAAGAAACCGCACTTTGACGGCGGAAGCCGGATGCATACTGGAAGATGCGCGGCAGGCGGCGGCGGCGGCGGGTTTGCTTTTTCCGCTGGTGCTGGGGGCGAAGGGCAGTTGTCAACTTGGCGGCAACCTGGCGACAAACGCCGGGGGGTTGAATGTTTTGCGTTATGGCAACTGCCGCGATTTGTGTTTGGGTTTGCGGGCGGTTTTGCCAAACGGCGATATCATCGGCGCATTGTCGGGTTTGCGAAAAGACAACAGCGGCTATGACTTGCGTCATCTTCTCATCGGTTCCGAAGGGACGCTCGGCATTATCACTTCGGCGGTTTTCAAGTTGTTTTCTTCTCCCGCCGCAAGCGGCTGCGCTTTTTGCCGCGTAGCATCGGCGAATGCGGCGATGGATTTTTTTGATATGTGCCGGGCGGATTTGGGCGACAGGTTGCATGCTTTTGAACTAATGCCGCGCCTGCTTTTTGATTTGCTTGCCGAGCATCTGCCGCAGATACGCCCGCCTTTTGACAATGCGCCGGATTATGCCGTGCTTTTTGAGTTTGGCGCGGAAGATGATGCGAAAGCACAAGCCGAAACCGAAAAATTATTGGCGCGGGCGATGGAAAGGGGCGTGATAGAAGACGCCGTCCCGGCGCAAAACGAAGCGATGCGGCTGGCGTTTTGGCATGCGCGGGAAGCGACTCCCGAAGCGACAAAAAAAGCCGGCAAGTGGATAAAGATGGATGTCTCGCTGCCGATATCGCAACTTGCGCTTTTTATCACAACACTGGAAGCGCAACTGCCGAAGATAAGCGCGGGCAGGTATGTTATCGCCTTCGGGCATTTGGGCGACGGCAACTTGCACATATCGGCAATGCCGGACAAGAAAGACGACAAAACAGCGGCGGCGATTTGCGCGGAAGTTTATGAAAGAGTGCATCGTTATGGCGGCTCATTCAGCGCGGAGCACGGCATCGGGCAGAGCAAAACCGCGCTTTTGCGACAATACAAAGATGCGGCGTCCGTCGCGGCGATGCGCGCCGTCAAAAACGCGCTTGACCCGCGCGGCATTATGAACCCCGGCAAAGTGCTGGCGACAACGGAATAATAACAATGAAAGACAACAACGAAAACAACGGCGGCTTGCAACAAGCAACACAAGACAGGTTTGACAACTTTGCCTCTCCGGCGATGCAAAGCCGCCGCGAGAGTTGGCGCGAAGCATGGCAAAACACGGCGCTGGCATTTGCCATTTCCATTTTGGCGCACCGCTACATTGTAATGCCGGTTTTGGATTTGTGGGCGGATGCGGGTTATGACCGCGCGGCTTGGGCGGCGGCATTTGGCGTAACGCTTTTTTACACGGCATTATCACTCGGCAGAAACTACCTAATCCGCCGCCTCCACGCCCGCCAAACCCACACCCGCCATTTGCGCCAAAAGGCAAGGGGCGGGG
>JBPCWZ010000173.1:0-6971 GCA_051009015.1 Gammaproteobacteria bacterium | reverse complement strand
AATGACTTCTTTATGTTTTTCGGCGGACAGCCGAACTTGTAAAATATCCGGCAGTTTTGCGACGGTGCTATAATCGCACTTATGGGCGGGCTGACTCTCTATCATAAGTTATGGCGGCGGCATTTGGTCGGCGAAGAAAAAGACGGCGAAGGGCTGCTCTTCATAGACCGTCATCTCATCCACGAAGTAACCAGCCCGCAAGCATTTGACGGCTTGCGCCAGCACCGGCGCAAAATATGGCGATTGGAATCGGCGCTCGCCGTGCCCGAGCACAATGTCCCCACCACGCCGGGGCGGGAGAATATCAAAGACGAACTCTCGCGCCTGCAAGTGCAAACCCTCGCCGACAACTGCGCCGAATTCGGCATGCGCAAGATAAGCATAAATGATATCCGTCAGGGCATCGTCCATATCATCGGTCCCGAACAGGGGATGGTTTTGCCGGGGATGACCGTCGTTTGCGGCGATTCTCACACCAGCACAAACGGCGCCTTTGGCGCTTTGGCTTTTGGCATCGGCACCAGCGAAGTGGAGCATGTTTTGGCAACCCAATGCCTGCCAATGCGCCGCGCCAAAACAATGCGCATTACAATAAACAACAAACCCCGCCAAGGAGTCAGCGCCAAAGATTTGATTCTCGCCGTCATCGGCAAAATAGGAGTAGCGGGCGGCAATGGCTTTGTTTTGGAATACGCCGGACAAGCCATCCGCGATTTGTCAATGGCGGGGCGAATGACTGTTTGCAATATGTCCATAGAAGCCGGCGCGCGCGCGGGAATGATAGCCGCGGATAACACAACATTGGATTATGTTTGCGGAAAACCGCTTGCGCCAAGCGGCAAAATGTGGGATGCCGCCCGCCAATATTGGCAAACACTGCACAGTGATGATGACGCGGTTTTTGACAAAGAAATGTCAATGGATGCCGCCGCCGTCAAACCGCAAGTATCGTGGGGGACTTCGCCGGAAATGGTCGCCGCCGTTGATGACGACATCCCCCTGCCCCGAAAAGAAGCCGACCCCGTCAAACGCGCCGGAATGGAAAAAGCGCTTGATTATATGGGCTTGCGCGCCGGTTTGCCCATTACGGATATCCGCCCCGACAAGATATTTATCGGCTCATGCACAAACGCGCGCATAGAAGACCTGCGCGCCGCCGCCGCCGTGGTCAATGGCAAACAAATCGCAAACAACATCCGGCTGGCAATGGTCGTCCCCGGCTCCGGCTTGGTGCGGAGGCAAGCGGAAGAAGAAGGTTTGGATAGTATCTTTACCGATGCCGGTTTTGAATGGCGCTTACCCGGCTGCTCAATGTGCCTTGGAATGAATGGCGACCGCCTCGGACCAAAAGAACGCTGCGCCTCAACTTCCAACCGCAACTTTGAAGGGCGGCAGGGCTATCAATCACGCACCCATCTGGTAAGCCCGGCAACAGCCGCAGCAGCCGCAATCGCCGGTCATTTCACGGATATATCCGCATAAACGGATATATCCGCATAAAAAAAGCCGTCATAAAAAAAACGCGTCATTCCCGCCCCCTCCGTCATTCCCGCGAAAGCGGGAATCCAAAAAACCAAATATCCGCCGAATATCAACAACGGCAACAAACTATATTACAACTTCCCCGCCTCTTCCACAACCGACTTCGGCACTTGTTTCAGCGAATGAATAAGGCGCAGTTTTTCCATCACGCGCAGGATAAGATAAGTAATATCCAACTGCCACCAAACAAACCCCTGCCGCGCCGATGCCGGATAACGATGATGATTGTTGTGCCACCCTTCGCCGAAAGTCAAAAGCGCAACCAGCCAGTTATTGCGGCTTTGGTCATCGCTCTTATAAGGGCGCGAGCCAAACAAATGACACAGCGAGTTAACGCAAAATGTCGCATGATAAACCGCAACCGTGGATATCAAACCGCACCAAACAAACATCTGCGCGCCGTTTGTCTGCAAATGCGGATGCGCCGCCGCCAGATACTCGCCAAACCCGTATAAAGACGCCCAAAAAACAATCGGCACAATAATGTCAAAGCGGTTAAGAAAAACCAACTCCGGATATTTCGCCCAATCGCGCACGACATCATAATGCGTTGCGAAGTTTTTGCCGCTGGCAAACCAGCCAAAATGACTCCACCATATCCCGCCGGTTACCGGCGAATGCGCATCCTCATCCGTGTCCGAATGCAGATGATGGCGGCGATGATGCGCCGACCACCACAAAGGACCCCGTTGTATCGCCGTCATCGCGCAAATGGCAAAAATAAACTGCCGCACCCGACCAGTCTTAAAAGCCCGATGGGAGAAATAACGATGATAAAACGCCGTCAGGGAAAAAACCCGAAAAGCATACCAAAACACCGCCGCGCCAAACGCCGCCCAACTAACGCCGGTGAAAACAACCGCCAGGCAACCCAGATGAATAAGCAAAAACGGCGCGCAACGCAACAACTGAAACTGCTTCGCCGCCGCCTCTTCGCCAACCGCCCCCGCCCCCTTGGCAGTATCGGAATCAAACCACGCCTGCAAAGCATTCCAACAACCGCGCATCGCCGCTTTCATCTTCTCACCTCCGCCAAAAATGCCGAAGTCAGCGCTTCTTTCGCAACCGGCGAATCGCCTGCAACTGCGCCGCCGCCTGTGCAAGTTCCGCCTGTGCTTTGGCATAATCCAAACCGCTCGCGCCCGATGCAATGTTATCTTCCGCCGCCCGCCGCGCTTCTTCGGCGCGCTTTTCGTCCAAATCCCCCCCGCGCTCTGCGGTGTCGGCAAGGACGGTAACCTTTTGCGGCTGCACTTCCAAAACACCGCCGGAAACATAAAGCAACTCCTCGCCGCCATCGGGAAGATTAATCTTCAACACCCCCGGCTTAATCGCCGTCAAAAGCGGCACATGACGGGGCAAAATCCCCAACTCGCCGCCAACGCCCGGCGCCACAACCATAACGGCTTCGCCGTCATAAAGCGACTTCTCCGAACTGACAACCTCAACCCGCATCGTAGCAGTCATCGTCTCTCTCCTTTCCTTTGCGACATCAGGCGGCGCGCTTTTCCATTTCTTTGGCTTTCGCCTCCGCCTCGTCAATGGAACCGAGCATATAAAATGCCTGCTCCGGCAAGTGGTCGTGCTTGCCTTCGGCTATCTCGCGAAAGCCGCGTATCGTCTCTTTCAGCGGCACATACTTGCCCGGCGAGCCGGTGAAAACTTCGGCGACAAAAAACGGCTGCGACAAAAAACGCTGCATCTTGCGCGCCCGCGATACCGCAAGTTTGTCATCCGGCGATAACTCGTCCATCCCCAAAATGGCGATGATATCGCGCAACTCCTTATAACGCTGCAATGTGTTTTGCACCGCCCGCGCCGTTTGATAATGCTCATCGCCGACAACAAGCGGATCCAACTGCCGCGAAGTGGAATCCAGCGGATCCACCGCCGGATAAATCCCCAACTCGGCAACCTGCCGCGACAATACAACCGTGGAATCCAAATGCGCAAATGTCGTCGCCGGGGACGGGTCGGTCAAATCATCCGCCGGGACATAAACCGCCTGCACCGAAGTGATGGAACCTTTTTGTGTTGAAGTAATCCGCTCTTGCAGTTTGCCCATCTCCTCCGCCAAAGTCGGCTGATAGCCGACCGCCGAAGGCATCCGCCCCAGCAATGCCGAACACTCGGTGCCGGCAAGCGTAAAGCGGTATATGTTATCAACGAAAAGCAAAACATCACGCCCCTCGTCGCGAAAATGCTCGGCAATGCTCAGCCCCGTCAGCGCCACCCGCAAGCGGTTGCCGGGCGGCTCGTTCATCTGCCCGTAGACCAGCGATACCTTGTCAAGCACTTTGGATTCTTTCATCTCATGATAAAAATCGTTGCCCTCGCGCGTGCGCTCGCCGACGCCGGCAAAAACCGAATAGCCGGAATGCTCAATGGCAATGTTGCGGATTAACTCCATCATATTGACCGTCTTGCCGACGCCCGCGCCGCCAAACAAGCCAACCTTGCCGCCCTTGGCAAACGGGCACATCAAATCAATCACCTTAATGCCCGTCTCCAACAAATCCTGACTCGGCGACAACTCCTCAAATGTCGGCGCCGGCTGGTGAATCTCGCGGCTGTGTTCGGACTTGATGGGCCCCGCTTCGTCTATCGGGTTGCCCAGCACATCCATTATCCGCCCGAGTGTCTTCTCGCCGACCGGCACCGTGATAGCCCTGCCGGTATTGACAACCTCCGCACCCCGGCGCATCCCCTCGGACGAGCCCAAAGCAATCGTGCGCACAATGCCGTCGCCCAACTGCTGCTGCACTTCCAAAACCAAACCCTCGCGCTCAGGCACCGTCAGGGCGTCATACACCCGCGGCATCCGCTCCGGCGGAAACTGCACATCAATAACGGCGCCAATCACTTGCGCGATCTTGCCTTGCGGTTTTTCCATTTCACTCATCGGTCTTTTCCTTTTTACTGCTGCTTTCGCATGTGCATCATTTTGTCATAAAACTGCCAAAACAAAACTTTGGCATTGTGGCGCATTGCCGTGGAAGAATCCCTCCGCAATGCGCCCAAATCCAACTCCAAAACGCCGCCGCCGGTGCGCACCAAAACGCGCGACTCTCCGGACTTCAGCATATCAACAAAAACTTCGGGGCTGACGGCAAAAGCCGCCGGGGTTTTGCCGTCGCCGCCGTCCCAGATATTCCGCCCCGGATGAAAGCGGACATTGTCCGCCCCGGCAAGTTCCCGCGCGCCGCCGTCATAATGCACTTCCACTGCGCGAATGTTTGCCGGCGGACCCGAAACCGCAACCAGCAAATACACATCATCGCCGCGCGAGTTCCAAAACAAACCCATCTTCACCCGCGGGCGAGCCAGCCATTTGCCGCGCCGCTTGCGAACATATACTTCGCGCCCGCCGGCTTTGATAATCACCGGCGACGATGCCCCCGCTTCGCCCCATACCGCAACCGGATACAATATCAACTCCATACCGCCGAGATCGCTGTTTTGTTCCGGGCGGCTTATGATGCCTTCTTCCGCGCCGCTGTTTGCCGAAGGCAAAGCCGCACAACCGGCAAGCACAACAACGGCAACAACCGCCAAAGCCAAAACCGCCGATGCTTTCGCAACCGCCGCTTTCATCACCGCCGCCGTCATCTTCACAAACTCCATCGTCAAACCGCCGATGCGCCGCCGACAATTTCGGCGATCTCCTGCGTTATCGCCGCCTGCCGCGATTTGTTGTAGATTAACTGCAACTCGTCAATGAGATTTCCGGCATTGTCCGATGCCGCCTTCATCGCCACCATCCGCGCCGCTTGTTCCGATGCGATATTCTCGGCAACCGCCTGATAAACCAGCGCCTCAACAAAACGCGTCAAAAGCGCATCAACAACCGGCGCCGCCTCCGGCTCGTAAAGATAATCCCACGAATGCCCGCTCGGCGTGTCGTCCTCGCCTTTCAGCGCCTCGTCCGATATCGGTAGCAAGCGCTCCGACACCGGCGTTTGCATAACCGTATTGACAAACTTCGTATACAACAGGCGCACTTCGCCAATCTCGCCGCTACGATAGGCATCCAGCATTACCTTGACCGCACCGAGCAAATCGCCGGACGGCGGCGCATCGCCATAACCGCCCAAACGCGATTTGACATCCGCGCCAACCCGCGCCATAAACGCCGCGCCTTTGTTGCCAAAAACCGTAACCTGCCCGCCGTCCCACTTTCGCAACTGCCCCATCGCCAGCCGCAAAATATTGGCATTGAGCCCGCCGCACAAACCCTTGTCGGTCGTTACCACTATCATCCCGCCTTTGCCATCGCCGCCGGTTTTGCGCAAAAAAGGATGACGGCTTTCGGAATTGGCGCGCGCCAGATGCGCGCACACTTCGCGAATCTTCCCGCCGTAAGGGCGCGCCGCCCGCATGCGCTCCTGCGCCTTGCGCATTTTGGAAGCGGCAACCATTTCCATCGCCTTGGTGATCTTTTGCGTGTTTTTGACGCTTTTGATCTTGGTGCGAATTTCCTTCCCCGCCGCCATCGTTATGCCCCGCCGCTTGTGCTTGCGCGCCGCAGGTCAAAAGCCCGCACCGGAATAAGGCGATGGCTCGACAAATCCACCGCCGCCTTGCACATCTCCAAAACCGTATAACCGAGCAACGGCATATAAGCCCCGTCCCGGTCGGGTTTCATGTCCAAAAACAGCACATCCGTATGCGCCTCGCTAAAACCATCAATCCGCACCCGCGCCGGACCGCAAAGCGTCACTTGCGCCCTGTCCTGAGTTGCGGTTTCGGTTTCGTCATCGCGCTCTTCGGCAAAAACGCCAAACTTGTCGCGCCACGCGCCCGGCAAAACCAGATGACTTGCGCCGGTATCCACCAGCGCGTTTATCATCACCGGCGGCATCGGCGCGGGTCCGTATTTGTTTTCCACCCGCACACTCGCCATAACGCGCCCCATCGCTACGCCACCCCGCCGCAAAACCGCGCGGCAAGAAAGACACCGGCATCAAACATCATCATTCCGCTATTATAAACCGCCGCAAGGCATTTTGCACCCGCCGAAACCACAAAAAATCCGCCGCGGGTTATCGCAGGGATACGGCGGTGCCGGAGACGGAAACCATCAGCATTGAACTGCCTTGACGGCTGATAACTTCGTAATCCAAATCAACGCCGACAACGGCATTTGCGCCGAGTTCCTGCGCATTGACAGTGAGTTCGGAAAAGGCGACATTGCGGGCTTTTTCCAACTCCTTCTCGTAAGCACCCGACCGTCCGCCGACAATATCGGTAATGTTGGCAAGAAAATCGCGAAAGATATTCGCGCCCATGATCGCCTCGCCGACGACAACGCCGAGATATTTGTTGATGGGCCTGCCTTCAACGGAATTGGTTGTTGTTATAATCATAATGCTCCTTCCGCGCCCGTGGCGCTTGTTGTGTTTTTGACAATGGCGCCCGCCATGTCCGGA
>JBPCWZ010000172.1:0-7297 GCA_051009015.1 Gammaproteobacteria bacterium | reverse complement strand
CGCCGGTTGAACAACACGCCGCGGAAGTCATTGGGCTACAAATCCCCGGCGGAAACAAAGACCAAAATGACAATCACCCCAATACCGATATAGAATCCCAACACTGCACTTCGGACTTCAATCGCGGGAATGACGAGGGGGGGCGGGAATGACGAGGGGGGCGGCGGCAATGACGAGGGCGGGATTGGACAAGTTCGGGGCGGATTTGCCTTAAACGCCCGCAAATACGGCATCCGCGAAGATTTGGGCGGCGGCGGCGGGGGTTTGATAAGGTTGTTTTTTGTTTTAACAACACTAATTCGGGCTTTCCTTCCACTAATTCGGGGCGTTTTTCCCTTTGCACAGGTCACGGTTGCACTAATTCAGGGCGTTTTTCCCTTTGCAAAACTTTTGCACAAGCGGCGGAGAGTCGTGCTTCCCTTTGCAAAACTTTTGCACAAGCAACGGAGAGTCGTGCTTCCCTTTGCAAAACTCTTGCACAAGCAACGGAGAGTCGTCAGCGCACTGTTTAAGGTCAAATCAATGGAGCGGAGAGTCGTGCAAAGGCAGCCAAAAGCCGAACTAACCCGCGCAAAAGCCGAAATAACACTGCCAAAACGCCAAACAAGGCGGGAATGACCAGGGCGGCGGGAATGACGGGCAACAATCGCCCGCAAACGCCCGCTTACCAAATGCCGATATCAATTAGTTGTTGTTCGGCTGTTTGGGCGAAGTTGCGGTTTGCCGCCGGGCTTGCCGGGCTGGGATGGAGGATCTTGCCGATAACCGCGCCGCCGTTGTCAAACAACAAACGCAAACGCTTTTCGGCGAATGCGCCGATGCCGATGAGATAGTGCGGGCGCAAGGCATCAACCGCCGCGCGCAAAAAAATATCGCATGCCGCAAACAACGGCGCGCTTTCGCTTTTGGCAAGTTTGTCCGGCGTGATGTTTGCACCGGTTGCCGCCAAAAAAAGAAGCGGGCAATAGTTCAAAACAAAATGCCCGCCGAAGAAAACTTCCGCCGCGCCAAACTTGCGCGCAAACATCGCCCACAACCTCGCGCCGCTGACTTCGGAGCGCGGGCAATCAAAGCCGTCAATGCGCCTTTTGGGATGCTCCATCGGCGGTTTGCCGACAATGCCGCCAAGTTTTAGAAAATCGCGCGCGGCATTGACTTCGCCGAAGGGAATGCCGGTTTGCGCCATTCCCCAAGGTCCCGGATTCATTCCCAAAAACAAAACGCGCTTTTGCCCGTTGCCGTATTTGCCAAAATAACTATCAATGGAAGAGCGGGCGTAATGCGCCGGATTATAAACAAAAGCAACCGGCGGCGAAAAGCGCAAACCGCCGCAAGCCCGGGCGAGTGTGCGGTTTGCCGAAACAAGTTTTTGCGCCGTTTGTTTCACAAATGCCTATCCTTTCATTCGCTTGCCGTCCGGGTCGTAAAACCCTTTTATTGACGCATTTGCGGCAAACACTTCGCCGCCGACTTCCACGGCAAAGGCAGAGCGCAATACATCCGCCGCCTTTTCTTCCGGCGCGCATTTGACATAACCCATTCCCACCGCCGCGCCGACAAAATGCCCGTAGTTGCCGGAAGTCAAATAACCGCAATATTCCCCGTCGCGGAGTATCGGCTCGTAATGATACAACAGCGGCGCGGCGTCTTGCAGTTTGATTTGCACCATCCGCCGTTGCAAACCTTTCTCCTTTGTTCGCAAAACCGCTTCCCTGCCAATAAAATCGCCGTATTTGCCCGGGCATTTTTTGGCGTGTTCGGTTTTGACGGCAAACGCCAGCCCCGCTTCCAGCACATTATCCTCGTCGCTGAGGTCGTGACCGAAATGCCGAAAGCCTTTTTCCAGCCGGCAGGAATCCATCGCATGCATTCCCGCAAGTGCGACATTATCGCCCCCGGCGACAAGCAAACATTCCAGCAAATGCGCGGCAAAATCCGCCCCGATATGCAACTCCCAGCCGAGTTCGCCGACATAACTGATGCGGTGCGCCCGCGCCAAAGCCATCCCGACTTCCACATTCCGCCACTGCCCGAAAGCAAAACCGGCGGCGGAAAAATCATCCGGCGATATCTTATTAAGCAATTCGCGCGCGCCGGGACCAAAAACGCCAATGCACGATTCGGCGGCGGTCATATCGTCAATAATGCATCGGGCATCGGGCGGCATTTGACGGCGCAACCATGACAAATCGCGCGCCGTGCAAGCCGCGCCGGTAATGTATAAAAAATCGTCATCGTCAAGGCGGGCGATGGTCGCATCGCTTTCCACGCCGCCTTGCCGGTTTAGCATTTGCGTATAAACGACTTTGCCCGGGGCGACATCAATATTATTGGCGCATGCTTTTTGCAAAACATCCGCCGCATCCGCACCGCGCAAGCGCAGTTTGCCGAAAGTGGATAAATCCAAAAGCCCGACATTCTCCCGCATTGCCAAATGTTCGGCGGCGGAATGCCGAAACCAGTTTTGACGCAGCCACGAATAGCGGTAGGCGGGCGCGGTTTTGCCATCGGGCGAAAACCAGTTTGCCCTTTCCCATCCCGCATATTCCCCGAAGCACGCGCCGCGCTCTTTCAAGATGGCATATAAAGGAGTGCGGCGAATGCCGCGCGCGGTCGACATCTGCCGGTGGGGAAAATGATCGGCATAAAGCAGCCCCGGCGTCTCTGTCGTGCGGGCGCGCAAATAGGCGCGGCTGCGCTGGAAGTTGTGAAAGCGGCGGATATCAACCTCCCACAAATCGCACGGCGGCTCGCCGCCTACCATCCACTGCGCCAATACTTTGCCGACGCCGCCGGATAACTGAATGCCCTGCGAGTTCATTCCCGCGGCGACAAACAAACCCGAAAGCGAAGGGGCTTCGCCAAGTATGCACCGCCCGTCGCTTGTGAAACTTTCCGGACCATTGAAAAAAGTGGATATGCCGGTTGTCGCCAGTGCGGGGGCGCGGTGAATCGCTTGTTCCAATATCGGCGCGAAGTGGTCGGCATCTTCCGGCAACTGGTCAAAACAAAAATCGGGGCGGGTGTTTTCGTCCCACGGCTTTGCTACCGGTTCAAACGCGCCGATGAGAAGTTTGCCCGCGTCTTCCTTGTAATAGGCGCATTCGTCAAAAACCCGCACCGGCGACACATCGGGCGGCAAACCCTTGATGGGTTCTGTTACAACATAAAAATGCTCGCAAGCCATCAGCGGCACGGACGCCCCCGCGCGCGCGGCAATGTCGCGCGACCACAAACCGGCGCACAATGCAACGGCGGGCGTTTTGACAATGCCGCGATTGGTTTTGACTCCGCAAACTTTGCCGTTCTTTTGCAAAATATCCAAAACCGCAACGCCCTCGCGCATATCCGCCCCGCGAAGTTTTGCCGCCTTTGCCATGGCAAGGGCGACATTTGCCGGATCCGCCTGCCCGTCTTCGGGCAAAAACAAGCCGCCGATAACGCCGTCCATTTTTATGTGCGGCGCTTTGCCGGCGCATTCTTTTGCCGAAGATAAAACTTCGGCATTTGCACCGGTGATTTTTGCCATGCCCGCCAGCCGCAACAACTCGCGCCATCGCTCGTCGCTCAGCGCCAAAGCCAAAGAGCCGCGGCGGTGAAAGCCGGTTTGCAAGCCGGTCTCCGCCGGCAGGATATCGGCGCAAAGGTCAAGCGTGTAAGATGCGATGCGCGAAAGCGCGGGCGTAGCGCGCAAGCCGGACATCAACCCCGCCGCATGCCATGTCGTCCCGCAGGTGAGTTTCCCGCGTTCCAAAAGCAAAACGCCGCCGTCATAATGTTGCGCCAGATGATACGCCACCGCACACCCGACAACCCCGCCGCCGACAACAACAACGGCAACCTCCGCAGGCAAAGCAACATCATTTGACATCGGCGTTATTTTACAATATTGTCATTCCCCGCAGGCGGGAGGGCGATGGTCGCATCGCTTTCCGCGCCGCCTTGCCTGTTCGGCATTTGCGTATAAACGACTTTGCCCGGGGCGACATCAATATTATTGGCTTTTGCTATTGCGGCGGGAAAACTTTGCCGGTCATTATCAGGCGCGTTGTGCGGGTTGTGCCGGCCCTTATTGGCATCTCCCGCTTTTGGGCATTGTCAAACTCGGCGAGGACTTGCATAATGCCGGACGGATGCTCTATATCCACGGCAAAGACACCGCCATCCCCCGCCGCCGGGCGGCAGGCGGCTTTGGCGGCGGTCGTCCCGTCCATCATTGCCGCACAGGCGACCGCAATGCCGCCGGATACGGCAAAAGCCGCATGCGCGCTTACCGGCGTGAAATAGCGCCCCGCCAAAGCGCCGCCCGCAGCCGGCGGCGCAACCATTGCAAACTTCGGAATCACCGCCCCGCGCGCATCGCCCAATGTCATCTTTTTTGCCGCTTGCAAGCGCACCGCTTCCATCTTCTCAAACAGCGCTTTGTTGTTTTGCAAACTATCGCGGTCTTCATAACCGCCGATGCCAAAATCGGCGGCGGCGGCGATGACGGTCGGCATTGCCGCGTCTATGCATGTCGCGGCAATGCCGTCAAATAGGTCGGTGCGCGCGCCGGTCGGGAATAGTTTGCCGGTCTTCGCCCCGGCAAACTCCAGATAAAACAACCGCACCGGCGCCGCCGCACCGGGCGCGCCGGCAATAACACAATCGCCATCATAGCGGGGTTTGCCGTCCGCCGTTGTTCGGACAAGTTGCTCCACTTTGGCGCCGGTGTTGATATCGCGGACGACAATGCGCCGCTCTTGATTGCCGGGCTTTGTTGCTATCAACCCGCGTTCCAGCGCAAAAGCGCCAACGCCGGCCAGGATATTGCCGCAAGTCGGCGAAGTATCCACGCCGCCGCCGGGGACGACTTGTGCAAACCGGTAATCAACATCAACATCCGCATTTGCCGCTTTTGACACCATCGCGACTTTGGAGTTCAGCATATCACCGCCGCCGATGCCGTCCGTTTGGCGTTTGTCGCCGCCCATGAGTTTCAGCAGTAAGTTGTTGCGCGCCGTTTCTTCCGCCGGCAAATCGTCCAGCACAAAATAAACGCCTTTGGAAGTGCCGCCGCGCATAACGGCACAAGGAATCGCCTCGGGGAGCATTCTTGCAATGTTATCACGCCCGCCCGCATTTGACATTTAACATGCCGCTTTTGCGCCGCTTGACGCAATGGCAAATATCAGCCAAGCGGCCAGGGCAAATCGGCATAATGCTGCAAAAGACCCCAGGGAAAATCCATCCGCGCATAATGCGCCAAAAACAGCATCCCGCCAATGCCGCAAACAGAAAGCAAAGCCGTCATCTTCCACGATGCGCCCGCTTTCATTCGCAATAATGCGGCAAACAGCGCGCTAATGGCAATGACAAAGCCAAAAACGCATGTCAATACCGCCAAACCGACCAGCCACAACATCGCCCGCATCATCGCCACCGCGCTTATTTGCCCCTCCGGCATTGCGGTTTGTATTGTCATCAATCGTTGCCGCCACAAATATAACACACAACACAACAACGATAACAACGCCATCACACCCGGAAAAACCGCCGCCAAAAAAGAATGCTGCAGCGAATCAACAACGGCATAGGCACAAAAAGCCGCCAAACCCCAAGTCATCCACACATTCCCGCGCCACAGCGTGTTTTCGGCGGCGGGTTGTTTTGGCGCGCGCAACTTGCCGCGATGGCGCATTACCGACCACACCGTCGCCAATGCCAAAAGCAATATTACCGCCGCGCCGCCCGCTTATGAATATCGGGGGGGCGGGGGCGTGCTTATGCGTTATCTTATTGGATAAAACCGCCCCCTTTTGATAATGCTAACCGCTTGGAAAAAAGGCGCGGGCGGTCTTTAATGACACGAAAAAAGCCGCCCGCTTTTGCGGGAAGTTTGGCGGCGTATTCTTTTCGTCATTGCCGCCCATTGCCGCATTTGCCGTCAGGGTTATAAACATTGTGGAAAATGTCGTCATTGTTGTGGTTGTGCGGGTTGTTAGCGTTGTTGTTGTCGGCTGCCCGACAATCTCCTCGCCGCCTTCCACAATAGTAATTATCCAAGTACGGAGACCTAATCTTGGAAATGCCGGGGAATCTCCCACATTAAAAACAGGACTACCACCATTATCAATTACCCTTGTGTCAGTATGAGCACTATTTTGGTTTGTGGTAATGGTCAGAACATGCGGGCGAGGCGTGGATGCGGGAGGCAAAGTTACTAAATTGCGCGAACGCCCAAAAGTAGTTAGGATAATATCCAAACCACTATCTACCGTGACTTCAACACTCGCCACCCGCGAAGGCACAACCATACCGGCAGTTTCCGTTGTCATTGTTGTCGTTGTCCGCATTGTCATAATAACAATGCTGGTATTTGCGGGCGGGGGCGTTGTCGTTACCGCCGCCATTGTTGTGGTTGTGCGGGTTGTTAGCGTTGTGGTTACGCTAATGAATTCCTCGCTTCCCGGCGTAATGGTTAGCGTGTGCCGCATAAATGGCGCATGCCCGTGTCGCGGTGCGCCATAATCAAAAGATGAATTTGTACGATACTCATGTCCATTGTTTTGGCGGGCTATTACATAGAAATCATTACCGGCTCTTCTGTCCAAACTTCCCGTTATACTTACAACCAACGGGGATGTCGCTATATCTGGCAGAGTTATCAGGTGTTTGTATATGCTGGTCACAAGTATCCACGCTTGCGCCCTTGTGCCGAAAACATCAAATGCGAAGTTATAACGCGCCGTAAAATGCACACTCGCAACCCGCGAAGGCACAATCCTTTCGGTTTCCATCGTCATTATTGTCGTCACCGGCGGCGTTATCCGCACAATATCATCGGAGGCAATTGCCACCGTCGCTATCCGCTGTGAATATTCCCGCGATACCGCCGCAAATAAGTCAGGCGAAAACGCCGCATTAGATTCCCGCTTTTGCCTTTCGCCGATGGTATGGGAATATCCTATATCGCCGCCAATCGTTTCCGCGCCATCGTCATAATACAGGGCAAAATGAAAGGACGGAATGGGGACAAATTCCAATCCATAACGCCATCCCGCATCTTTCGCCGTTTCGCCTTTGCCGTCAAAATGGTAATAATCAAACGCCGCTTTAACTTCGCGGTATCCGGGCGCATTAAGCCGCAGTTTTGCGTCATAACCCTCGCGGCTAAAAGCGGCGACGGTTGCATTTATCTTTCGGTCATCCGTTTGCGGCGCATAATAGTTTGCCGCAAGGGCAAAGACGGAGTTTGATAACTCGCCGCCAATGCCATAGCGCAAAAAGTCGCCATAATCGCCATCTTCGTAATCCA
>JBPCWZ010000171.1:0-2763 GCA_051009015.1 Gammaproteobacteria bacterium | reverse complement strand
CCGCTTCATACTTTTGCAATTCTACAACGGGGCGGCGGCGGATGGGCGGCGATTTGTTATAACGCCATTGACGGCAAAAACCACTGCCTTACCTGCGACAGGGACGGCAAGCGGCGGTTTTCCAATGATATTCCGGCTTAAGCGGGAATCTACAAAACCGCCTTTTGCGCGGGGACAGGAATCTACAAACCGCCGCTATTACAATTCGCGCAACAATCTTTCGGCTTTCTGCTTATTTTTGTTGTTGTGCCATTCCATTGCCCCCTTCAAGACATGCGCGATAACGCTGTCTTGATTATGCGATACGCATGCCCAATCTAACGGCGTTTTGCCTTCAGTGGTGACGGCAAACAAATCCGCCCCCATTTTGACAAGGGCAAGCGCAATTTCGGGTTGCCCTGACATCGCCGCACAATGCAAAGGTGTCAAGCCATTGTCGCCTTTTTCGTTAATACCCGACTTGCTGGCAATCAATTGCTCAACTTGGCGAATATCGCCCTTTATAATCGCCTCAAGTAAAGGCGATTCTTTCTTTTCTTCTTCGGTCATGGTTTCTCTCCTTTTGTGTTTTGTTTGACAATTCCGCCGTGTTATAAGCGGATTTGATACTCGTATTTTACCGCATAGCCATTGCCTACGGCAAAACCTAACCTGTGCATGTTATCACCTTTGGCGTCAATGGCAAAGATGGCATTGCGGTAAGAATCTACACCGGCAAAAAACTGCACTTCGTCATTGACGCGGGTTAATGCGCCGAAGCGGTATGTATCAAGCCAAACTTCGCCATCTTGCTTTGACGGCAAGCGGGCATAATCGGTGCGCAGGGCAAAGCCGCCAATGTCGTAAGAAAAGCCCGCCGCCCTTTCGTCGCCGTTGTAGTTGCCGGAAAAGGCGAAGTTGCTTTCGCCAATGCCGATGCCCTGCCGGAAAGTATCCGCCATTGCCGCATGCACAACCCGCCGCATATCCGGCGAATAAGATGTATTGCCCGGATAATTGCAAATCGTTCTTGCAGAACCACCAATGCCATTGGGTCTATGATTAGCATTTATGTAGTTGCCAAGCCATCGCGCATTGCAAAGTTGCGAAAGTCGCGTAATGCCTGTATCTGTCGCAAATAATACCTGCCAATTCCCATAACCCACAGGATGTCGTGCAGGAAGAAAATTATTATTTGGCAGATAACTTCCCCCTAAAATCACACCAACATCACCAATCGTAAAAGAATGGATATCATGCCATCCATCCCTTCCGAGAGCATTCCACCTCTCACGATTAACCAATGCCGGGAAATCAATGCGACCCGTCCATTCAGTCCGAGTTACATTTTGCCGCTGTATATGGATATTACTTCCGTTAAGTTCAAACGATAAACCCCCTTGCTCAGCAATCGGAATAATCATCAACCACGAGCCATCTACTCTGGGGCTACCAAGAGGCAATGATGTTGTCTGTCTAATGTCCTCTATATGCCATGCCCCCAATTCCAGCGCGGTAACTTCATACCGAATCGGAGTTGTCGGCGGTGCTATCGTCGGCGTTATCATCGTCATTTGAGGCGGCACAACGGGCAAATTTCCGCCACTGCTACTATCATCGCCGCCGCCGCCACCGGCTACTGCGGCAACAATACCGCCAGCCGCCGCTAATCCCAAAAGATATCCGGCATAACCGCCGCTATCCGATTCCGCATCTTCTGCAACTATCGTCACCGGCGGCGGCGATATTGCAACCGTGGTTGTCACAACCGGCGAATTTGCAACCGCCGCCGGAAACTGCACTTCCAACCTGCCTTCGCGGTTTGCCTTTTCCATCTCAAAGGCGATGTCGTTGTGCAGTTGCTCCGCGTCAATGCGATACATATACACATAGCCGCGATTTGCCATGCAATCGGCAAATACCTTTTCTTCCGTCTTTGCCGCCTTGTCGGACGCCAAGCGGCAAGCGTGATAATCCGTTTCTATCTGTTGCCAGCGGAGGACTTTTGCCTCGCCTTCGGGGACGCCCGCCAACTCCGCCCGGACTTGCGCGCGGATTAATTCCGTCTTTACCGGAATCTTGCCATCCGCCCTTTCCCGTGTTAAAGGATGGGGTTCAAGGTTAAGCCCACCGTTGTTTCCACCGCCGCAAGCGGTCAAAAGCATGGACGCCGCCAACATCGCCGCCGCCATTAGAATCGTCTTTTTCATTGGAATTTCCCCCGTTGTCGTTGTCAAACCCCGACACGAAGTCGGGCCTGACTAAATCACCATACGGCAAAAATTCCGGCTATTTCCCGCCATAAGTATCGGGTTTTGTATTACACGGAAACCCGACAAGCGAGTTCCGTACAATGATTTAGTCAGTGACAATATTACCACAACAACCGCCCAAAATGCCATTTTCGGCAAATTCGCCGCTTTCGCGCCGATGGATTCCCGCTTTCGCGGGAATGACGAGGGCGGCGGGATTGACGGCGGGGGCGGGAATGACGATGTTAAAGCCCTGTAAGGGCGACCTGTTCATAGCACGGGGCAACGCCCCGTGAATCGGCATATTAAACAAACAAGCCCTGAAAGGGCGACCGAAAACAATGGCGATAAATGTCAAACGGGCAACAATGGCGGCGAATGTCAAAGGGGCGGGATGATAAAAAGGGGGGGGGATTAATGAATTGGTATTGATGATTTTTGCCGGGCTTTGCCCTGCAAAAGAATGGGACGCCCTTACAGGGCTTGATTAATTGAAATGCCGACTCACGGGGCGTTGCCCCGTGCTGTGAAC
>JBPCWZ010000170.1:0-3076 GCA_051009015.1 Gammaproteobacteria bacterium | reverse complement strand
TGCCGCTATCGTCCCGACCGTGCCATAAAAGCCGGTAACAAACACGCGGCTATGATAGTCAAAGCCGCCGACGGGGATTGCCACCGTCGGGTTTGTTGTCGCTATCCGCTGGGAATATTCGCGCGATACGGCGGCAAATAAGTCGGGGGCGGCAAGAGTATCGCCGCCATTATGCCGCACCGGCGGCTCGCCGATGGTGTGCGTATATGTCAAATCGCCGCCAAACTTGTCCGAGCCGCCGTCATATAACACACCGACTTGCAAACCGTCAAAAGGCGGCAACGCCAACTCCACGCCGTAGCGAAAGCCGACATCCGCATCTGTGCCGTCTTTGCCGTCAAACTTGTAATAATCCGCCCGCATCTTCATAAAATGCCACTTGGGGACATTAAGGCGAAAGTTGAGGTCAAAACCCCGGCGGGAATACGCCCGCGCGCCGTTGCCGACAGGACGGCTTTCGGTTTCCGGCAGGTAATAGTTTGCGTTGATGGCGAAAAGGGTGTTTCGGATCTCGCCGCCGAAAGAATAGCGCAGGAAGTTGCCATAGTTGCCGTCTTCATAATCGGCGAAGGCATTGACGCCATAGAGGACATTGCCATTATTAATCTGCCGGTAAAACACGCCGGCATTGACGCCTTTGCTGTCTTCGCCGCCGCCATAGGCGCGAAGTTGCCAGCCGGTAGCATAGTGTCCGGCATCGGCGAATGCGCCGATGAGATTGACGCCGAGTTGCCCTTTGCGCCCGCCGAGTTCGGTTTGCAGGTTAACTTCCGCCTTGCGCATTGCGGCAAAGCCGAGCAGTGTGTCTTCGGCTTTTTGCGAAAGAGTGTCGTCTATCGCCGAAAACAAGCGCGCCTGTTGTTGTTTGCGGAAGTCGGCAAAGCCGCCGCCGGTTGTTGCGCCGTTATGTTGTTCGCCGCTTGCGCCGATGGCGGCAAAGGCGACAAGGCACAAGGTAAGCAGCCGGGCAATAACCCCGCCGCTTTTGGCTTTTATGTTTTTTGGTGTCATCGGCATTTCTCCCCTTTTCACACCTTTTCCAATGCGATTAATTCCCGTATTATACACGCAAAACGGCAACATTAAGCATTAATGTGTCATTCCTGCGAGAAGTGTACAGTGTCGCGGGAATGATACATTTAATCGCCCGTTACCACGGCGATATTGCCGATATGTTTTTTTGCCGCGAACATTTGCTGCGCTTCGGGCAGTTGTTTTAGCGGGAAGGTTTTTGCCAGCAGGGGGCGGATTTCGGCTTTTTCAATATAACTTATCACATCGGGGAATACTTCCGGCGGCGTTACCGTTGAGCCGATTAGTGTCAAATCGCGCAGGTATAAAATGCGCAAATCCATATCAACGCCCGCTCCGGCGATGGCGCCGGAACATACATATCTGCCGCGCCTTTGCAGCGCATTTATCAGTTGCGGGAACAATGCGCCGCCGACAACATCGGCGACTACGCTAATGCCGTCAAAACCGGCGGCTTTCAGCGCGGCGGATAAATCATCCGGCGCGCGCGGTAATATGGCATCGGGGGATAATAACGCGCGCATTGTCGCCGCTTTGTCTTTGGCGCACATGGCGATGACTTTTGCGCCCCGGCGTTTTGCAAGTTGTATCAGTGCCGACCCTACGCCGCCGGATGCGCCGATGATAAGCACAATATCATCGCCGCCGACTTTGGCGCGGTTTAGCATTTGTTCGGCGGTTAAATAGGAAGTGGAAAAAGTTGCCAGTTCCGCATCAGACAAAGCGGAATTGATAGGATACACATTGCGGGCATCAACAGCGGTATATTCGGCAAAACCGCCGTTGCATTCGCTGCCGAAATAACCGGCTTTGTTTGCGTTATGCGGCTCTGTCTTATCGCGCAGCCAGCAATCTATCATTACCCGCTTGCCGATGATGGAATCGTCAACGCCTTCGCCGACACTCTCTGCTATGCCGACTGCATCCGCCCCTTGTATAAGCGGAAAAGAAAGCGGTTTGCCGCCCCATGCGGCGTCTTTTTCGTTTGCGCTTTTTGCGGCGGTTTCCGGGTTTGTCGCGCCGGTTGCGCTTTGGGAATACCATCCTGTGCGGGTGTTGATATCGGTATTGTTCAGCCCGCAAGCGCAAACGCGAATCAGCACTTCGCCGGCTTTTGGCTGCGGTTTGGGAAAATCCTCGCGATAGACGAGTTTGTCAATGCCGCCGTGCCCGGTCAGCACCATCGCTTTCATTGTTGCCGTCATTGTTGTCGGCAATAGCGGCGGTATTATGCGCGGGGGATTGGTATTAAACCGCCCGCCCTTTTCGTCATTCTTTCGCGGGAATGACGATAATGCGCCCGCTTTTGATGATGGATTACCGGCATATCCGCCGATGCCATTTGCGGCATATTTGGCGGCGGCGGCATTTTGCCGTCAATGTGTATTGCGTCATTTGCGGCAAGGGTCACTGTGCGAAATAGCACCATTTCCACGATTGTCGTTACCGTTGTTGTTGTCGCCGCCGTTGTTATCGTTATCGTTATTTGCCTGTCTCCTTCCGTTCTTGTTGTGGTCATCGCCGTCGTTACTGTCGGCACCAGGTCTTCGCTGCCTTGCACGATGGTCATGGCGTAAGGACGAGTGTTTTGCAACAAACCCCGCAAAACCCTGCCAGCCGGACAACAGCCGCCATTCACGGCTGAAATTACGGAAACCGTCAGCAAGGAAAAAGTGTGCGAACCCACGGGGAATGTCAGCACATGGGGGCGGGATTGCGAATCCGGGGGCAAAGTTATCAAAAACTTGTTGACCGTTTCCACAACATATTCCCGACGCACTTGAACCGCATCGCTAAAATGAAATGTCGTGGCATTGACGCTTGCCGCCCGGGGGAATGGCGGAGGCGTTGTGTTGGTCACGGTCATCGTTATCGTCATTCCGGGCATCGTCCGAGGTTCCGTTCTCGTCATCATCGCCGTTGTGATTGGCGTTCTTGTCGTCACGAATGTCGTCAATGTCGGCACAAGTTGAGTCATTGTTAACTTCACAATGCGCTGGGAATATTCGCGCGATGCGGCGGCAAATAAATCGGGGGCGGCGGC
>JBPCWZ010000169.1:0-10633 GCA_051009015.1 Gammaproteobacteria bacterium | reverse complement strand
GGGCTTTTGATTCGTGTTTTGCCATTTGCGGCGACAAGTCGCCGTTTGCGCTTGCGCGCAAATTGCCAAATGGCAAAGATGTGGATTCCCGCTTTCGCGGGAATGACGAGGGGGGGCGGGAATGGCGAAGGGGGACGGGAATGGCGAGGGGGCGGGGATGACAAGAAGGGGGGATGACGAGGGGGGATGGCAAGTCATGACAATATTTTGATATACTGCACAAATGCTTGCTTGTGAAAAAAATAACTTTACCTGCTTGTCGTGCAAGGCGAATGACGGCGAAGTTGTCCGGCGAAACTGCCGCGATTTGTGGTGCGGCATTCCCGGGCAGTGGGATTATGCCAAATGCGCCAAATGCGGATTGGTGCAGCAGTTTCCGCTGCCGGATGATACCGCGTCTTTTTATGCCGAGTATCCGGTGCATAGGAAGTTGTCGCCGGTTTTGGATGCCGTCCGCCGCGTTGTTAACCGCGATGTGTATTATCGCCCGCTTGACGGCAAAGCGGAAAAGACGGCAAACTTATCCGGTTGCGATTTCGGTTGCGGCGATGGCAATTTTCTGCACGACATTGCCCGCATTACCGGCGGGGGCGCTTGCGGCTTTGAGTTTGACCCTGTCAATGCCAAAGCGGTGGAGGAACACCGGGGGGCTTTGGTGTTTTCCGCGATGAAAGACCTCGCCCATCATGCAAAAACACGCGGGGGTTTTGACTTCATTACCATGCACAACACATTTGAACATCTGAACCATCCGCAGGAAACCCTGTGTGAGTTGGCGAAAATGCTGAAAGAGGACGGCGAGATTTATATTGCCGTGCCGTTGTTTGATTGCTTTGAGCATAAGGTATTTCGCCAAAGTTGGAGCGGCTATGACGCGCCGCGCCATATATTCTATCCGCAGTTGTCGCACATTAAAACGATGGCGGAAAGCAGCGGGCTTTGCCTGCATAGCCATCGCAAGGCGCGGTTTGCGCCGTCTTTGGCGGGGACTATGAGCATCGCGTTGAGCGGCAAACTGCGCGCGCCGCTGTTCAATTTGCTTATGCCGATGGCATGGGGATTGTCTTTCATCATCTCCGGCTCCCTGCTTACCGCGCGGCTGAAAAAGCCGCCGGTATCTGTGCGATAATGACGCGATGACTTTTGTTGCGGGGGAAATGCCGGGTGCCGCCGGGGTTGCGGCGGCGGCGGAGAAGGGGTTGCTGTTGCCGTTTGGCTTGCGTATTGCGGATGTGCAAGCGGCGATGAACCGGCATTTGCAAGGGCTGGATTGGGCGGATATCTTCGTGCAGGGGACGACTTCCGAATCGTGGAGTTTGGACGAAGGGGCGATAAAAACCGGCAACTTCTCCAAAGAAAGCGGCATCGGCTTGCGCGCCGTGCGCGGCGATACAACCGCCTTTGCCAGCAGCGATATTATCGCCGCCGCAGTGTTGGATTCTTTTGCCGATATCGCCCGCACGGCAAAAACGCGCGGCGGCGATATGCACACCGGCGCCATTGCCCTTCCCGCCCCTTGTGCGCCGCGCTTTGCCGATGATGATGTTTGCGGCGCGGCGACAAGCATCAAAACCGGCATCTTGCATCGCGCCGATGCCATCGCCCGGCAAGCGGACGACCGGGTGGAAAATGTCATCGCCGGTTTGGAAGCGTCTTTTGAGATGATGATTGTCGTGCGCGCCGATGGCGCCGTCGCCGCCGACATCCGCCCGATGACGCAACTTCGGCTGACTATTGTTTTGTGCGAAGGCGGCAAGCGCGAAACCGGCTTTGGCGGCGCGGGCGGGCGCGGGAGTTTGGCTTTTTTTGACGATGCCGTCATCCGCACCGCCGTGGATAAGGCGCTCGGCGAAGCGCAAGGCAAACTCTCCGCCGCCGCCGCGCCCGCCGGTCTTATGCCGGTGGTTTTGGGTTCCGGCTGGGCGGGGGTTATCTTGCACGAAGCAGTCGGGCATGGTTTGGAAGGGGATTTCAATCGCAAAAAAGTGTCGGCTTTTTCCGGGCGCATCGGCGAGCGAGTCGCCGCCAAGGGGGTGACGGTAACCGATGCGGGGAATATTGACGGGCGGCGCGGGTCGCTTTCGGTGGATGACGAAGGCACGCCGGTGCAAGCGACAACTTTGATAGAAGACGGCATTCTCGTCGGTTATATGCAGGATATCGTCAATGCCAAACTCATGCGCGCCAAGCCGACAGGCAACGGCAGGCGCGAATCCTACGCGCATCCTCCTATGCCGCGGATGACAAACACTTTTATGGCGGCGGGCGACAGGACGGCGGAAGAAGTTATCAACTCGGTCAAGGACGGGCTTTATGCCGAGGATTTTGGCGGCGGGCAGGTGGATATTACCAATGGCAACTTTGTGTTTTCCATCTCCAAAGCGCGGCGGATAAAAAACGGCAAACTCGCCGAAGTCGTCAAAGGCGCGACGATTATCGGCAATGGTCCGGCGATTATGCCGAAGGTTTCCATGGTCGGGTCGGATTTTGCCCCCGACCCGGGCATCGGCACTTGCGGCAAAAACGGGCAATGGGTGCCGGTCGGCGTCGGTCAGCCGACGATAAAAGTGGATGAACTAACCGTCGGCGGGGCATCGGCGGGTTAGAATACAACAGCACCAAACACGAAAGGAGCATACCAATGAAAAAGATAACCATTTGCATCATCGCTCTCCTCTTGTCTGCCCCGGCGGCGGCGGGGTGGAAGGAAGATTCTCTCAACGAACTATTCGCGGTGATGCGGGATACGGATAAAGCCATCAAAGCACAGGGGCTTGACGCCGATTCGCAATTCGCTGTCGCCAACGTCGTTTTCACCTCAGTGTCCGGCATTTGCATAGGTTATGCCGGGGAAAACGGCGTATCCGTGCCGGAGCCGACTATCGGCGAAATTTTGCGGGCGCATAAAATGATTTTGCAGGGCAAAACTCCCAAAACAAAAACCCTGCACAACATCGGAAAGTTGTGTTTGGATTACATGGAAAGCACACTGCACAAAAAAGGTACCGACAATGAGGCAATTAAAGTGATAGGCGAAGAAACGGTGAAAAATTTGATATTCGTACTGGGAGTTATGTCAAAGCCGTAAAACTTCGCGCCAAAACGCGGCGATGCCCCCGTCATTCCCGCTTTCGGGCGGCGGGTTAGAAGCGGTAGAACTTTATGCCGCGTTCTATTCTTTGTCTGTTGTTTTGTTTGCGCCATTTGTTGGTGTCGCGCAAACTGTATACGCAGCCGCAATATTCCTGCTGGTAGAAGTTTTCGCTTTTGGATATTTCCAGCATTCTTTGCGCGCCGCCCTGCTTGCGCCAATTGAAAGTCCAATAGCAAATATCGCTTGCCCTTGCCGCGCGCTCGCCGCAGTTGTTTATTTGCGTCAAATCTTTCCAGCGCGATATTCCCAGCGTGGAAGAGATGACGGCGAAGTTATTCTCCCGCGCATATTGTGCCGTCCGCTCAAAGCGCATGTCAAAACACGCCGTGCATCGCCGCCCGCGCTCCGGCTCGTTTTCCAAACCTTTGGTGCGCGAAAACCAGTTGTCAATGTCATAATCGGCATCAACAAAAGCCATCCCCAGTTTTTCGGCATGGCGGATGTTTTCCTCCTTGCGCAGTTGGTATTCTGCCGCCGGATGAATGTTGGGGTTGTAAAAAAACAGCGTGGTTTCAATATCGGACGCCGCCAGCGCCGACATTATCTCCCCGGCGCACGGCGCGCAGCACGAATGCAGTAATATGCGCTTTGCCCCGCCCGGCGCCCGCAAAACCGGGCGCCGGTAATGCGCCGCCGACAAATCTTTCGTCTTGTTTGTCATCGCCGCCCATTATAACGCTTATAATTTTCCGCACAAGTTTATGCCCGCCGATTGCTTTGACAACTTTGACGATATTATTGACGCGCGCTCGCCGGCGGAATATGCCGCCGATTGCATTCCCGGCGCGGTCAATATCCCCGCGCTTGACAACGAGCAGCGGCGCGCCATCGGCATCTTGCACAAGAGCGACCCTTTTGCCGCCCGCCTGCGCGGGGCGACAATGCTGGCGGAAAATATTGCCGTTTATTTGCGCGCCGGTTTTGCCGAAAAGCCGCAACATTGGCGCCCTCTGGTCTATTGTCAGCGCGGCGGGCAAAGAAGCGGGGCGGTTGTGGAAGTTTTGCGCCGCATCGGCTGGCAAGCGGCGCAACTTGACGGCGGTTATAAAACCTACCGCCGCATTGTCATTAACGGCATCGCCGAATGTGCGGCGGCGGCAAGATGGATTGTCGTCATCGGCAAAACGGGAGTCGGCAAAACCGAATTGCTTAGCGAACTCGCCAAACAAGGGGAAGCGGTTTTGGATTTGGAAAAACTTGCAAATCATCGCGGGTCGGTTTTTGGCGGAATGGGCGGGCAACCTTCCCAGCGGCGTTTTGAGTCGTTGTTATATCTGGCGATGAAACAACTGCCAAACAATCATGCGGTTTTTGTGGAATCCGAAGGGCGCAAGATAGGCGGGCTGCATTTGCCCGCCCCGATGCTTTCGGCGATGCGGGCATCCGCCGATGCGGTTTTGTTGTCGGCATCTGTCGCAAGTCGCGCCGAGCGCATTCACCGGCAATATGCCGGTTATGCCGCAAGCGAAGAGTTGTTTGCCGAAGCGGTCGGCAAAATCGCCACATATGCGGGAAAAACAAGAGTGCAAAAATGGCGGAAGATGCATAACGAAAACGACATTTCGCAACTGCTCGCCGATATGCTGCAAAACTTTTATGATATCGGTTATGACAAATCCCTGCGTGCAAACTATTCGGCGGCAAAAATCATCTCCCGTTTTGACACCGGAGAAATGACGGCGGAAAAAGCCGCCAAAGCAATCATCGGGCGTTTTGTTCATCAACAAGAAGCCGATGCGCCTGCCGCCCGAGCCACAACGCCGGAAAAATCTGCGCCAGCCAAACACCAAGCCAAATGCCATTGACGCCCATTTGCAGATGCATGGCAAAAAGCCAGTACAGCAGCGGCGGCAAAACCAAAAGGCGGATAATGCTTGCGGCAAATATCGGGCGCGGGCGGCGACCCGCCAGCAAAACCGCGCCGCTAATATTCATCACAAAATACAAAGGACCCGCCGCCGCCGCGACAAACAAATAATATCTGCCATAGTTAATCACTTCCGCTTCGCCATTAAACGCCGTCATCAATAAGTTGCCGCCCAGTATCAATATCAGCGCGCCGGCGAAAGTAAAGGAAAAACCGGCGCGGGCGATAATGCGCGCCGCATCTTTTATGCGCGCCGGTTTTTGCGCGCCGAAGTTTTGGCCGGCAAAGGCAAGCATCGCCATCTCCATTCCGATGAGCGGGAGAAGAAACAACTGCTCCACTCTTAACGCAATGCCGTAAGCCGCAACCGCCGACGAATCCAACACGCCCAAAAAACCGGTTGTGATAAAAAAGCCCGCGCCGATGGCAAACATTCTTGCCATCGGCGTCAACGCATCCGCCAGCAAGCCGGAAAGTTTGGCGAAGTGCGGGCGCAAAAAAAACAACCGCCATCTTTTTGCCAAATCCGTGCGCGAAAAAACCCACACCACATAACAAGCCGACAACGCCGTGGATATTACCGTGGAAAGCGCAACACCGGCAACGCCCAAAGCCGGCAAGCCGAACCAGCCGAACATCAGCATCGGATCCAGCACAATGTTCAGCAATGCCGAGCCGATGACGCTGTTGCGGTATGTTTTGGTATCGCCCGCCGCCTGCAGCGCGCCGCCGAAAACAAACAGCAGCAAATAAACCGGCGCGGCGTAAAAAATAATCACAATATATTCCAAAGCCATAATGCGCGCATCGCCGTCCGCGCCGAGCAAATCCAAAGCCGGGCGCAAAAGCGACAAGCCCAAAAAAACAAGCCAGATAATCGCGCCGATGAAAACCGCCAGCAATGCACCCTGCGTGATAAAACAACAACCGCGCGCCGACCGCCGGCCGCCGACCGATTTGGCAACCCGCGCCGTCAGCGCCTGCGACAAGCCGACACTGCACGACAACAAAACAAAATACAGCGGGAACGAAAATGACAATGCCGCCTGCGCTTCCGTGCCGAGATAACCGGCGTAGAAAGTGTCGGTAATGTTGTAAAGCGTCTGGCAAAACAAGCCGACCGCCGCCGGAGCCGCCAGACGGCGAATGTGCGCGGCTATGCCGCCGGTTGACAAATCATGCGCCAATGCGCCAAAGTGCTTTATCGGATGCGCGCCGCCGCCCGCGACAACTTGCCGGCGCAGTAAAAATCCTTTTCGCTCAATCCCGGCGGGCGGTGCGTGCGAAAAACCACCCGCACAGTATTCCAGCCGAAAACAACTTCGGGATGATGATCTTCGGCGGCGGCAATGCGCATGACGGCGCGCACGAGTTTTTGCACATCTCCAAAATCATTCGTTTGCCATTTGCCGATAAGTTTGCCGCCCGACATCCGCCACGGCGACGGCAAATCGCGCATCCTTCCCTTCGCCTCTTCGGGCGAAAGCGGCTGGCGGCCGGTCATCGCAACCTGCCGTCAGTTGCCGGTTTTTTCGCGGCGTTCCTGCAGTTGCTTGCACTCAAAACAATACACCGCAACCGGGCGGGCGACCAATCGCTCAATGCCTATATTCTCGCCGCATTCCTCGCACAAGCCGAACTCGCCTTTGTCAATGCGCCGGATGGCGTGGTCTATTTTTTGTTTCAGCCGCCGCTCGCGCTCGCGCTCGCGCAGTTCCAGGGTGAATTCCGCTTCTTTGCTGGCGCGGTCGTTGTCGTCCGGAATTGCGGCGACATCGTCTTTGAGCGAGTCAATGGTTTTTTCGGAATTGACGCGAATGCTGGTGAGCATTCCTTTCAGCACTTCGCGAAAATAACGCTTCTGCCGCTGGCTCATATATTTTTCATCGGCGCCCGGTGTGTATTGCCTGCCGCCGGTTTTGCCTTTGGTTTTTGCCGCCGCAGGTTTTGCCACCGGTTTTATCGCCGGTTTTTTGGCGCTTGTCGCCGCGGGCTTTTTTGGCGCTTGTTTTTTGGCTGCCGGTTTTCTGGCGGCGGGCTTTGCCCGTTTGACCGGTGGTTTATTCGCCCGCGCTTTTTTGACAACCGTCTTTTTTATACGGGAGGCGGCGGGTTTTGTTTTCGCCGGTTTGGCGGGTTTTTTTGCCGCCGCCGAAGTTTTCGGGGGTTTGCGGCTTGTCATTATTCCGCCTTGCCCGCCGCCGCCGCGCCTTCGGTGCCGGTCTCGGCAGTTGCGGCATCGGCCGGTTCCGCCGGGGCTTCTTCGGCGCGCGCCGCCGATACGACCGCAAGCGCGGGGTCGTTGCCGCGCACTAACGCGTCAAAACGCACGCCGGACGGCGGCACAATATCGCTCAGATGGATAGTGTCGCCTATCTTCATTTTGCTGACATCAACTTCAATATATTCCGGCAAATCCATCGCCCGGCAATGCACAAGCACCTGATTCTCAATGGTGCTGAAAATGCCGTGTTCAAGTTTGACGCCCGGCGATGCGTCCGCACCGGCAAAACGCAACTGCACGCCCGCCGCTATCTCCTGCTTTTCGCTGACTTCCTGCAAATCCACATGCAGCAACTCGTTGCGCACCGGATGATATTGCGCCTCGCGCAAAAGCGCCCGCCGCTTGCCGCCGCCGACCGACACCGTAAGCACCGCGGAATAAGACACCGCGCCGCGCAAAAGCATGTCCAAATCGCGCGCCGAACACGACAATGCCTCCGGCTGTTTGCCGCCGTAGATGACCGCCGGAACACGCCCGCCGCGCCGCAAAGCCCGCGCCGCGCCGCGCCCGCAATCGGCGCGCTTTTCGGCGGTAATGGTTATCTCACTCATTGGTTTGTTTCCCTTATGAAAAAAGCGAACTGAGCGACCCCTGCCGATACACGCGCAATACGGTTTCGGCAAGAACGGACGCCACAGTCAGGACGCGTATTTTATCACAACCGCTGCTGTCTTCGCCAAGCGGCACGGTGTCGGTTACCACCAACTCGTCAAGTTGCGAATCGCCGATGCGCGCCGCCGCGCCGCCGGACAATATCGCATGCGTGCAGTAAGCGGAGACGCTTTTTGCCCCGGCGGCTTTGAGCGCGCCCGCCGCCTCGCACAGCGTATTGGCGGTATCCACAATGTCATCAACAATAAAGCAGTGCTTGCCCGACACATCGCCGATAATATTCATCACCTTGGCGACATTGGCGCGCGGGCGGCGCTTGTCCAGTATCGCCAGATCCATCCCCAGATTATTGGCAAAAGCCCGCGCGCGCACAACGCCGCCGACATCCGGCGCGACAATCATCCCGTCCGGCGCCGCCCGCTGGGCGATATCGCCGGTCAAAACCGGCAATGCATACATATTATCCACCGGCGCATCATAAAACCCTTGTATCTGTTCGGAATGCAAATCCATCGTCAGCAGGCGGCTGATGCCCGCACCGCCGAGCATATCGGCGACAACCCGCGCGCTTATCGGCACGCGCACCGAGCGCGGGCGGCGGTCCTGCCGCGAATAGCCCAAATACGGCGCCATCGCCGCAATATTGAGCGCCGAAGAACGCCGCGCCGCATCTATCATCAATATCAACTCCATCAGGTTGTCGTTTGCCGGCGGGCAGACCGACTGGATGATAAGCACGCTTTTGCCGCGCACATTGTCAAGCAACTCCACCCAGTTCTCGCCGTCCGAAAAGCGGCGCACATGCGCGCTGGCTATTTCTATTTTCAGTTTGGCGGCGACTTGCGCGGCAAGGCGCGGGCAGGCGCTGCCCGAAAAAATCACCAAATCTTCAAGTGTCGCCGTCATATCGTTGTGTTCAAATCAAAACCGGGCTGGGGAGGTAGGGATCGAACCTACGAATGACGGGATCAAAACCCGCTGCCTTACCGCTTGGCTACTCCCCAACAACAGGCAATTATAAATCTTCCTTATACCAATCGGGGCGTTCGCCTTCATAAACCGGCTCGTCTTTTGCCGCCGGCTTTTCGCCAAAATCGCCAATCATCGCCCCGAACGGATGCCGCGCCAATGCCGCAACGACAACGGATGGCAAACCCTCCGGCAGTTGTTTTTGCGCCGCCGCCGCCGCTTGCTCGTCGTCAAAGCGGGCAAAAACCGCCGCGCCGCTGCCGCTCAAACCGGCATGTCCGGCGGCGGCAAAAACCGCTTCGGCGGCGCGGGCGATAGCTTCATAACAATGCATGGCGGCAAGTGCCAAATCGTTGTTGTCGCATATCTTCGCCGCGCCAAAAACTTCATCCGATGGCTTTTCCAAACCGCCGCCGATGCGGTCGTGCATTTCATAAACCCGGGCGGTTTCGGCAAAAACATTCGGCATCGCCAGCAAAAAATAACACTTGTCGGCGGTCGCCTCGCGCAATATCAAACCATCGGCGCCGCTGACCCGGGCGGTTTTGCCAAAGATAAAAAACGGCACATCGCTGCCGAGCATCGCGGCATATTCAAGCAGTTTTGCTGGTTTCAGTTTCAGCCGCCACAGGCGGTTCAATCCGGTCAAAGCCGCCGCCGCATTGCTGCTTCCGCCGCCGAGCCCGCCGCCGACCGGTATTTTTTTGATGACGGTAATATCAACGCCCATTCGCGTGCCGGTTTCTTTTTTGAGAAGTTTGGCGGCGCGCATGGTAAGTTCGTCCTGCGGCTTGATATGCTCGTGCCGCCATCTTGCCCACACTTTGCCATCAACGCGCCCGGACAGATGGATATCATCGCCCCAATTGACAAGCGTCATTGTTGTTTCCAGCAAGTGCCGCCCGTCTTCGCGCCGTCCTGTTATGCGCAAGTCGGTATTGATTTTCGCCGGTGAAAGCGACATTGGCGTCATTGTTTTACTGCCTCCCTGTTATGACAATATCAACGGAACCTTCTCCGCCGTCCGCACCAAAGCGCATCGGCAACCCGTCGGCATCGTGCGTGCCAAAACGCGCGCGCCAGCCCAATTTTCGCATTTTTTCGCCCAAACGATGACGAAAATATGCATTATCGCCGCCGCCGCCCAAAAAATCGCCTATCAACCGCATCGGCAGAGGCATCCCAAAAGCCCGCCCCGTCAGCGTTTCGGCATCTTTGGCGCGGGCTTGACGGGAAGAAGTCGCAAGCAGCGCGCCGTCATCGTCAATGCGCATCCGCGCCTGCACAATACCGGCGACATTGCGCACGGTAATAACATCAGCCGCGCCGTCTTTTTCGTTATCGCCGCCCGCCGCCCGCCGCCAGACAAAGCCAAGCCGCCGCGCGCTTTGATTGGCGGGGGCGATAATCATAAAGCCGCGCACCTTAAACGAAACCCGCCCGTCATCAACCCGCGCCGCATCTTCCAAACCAACATCCCGCCCGCCCGGCAACCCGCCGCAACCGCCCGCCGCAACAACAAAAGCCAAAACCCCCGCCCGCCAAAAACCAAACCGCATAACAAGCAATTATAAAACCGCATTCCCCGCCGGTAGTTTGGCAAAAAGCGAAAAAAATGGCGAAGATGGTTTTATGGCGGGTTTTGTGTGTATAATGGCTTTTATCAATCTAACAACCGGAAAGGAGCGCAGATGACAAAAGACGACACCACCAACGAACACGCCGTTAGAATCGGCAATCGGCATAT
>JBPCWZ010000168.1:0-18758 GCA_051009015.1 Gammaproteobacteria bacterium | reverse complement strand
TATCCGCCCCCGCTTTGACGAGGAAGAGGGCGATATCGGTCTCACCCTGCACCGCCGCAAAATGCAGGGGCGTCCAATCTTCTTTTGTTTTTGCATTAACATCCGCCCCGTTGCCGATAAGGATAATGACCGAAGCGACATCGCCGTCTTTTGCCGCCAGATGCAAAGGCGGCAAATCGCCATCGGCGAAAACATTGCCGCCGATGATGGCGGCGAAGAAAACGATGCACAAAATGCGCAGGGAGTTAATCATTGTTGTTTGTGTTGCCGGGGGCGGGAATAATTCCGGGGACATTATACCGCATCGGAAATAAAAGCGCCCACATTGGCGGGCGCGATAATCAATGATTAGTTATGATGCCGACTCACGGGGCGGCGCGCGCTTTTGCGCTTTGCCCTGTGCTATAACATTTCGCCCTTTCAGGGCTTTAAGAATGCGCCGCTTCGCGGCGATGGTATGGAGATTCCCGCTTTCGCGGGAATGACGAGGGGGGCGGGAATGACAAAAGGGGCGGGAATGACGAAGATGCGGGAATGACGGGGGCGAGTTTGCCGCAAACGCCCGATAGATATTGCCTGTTATTCCGCTTCCGCTTTCGGCGGCGGCGGGGGGCAGCCGCCTTTGTTGCGGGCTTCGCGGACGCCGCGCAATAGTTCTTGCGGCATTTTGTCTATGTCCGGATATAACTCTTCCGCCAAACGCACATATTTGCAATTCTCGCCGCGCGAAGCATACAAATAAAACAACTGACCCATTACCGGATTGCCGGCATCCGGCGATGCCGTTTTGCCGTCCAACAGCGCCTTTTCATAACGCTCCGATTCTATGCCTTCATCCACCTTTGCTATCATCGCCGCTTTGATGGCATAAAACTGCCCGGTCGCGCCCGCGCCCAAAAGTTCGTCATCCGCCGGATTGAAACTCTCAAACCACAGCAGCGCCCGCTCCACATCTTCCTTTTCGGCATTGGGGTCGTTCAATAATATCTGGTCGGTCATCATTCGCGCCATCGTGTTTTTCTCCCGCGCGCGCGATATGACTTCCTGCCATTTTTCGTCAAGCGGAAAGCCGTGCGCGCTTGCGCTCAGCACCGCCTGCACAAGTTGCGCCACCGTCGCATAGTGCTGCTGGCGCGTCCATCTGTCGGATATCTTGTCCGCCAGACCGATGTTATCGCTCAGCCACTTGCGCAGAACATCCGAAAAGATAATGCGCTCTTGTTGATTCTCCCGATTGACGCGGCGCAAAAAGCCCGTGAAATCCGAGCCAAAACGCGGATGCTGATACAAATCGCGCCGCCCGACATTGTAGTATATCGGGCGCGGGTCTTCCTCCATAAACTGCCGCAATATCGCCGCTTTGTTTTGCACATTCGGATGCCCCGGCGGCGCGCGGTCGGGAATAAGCGGGGAATACAAACGCTTGCCATAAACCAGCCCCTGGTCGTTATACACTTCCAAATCCGGGCGCACGCCCTCTACATAATGCAAATAACCCACCGGCAAATCCAAATCGTCAAAAGTAAAAAGCACCGCATTCGGCTCTATGCTGTTGAGTTTTGCCATCGCCAAATCGTGCGCCCAGCGGTAATCCTTGCGGTTGTTGTCTCCCCAGTGCGCCGCCACCGACAAGCCGAAAACGGATGCCGCCAAAAGCGCGCCGATATTCGTCCGCGCTATCGGCGATATAAACTTTAACTTATCCACTATCCACGCCGCCCCCAGCGCAAGCCATATCGCCATAATGCCAAAAGCCAAAAGATGATAAACGCGAAACGCCGCCAGCCAGATAAACTCGGCGCGAAAATCCAGCAGGTATATCAAAAGCCAACTGCTTGTGAAATAACTCGCCGCCAGCGAAAGCCACAACCAGTTATAACGCGAACGCGCCATGGCGATAAAACCAACCGCCGCCAAAGCACAACCCAGCGGCGTGAATTGCCAGAGCATATCATCGCCGAGGGCTTCTATGAAAACCTTTTTGTCTTCCCAGCCGACGCCCGCTTGCTTGTCCACGCCGGAATATCCTTTGCGCCCGACATAAAACATAAAGTTGTCAAAGGTTTCTATGGGTCCGTAAAAGTTTGCCGGCATCGGGTCAAACGAACGCCATACCATCCACAAATACGGCGGCACGGCACCGGCAGCCAAAGCGATAACCGCCGGAATGATATTCGGCAAAATATTCCGCAACTGCGGCAGCACCAGCAACGCCAAGCCCGAAGAGCCAAGCCCCAATATCGGGTAATGCGTCGCCACGCCCAAACCATAAACAAAAGCGATAAGGCAAAGCAGCCGCATGTGCGATTTGCCCGACCTGCCGGTATGACCGGCATAGGCAATGCACAAAGCCAAAACGATGAAGAATATCGCCGCATTGAGCGTATAAACTTCGGCGATTATCGCCTGCGACCAAATCGTGCGTCCGGCGCCGTAGGCAATGCCGCCCATATAAGCAAAAACCCGCCCGCGCAAAAGCATGGCAATAATCGCATAGATGGCAGCACCGCCGACCGCACCGGCAAAGCCGCTAAACAAATGCCCGATATAAGCGGGCGGCAAGCCGAAGAGATCCAGTATCCAATAGAAGATGCCGCCCAAAAAAGTATGCACCGGATACCCCGGCGGATGCGCCACGCCAAAAAAGCGCATATTGGCAATAAACAAACCATCGTCTTCCAGCGTCACCAACCTCGGCGAAGTGTAGGCATACAGCGCAAAGATGATAGCAAACACCGCAAACAAATGCGGCATTTCCGCGCGCCAATGACGGCGGACAAGGCGGTAGGGATGCTTTGCCGCTTCCGCAAGTTGAGTCGGCCAAATGCCGTTTGTCTCCGGCGGAAAATGCAAAAACGCTTTCGGCGCGCCGCCAACAACCGCGCCGCCGTTGGTATTATTGCCGCCGTTGCCGTTTGCGTTTATGACAACATTGGAATCATTTGACGGCGCGCCGTTGTTTGTTGCGCCGTCCTGCCGTTGTTGTTTTTTGCCACCGGTAAAGCGGCGCGGGCGGTAGGGTTTAGCCATTTCGCCCCTCCGGCTTTTGTTGCGGCTTGTGCCCCGCCGTTGCCATCGCCGCCGTCATCCCTCAAGAACGGGCGAAAGTGCCGGTGCGGCGGATTTTCTTTTGCAATTGAATAATGCCGAACAAAAGCGCCTCGGCAGTCGGCGGGCAGCCGGGCACATAGATATCAACCGGCACAACCCGGTCGCAACCGCGCACAACCGAATAGGAATAGTGATAATAACCGCCGCCGTTGGCACAAGAACCCATGGAAATAACCCAGCGCGGCTCGCTCATCTGGTCATAAACCTTGCGCAAAGGCGCCGCCATCTTGTTGCACAAAGTCCCGGCGACAATCATCACATCCGATTGCCTCGGCGACGGGCGGAACAAAACGCCAAAGCGGTCAAGGTCATAACGCGACGCCCCCGCCTGCATCATCTCAATCGCGCAGCATGCCAGCCCGAAAGTCATCGGCCACATTGAGCCGGTGCGCGCCCAATTGACCAAATCGTCCAGTTTGGCGGTAACGAAACCGCGCGATGCCAAAGTGCCGCCGACATCCGCCGGTGCGGGCATCGGCGGCGATGCGGAGTCCGTGCCGCCCAAAGAACTCGTGCTTAATCCCATTCCAGCGCTCCCTTTTTCCATTCATAAACAAAGCCGACAACAAGGACGGCAAGAAAGATCATCATCGCCCAAAAGCCGAACGCGCCTATCGCGCCGCTTTTGAGCATTACCGCCCACGGAAACAAAAAGGCGATCTCCAAATCAAAAAGGATAAACAATATCGCCACCAGATAATAGCGCACATCAAACTTCATGCGCGCATCGTCAAACGCGCCAAAGCCGCATTCGTAAGGCGCATTCTTCGCCGCATCCGGACGGCGCGGCGCAAGCAGCATCCCCAGCAAAACCGGCGCAACGCCGATAAAGGCGGCAACGCCCATAAACATCAAAACCGGAAAATACGCCTCCAGCATCGCGCCCCCTAACAAAGCCCCGGCACAAACAACAGATGCGGGCGGCACAACGCACGGTGCCGATGGCCAGATTCGAACTGGCACGGAGTAACCTCCACTGCCCCCTCAAGACAGCGTGTCTGCCTATTCCACCACATCGGCCGCCAATAACTGTCCGCCTTGCTCATTCCCGCGCTATCGGGCGGTCGTCTTCCGCCGCATTGTCATCGCTTTCGCTTTGCGTATCATCATTTGCCGCGTCATTCGCGGCATCTTTTGGCGCATCTTCACCGGCGCGGCTTTCTATCGGGACAGGCGCCTGCCCGTCTTCCAGCAACTCGCGCACGCGGTCTTCGCGGCTGCCGCCCAGAAACAAACTCAGCGTCAAACAAGCCAAAAAGAAGATAGTCACCAGCACCGCAGTCGTGCGCGTGAGGAAGTTTGCCCGGCCGGTTTCGCCCGCCAGGCCGCCTTGCGCGCCGCTGCCGAAAGCCGCGCCCAAACTCGCGCCCTTGCCCTGCTGCAAGAGTATCGCGCCGACCATCAGCAGCGCGGATATGACGGTAATGGCAATGAGGAATATTTTCATGGCATTCGTGTTATGGCGGCAAAACCGGCGGCACTCAAGCAAGCCCCGCCGACCAGAACGCCATCAACATCGCCATCGCCCAAAAGCACGGCAACATTGTCGGCGCGCACACTGCCGCCATAAAGAATCGGTATTCTACCGCCAAATGCCCCGCTTTGTGACATTAACTTTTGGCGGATGACTTTTTGCACTTTGGCAATATCGCCCGCTTCGGGCGTCTGCCCGCTGCCTATCGCCCAAACCGGCTCGTAAGCAATGACAAGTTTTTGCGCGCCAATGTCGCCGATAGCGGCGGCGGCGGCGAGTTGCTCGTTGATGACGGCGGCGGTTTTGCCTTGTTGTTTTTGCCCTTCGCTTTCGCCGATGCACAAAACCGGCCGCAAACCTGCGCCAATGGCGGCGCGCAGTTTGGCGGCGACGGCGGCATCATCTTCGCCAAACAACCGCCGCCTTTCCGAATGTCCGATGATGACATAAGCACAGCCGCATTCCGCCGCCATCCGCGCCGATACTTCGCCGGTATATGCGCCATCGGCATCAAAGCGCGAGATATCCTGCGCGCCAATCAAAACATCCTTCGCCGCACCGCCAACAGCCGACAACTGCGCCCGCAACGCGCCAATATATGCAAAAGGCGGGCAAACGACAACTTCCGCATGACAGCCACCGCCATCGTTTTCGCCATTGTCATCAACAAAAGCCCCCGCCCACTCTTGCGCCCATTGGCGGCAAAAGGCGGCGCCGCCGTGCATTTTCCAGTTAGCGATGAATAACGGCATTGCCAATATTTTAACCCCGCCATCCGAATTCCGCCTATTGCCGTCATTGCCACAATGCCAATTATGATAATATCCCGCCGATGGCAGTTATCGGCGATAATAACGACAAAAAGGCAAACCCGCAAAACTCGGGCGGCACGGCGCAAGCGGGCGGGGATGCGCCGGTGTTTGTAAAGAATCTCGGCGATTACTTCAACCATCTGGGCTCGCATTCGCCCGATGCTGATTTCAATCTTTTGGCAAAAAGCGGCTGCTTTGTCGGCTTTGCTTTGCTATACGCGCTGGCTTTTCTCGTTGCCGGATGGGTCGGGTTGTTGTTTCCGCAAACCTATCAGGCATGGTTGGATTTTTGCCTGCCGCTGACGGAATATGTCGGCGGTTTGACGCCGCGCGCGGGCAGGATAGCCGGGGAACTAATCGCCGGCGGCTATCCGGAACGCGCCGATGACGCGCTTCACGGCATTGCCATGACGCGGGTGTTGTTATTTCCGGCGGTTGTATTGTTGCTGCTTCTTATGTTTGATGTATTGGTAAAAACGCCGCGAGTTGCTGTTTCCTGCACACGCCGGACGCACATGCTCATATGGCTTGTGGTTTTTCCCTTGTGCTTGGCGGGAGTTTTTTTGGCTTATTTGACGGAAGTTGCTTTTGGCGAAGATTTTGGACCGACAAGCCCGTTTGTGAGTCTTGCCAACTACCATAGCGGGAATTTTGCCATGGTAACGGAAGTGTTGCTATGGTCTCTCATTTGTGTTTTGACGATGGGATGTGTGTTAATGTTTTGGAAGTTGTGCCGCACACGCTTCAACATAGTTAAACAGCCGCCGGAATATAAAAAATAATCATAACGCGCCGCCGGAGAATGGCGTATTATTAACAACCATGACCGCCGACATTGCCAAAGCCGAAGGCGCGATAGCCGAAGCCGTCCGCCAGCATTACGAGCGGGGGGAGCATACCGTCATCTGCGGGCATGGTAGCAAACATTTTTACGGCAACAACAACGGCGAAGGCGCGCAAACCCTATCCACAACCGCGCTTGACGGCATCATAGAATACGAGCCGGGCGAGTTGTTTGTCGGCGTTTGGGCTGGCACTTCCATTTGCCAAGTCAAGCGGTTGCTGAAACAAAACCGCCAGATGCTGGCATTTGACCCGCCGCTTTTTGGCGGCAGGGGGACAATCGGCGGCGCGGTTGCGGCGGGTTTGTCGGGTCCCGGGCGTTTTTATTATGGCGGCGTTCGCGATGCCATGCTTGGCGTGTCAATGATAAACGGCTTTGGCGAGTTGCTGCACTTTGGCGGCAGGGTGATAAAAAATGTCGCCGGTTATGACATATCGCGCCTGAATGCCGGCGCACTGGGGACTTTGGGAATGCTGACCCGGGTATATCTGCGCACCGCCCCGATGCCGCCTGTGCAAACAACCCGGGCGCTGCCGATGGCGGCAAAAGATGCTGCGACATATCCGCACAAACTCACGCGCCAATCGGTCGCGCTGTCGGCAAGTTTTTATGACGGCGAAGTGTTATATTTGCGCCTGCCAATGGCGGCGGCAAAAGCCATCGGCGGCGAAGAAGTTGATAATGCATTATGGCAAAGCATCCGCGACCACACACACTCCTTTTTTGCCGCCCGCAAAGAAGACGAACCTTTGTGGCGGTTATCCGTCCCCTACGGCACAAGCCGCCCGCCGGCAAAAGGCAAAGAAGTTTGCCAATGGCGCGGCGAACTGATATGGTCGCTTGATAACAGCCAAAGCGCAAAACAAATCCGCGAAGCCGCCCGGGCGGATGGCAAAGGCGGCAGTGCGACTTTGTTTGTCAAAGGCAAACTGCAAAACGAAAACACCTTTGACACCCCGCCGCCGCCGATATTGCAACTGCACAAAGAACTGAAAAAAGCATTTGACCCCCGCGCCGTTTTCAACCGCGGCAGAATGCATCCCGATTATTAATCCAACTATCGCCGGAAATGTTAACAGGAGTGTTAATTAATGGCGGCGAGCAGTTCATCGGCGGTTTGATAGCCGACCAATCGCACCGCGCCGCCTTTGCCGTCATAAAACACAACCGCCGGGGGACCAAACAAGGCGAAATGTTTTAATAATGCGCGGGCATCGGCATTATTGTCGGTAATGTCGGCGCGCACAAGCGCAACGCCCGACAACCTTTTTTGCACCCGCGCATCGGCAATGACATCTTCCTCAAACTCGCGGCACGACACGCACCAATCGGCATAAACAACAACCATCAACTCGCCGCCGCTTTTTGTCAATGCATTATTAAGTTGCGGCAGGGAAGTTATCGTTTGCCACAGCAAAGCATTGTGCGCCGCCGGTTTTGACAAGTGCGAAAACGGCAGCCACAAATCGCGCCCGCCGCTTATTGCCGACATAACAGACACAACACCGAAAGCGGCAAAAAACACACTTGCGATTTTTCGCGCTCTGCCGCCAAAACACTGCCGCCACAACAAAACACCGGCGGCGACAAACAACAAACCATAAATAAAAACCAGTACGGAAGAAGCGACAAGGGGCGTTAATATCCAAACCGCCAATGCCAATAACAACAAACCGGCGGCGGGTTTGACAACCATCATCCACGCCCCCGCCTTCGGCAAAACCGCCCCGGCGGATGCCCCGGCGAAAAGCAAAAGCGCGCTCATTCCCATTGACAACGAAAACAAAGCCAAAGCACCGCGGGCGGCGTCGCCTGTGTTTGCGATATATAACAACGCCCCGGCAAGCGGCGCGGCAACGCAAGGCGACAAAACAGCAGCCGACACTCCCCCGGCGACAAAAGCCCCGGCAAACCTGCCGCCGACACTCCCGCGCCGCGCCGCCCAGTTGCGAATGACGGCGGGCATTTGCAAATCATAAAAGCCGAACATTGCAAGCGATAACAATGCAACGGCAACGGCGGCGGCAATAAGCATCGGCGGACGCTGCAAAGCAACGCCGAGAAGCGCACCCGACCAACCGGCGACAACGCCCATTGCGGTAATGACGGCGCAAACACCGGCGACATAACTGATGGTCAATGCCATTACTTTGCCGCGCGAATGCTTACCGCCGCCGATAACGCCAAACAACACCGGCAACATCGGCAAAACGCAAGGCGTAAAGGACAGCAACAAACCGAAAGCAAAAAACGCCGCTATCATCCACAAGACATTATCGCCGCCGATAATCGCGGCGGCGGCGGAATCGTCGCCGGATATGACAATGCCGCCGGGGGTTGTCGCATTGTCGTCCGTTATGTTTGCCGCATTGTTGATAAACTTGCCATCGCCGATATCAAAAGCCGCAACATCGCGATGCGGCGGATAACAAATGCCGACTTGTTCGTCGCATCCCTGGGAGATAAAAGCAAGTTGCACCTTCGGCGCGCCGCCCGCCGCGAGTTTGACGGCGATGGTCGCGGAATGATAATACACTTCGGTTTTGCCGAAAAAGGGGTCGTCTTTTATCTCCCCTTCGGCAAAAAGCGTTTGCATAATAACAACATTTTCACCGGCAATATTTTCGCCGCCGCCGCCATTGCCGACAACGCTGACAAAAAAGCGGTCGCGATACAGATACGCCCCCGGAATAACGGCATAAACCGCCCGCACTTCGTCATCACCGGAAGCATTTGCCGAAAACATAAAAACCCGCTCAGGAGGCAAAGGTTCCGTCCGCCCCCCTTCCGCCGCCGAATCCGCAAAGGCAAAACCCCCCGCCGCAACAAAACAAAAAACCGCAAACAAAAACCGCATCACAAAAGCCATTTTAAGCCCCTTTTTCGCCATTGCCGCATATAAATCCCGTAATATGATATCCGGCAAAACCAACACTCCCGCCGTTATGCACTTGTCAATGGCATGCTTTGCCGTGGGCTTTTAGTCGCCAATAGTTATAGGGCAATGGCGTCAAAAAGCCGGCTGTCAGGGAGAAGGGGATTACGCTCCATGTCAGGCGGGCTTCGCCTACTATCAAATAATCGGTCAGGTTCATCGCCGTTTCCATTGCCAGCATTGAGATGAGCGACATGCCCAGCGCGGTGCGCAGGGCGGCGCGCCATTGCATTCCGCCGCGCCGCAAAATGAAAGTTTCCAAAGCGATGGAAGTCAATAAGCCGTTTGTCATCGCCAGCGCGAATATCGCCAATGCGGGCCATGGTATGCCCGTGAATTGAAAAAACAATATCGTGCCGTAATCGCCCATCGCGCAGCCGAGCAGGCACCATTTGGTATTGTGCGCGCTTTGCCGCCACACCGCGCCATCCTGCCAAAAAGATAATGTGTTTTGCATTACGGGTTTATTCCCCTTTGTCTTTTGTGCTTTTTGCGCGCTTTGCGCTTTTGTTATTGCCGCTTGTTTTGCCGGTTGCATCTTTGGCTTTTTGCATCTTTGCTTCGGCGGCATTTAAGATTTGGCAATGAGCGTCAAACTCTTCGCGGCTGACGGCATTGACCCCTTCGCCGACAAAAGCCGCCGCCATTGTCGCAAACCGCCGCCCGCAACTTGTTGCGCGATTATCAACAAAAGCAGAATGGTCATCCATCCCCCCCTTGCCCCCCTTTGCATCATTGTCAAAACCGCCGCCGACTTCGCCGCCGCTTTTGTTGTTTATCGCCGCTTTCAATGCCGCGCAGTGCAAATCAAACGAATCGCGGGCGGCAAAACCCATCCGCCGCAGGATAAATGTTGCGGTTTTTTGCCGCGCCGCCCGCAACTTCCCGCCCGCGCAAAACAAGCACGGCAAAAATGCCCCTTGTGAATTTTGCGAACGGCAAAAGCGGCAACCGGCGGCGGCGTTATCCATCTTTTACAATGCCCTCGTCAAAAGCCGGTAGGGCGGAAGTAATGCCAAAACCATAAATACTTTTGCCGCAAAATCGCCCAATGCCAAAGTATGCCACGGCACTCCCGTGCCGACAAAAGCCAAAGTAAAAAACAACAAAGTATCCGCCGCCGATGCCGGTAATGACGAAAACAAAGGCGCGCGCCACCAGACAGCCCGCCGCAACTTGTCAAACACCGCGACATCCAATAACTGCGCGCAAACAAAAGCCGCGCCCGATGATGCGGCAATGCGCGCCGCCGCCCGTAAGCCGCCGCCATCGTCCGGCGGGGCAAGATAGGCAAAGGCAAAAGACAACGGCGCGCCGAAAACAAAACCGGCATATACCACCCGCCGCGCCACCTTTGCCCCGGCGGTGCGATTTACCATGTCGGTTATCAAAAACGCCGCCGGATAGGTAAAAGCCGCCAAAGTCAGCCATTCATTGAGCGGAAAGCGCACCAGATAATTGGAAAGCGCCAAAACAACCGCCATCGCCGCCGCCCCGCGCAGCCAGATATGCCACTGCCGCCGTTGTTGTTGCGCCGCCGCCGTCATCGTCATTATGATGGCAATTATATGTGTGCTATTCTATGATTGTCAAAATGCTGACCTTTACCAAACACGCCATCACCCAACTTCAGCGGCGCGGCAAAACCGCCGAAGGCGCGCGCCTTGTCATGCGCTATGGCAAACTGCGCAACGGCAGATATATCCTGACCGGGCGCGATGTCCGGCGCGAGATAGACCGGCGGCGGATATTGCTCGCCAATACGATGCCGTCAAACCGCCGCCGCCGCGCCGTCAAACGCCGCATTCATCTGCTGGAAAAGATGCGCGGCTGCGCGGTTGTCGTTTCGGGCGATATCATATTGACGGTATACAACGAAACCAAAAAACGCGCCCGCAACCGCAACCAAAGGCGCGGCAAAAGATAAGCCGGCATATCCGCCGCCGCGCGGATATCGGTTATAATATTGTCCGCCGGGCTGTCCGCCCGATACAATATCCGCCTTCTTGCCTCCTATCAAGGATGCTCAAAAACATTAAGAAGGCGGAGAAAAAGCGGAATCTTCTTTGATGAATTTGCACCCGCCCGGCATTTTTTGGCTTTTTGGCTTTTTGTCAATAGCGGGCGGGTTTTGTTATAATCCCGCCGATGACGACAAAGACGCCGCCGCAACTGCTTGTGCATCACAAAAGCGACAATGTCGGCGTTGTTGTCGTTGAGGGTTTGCGCGCGGGCACCGATATGCTTTGCGTTATCACGGAAGACAACTCCGATTTTCGCCTGACGGCAAAGCAGGATGCCGACATCGGGCATAAGATAGCCTTGGCGGATTTGCCCGAAGGCGCGCGGGCGGTCAAATACGGGCAGGATATCGGCATTATCATCGCGCCGGTCGCGCGCGGCGAGCATGTCCACACGCACAATCTCAAAACCGCAAGGTGGTAGTTTGATGAAAACATTCTTTGGCTTTCGGCGCGAAAATGGCAGGGTCGGCGTGCGCAATCATGTCGCCATTTTGCCGGTTGATGATATCTCCAATGCCGCCTGCGAAGCGGTAGCGGGCAATATCGCCGGGACGATGGCACTGCCGCATTCCTACGGGCGTTTGCAATTCGGCGAAGATTTGGAGTTGCACTTTCGCACCATCATCGGCGCGGGCGCAAACCCCAACATCGCCGCCGCAGTCGTCATCGGCATAGAACCCGGCTGGACAAAACGCGTAGCGGACGGCATCGCCAAGACCGGCAAACCGGTAGCGGCTTTTTCCATAGAACAAAACGGCGACATCAAAACCATCGCCGATGCCTCGCACAAGGCAAAAGAGTTTGTGCATTATGCGACTTCCCTGCGGCGCGAAGAATGCCCCGTCGGCGATTTGTGGATATCCTGCAAATGCGGCGAATCGGATACGACGACAGGGCTGGCATCCTGCCCCGCCGTCGGCAATATGTACGACAAACTTCTGCCGCAAGGATGCAGCGGCGTCTTTGGCGAAACTTCGGAACTGACGGGGGCGGAACACTTGTGCCGCGCCCGCGCCGCAAATGACGAAGCGGGCGAAGGGTTTATGGCGATATTCCGCGCCTATCAAAACGAAGTAATAGAGCCGCACAAAACTTCCGACTTGTCCGAATCGCAACCGACACGCGGCAACATAGAAGGCGGCTTGACGACCATAGAAGAAAAGGCGCTCGGCAACCTGGAAAAGATAGGCAGGAGTTCGCAATATATCGGCGCGCTGGCGGCGGCACAGATGCCAAACAAGGGGGCGGGCTTGTATTTTATGGACACTTCATCGGCGGCGGCGGAATGCGTCACTTTGATGGCGGCGGGCGGTTTTGTCGTGCATGTTTTCCCCACCGGTCAGGGCAATGTCGTGGGCAATCCTGTTGTGCCGGTGGTAAAACTAACGGCAAACCCGCGCACGATACGCACAATGCCCGAACATATTGATGTGGATGTCTCCGGCGTTTTGCGCCGCGAGATGACAATAAGCGATGCGGGCGATGCTTTGACAGAAATGGTGCGCCAAACGGCAAACGGCAGATTAACCGCCGCAGAAGTATTACGCCACAACGAATTCGTAATGACAAAACTCTACCGCTCGGCATAAGCGGGCGGCGTTTCTTAACAGGAGAAAAAGATGATACTTCGTAAAATTTTGGCGATACTTGTCGCCTTTGTGTTTTATCCGGCAACGCAAGCGGATGCATCGCCGATTTCGGATTTGCTGGAAGCAAAAAGCATCCGGTGCGACTTTGACAAAGGCGCCGCCGCGTCTTGGGATAACGGCGATGTCAATGTGTCGTCGGACAATTTTGGCGAGGGCGGGCGCGTTTTCTACACGGACATAAACCACAAAAGCAACACGGCGAAATCGTCCGGTAATAACGGAGAATCCGACTTGGTTGTGATTGCCACTCCGGGGGGCATAAACTTTCTTGAGGCGACGGGGGTCGGCAACATGATATTTACATCCATTTTTGCCGATTATGCCGAGCCGGAGGCGAAAAAATATTTTGCCGTAACATCCCGGCATGTGAATGTTTTTGGCAACCCCATCCCGTCCCAATATCACGGCACTTGCATTATCGCGGGATAGTCCGCCGCCCGTTATCAGGGCGGCAGATGATTAATAACCGCCCGCGATTTGTCTTATTTCACCGCCCTTATGTCATAGCCCAAATTCCGGGCGTTGTTAATAAAAGAGCCGATATTAGAGGGCTTCCATTGGTTTGAAACCGCATACCTGCTCCCATCGCCGGTGCGGACGAATTCAATCCGTTTATTGGTATTGACATGCCGAAAATGCCCCGTTTTATCGCGAATATTCTGGGCTTCGTGCAACGGCATTAAGAGAACGCCTTTTCTCCCAACACCCGTCAGATTCTGCGGAAACGCCTCGTTCAATTCATAAATGTTAGCGGGCGCATTTTCTTCAACCCAGTGCCTAATCACTGCAAGGACAAAACGCCCCTTGCCATAAGGACCTTTGCCATTGAAAAAATACTGCGTGAAATCTTTGGCATCGCCGCCGTCTTTCGGCGGAATTGTCAGACGGTTTTTCAGCCATGCAATATCGCGATTAATGCGATTTAGCACAGTTTGCACATCCTCGTCCATTTGCGCCATATCCCCGGCATCCGTATATGCGCCAATATCCGCCGCCGAAGCGGCGCGGGGGAGCGTCAAGTTTTCCACTTGCTCCCTGTCATCAATGATGTCTTTGTCCAAGAGGTAATTCGTAAATAATCTCCTGTTATTTTCGTACCACTGGCTGGTAACCCGCAGCCGCGATTTGCCGCATGCCGAAAAGTAAGCCGCAAAGCCCGGCTTTGGCACTTTCCAATAACGCACGGATTCTTCGGGCGTAAGCGCATCGCTTTCCGCGCAAAACGGAAACTCCAAACCAAAAACGAAGTTGGAATATTCCCAATCCATCAGGTTATGCAACTCCGCAGGGTCGCCGTCGCAGTAGGCGAAGATATCCGCCGCGTAGTATCTGACAATTTCGCCGATTTTCATTGTTCCTCCCCGGTTGCGATATCCGCCGATTTTACCAAATAACACGATGATTTTTGCATTGATGTCTTTTATAGCCCTGAAAGGGCGTCCTGTTCATAGCACGGGGCAACGCCCCGTGAGTCGGCATTTCAATTAATCAAGCCCTGAAAGGGCGCCCGAAAACAATGGCGGCGATATGTCAAACCCGCAAAAACGGATATGGGCGGGTAATGATTGATATTAATGGTTTTGCCGGGCTTTGCCCTGCAAAAGAATGGGACGCCCTTACAGGGCTTATTTGTCATAATGCCGATTCACGGGGCGCTGCCCCGTGCTATGAACAGGTCGCCCTTACAGGGCTTTAAGGGCGGGGGTGGTAGAATGCGAGGGCGGTTTGGCTTTCGGGCGGGAAGGCGGCATTGAAAACAAATTGGAATACAAGGGGAAAGTTTTGGCGCGCTTTGATGTGATTGTTGTTGGCGGGGGGCATGCCGGGGCGGAAGCCGCCGCCGCCGCCGCTCGTAGCGGGGCGAATGTTTTGCTGCTCACGCACAGCATCTGCGCCATCGGGCGAATGTCGTGCAACCCCGCCATCGGCGGAGTCGGCAAAGGACATTTGGTTAAGGAAATTGACGCTTGCGGCGGAATAATGGCGCGCGCCGCCGATATTGCCGGAATTCAATTCCGCATTCTCAACGCTAGCCGCGGCGCCGCCGTGCGGGCGACGAGGGCGCAAACCGACAGGGAGTTATATCGCGCCGCCATCGCCGCCTTTTTGCGCGCCGAGCCAAACTTGACCATAGCCGAAGGCGCGGCGGCGGATGTCATTACCGAAGGCGGCAAAGTTTCCGGCGTTGTCGCCGAAGACGGCGGGCGGTTTTTTGCCCCCGCCGTTGTCATAACAGCGGGGACTTTTTTGCGCGGCGTTATGCACACCGGCGAAAAACAAAGCATCGGCGGGCGAATGGGCGCGCCGTCATCTGCCAGATTAGCGGATAAGTTGCGCGATATGCAACCCGCGACACTGCCCGCCGCACGGCTGAAAACCGGCACGCCGCCAAGATTGGACAAGCGGACGATAGATTTTGGCAAGTTGCAGGAACAGCCCGGCGATAATCCGCGTCCGGTGTTTTCTTTCACCGGCAGCACCGGCGACCATCCGCGGCAAGTGTCGTGCCATATTGGCAACACAACGGCGGCGGCGCACGATATCATCCGCGAAAACCTGCGCCGCTCTCCTGTTTTCAACGGCAGTATCGGCGGGGCGGGTCCGCGCTATTGCCCGTCCATAGAAGACAAAGTAGCGCGCTTTGCCGGTCGCGATTCTCACCGGATATTTTTGGAGCCGGAGGGTTTGGAGTGCGATGTTATCTATCCCAACGGCATTTCCACAAGTTTGCCCGCCGAAGTGCAGGAGGCGTTTGTCCGCCATATTCCGGGCTTGGAAAAAGCGCGCATTTTGCAAAACGGCTATGCGGTGGAATATGATTATTTTGACCCGCGGGCGCTTTCGCCTTTTTTGCAAACTTTGGCGATGCCCGGTTTGTTTTTTGCCGGGCAGATAAATGGCACGACCGGCTATGAAGAAGCCGCCGCGCAGGGTTTGGTTGCGGGCGTTAATGCCGCGCGTTTGGCGGCGGGTTTGGCGCTTTGGTCGCCTTCGCGGGCGGATTCTTATATCGGCGTGATGATTGACGACCTTAGCGCGCGCGGGGTGATTGAACCTTACCGGATGTTTACCAGCCGCGCCGAGCATCGCCTTTCGTTGCGCGAGGATAATGCCGATATGCGATTGACCGAAACGGCGCACAAGATGAATCTGCTGAATGAAAAACAATGGCGGGTTTTTTGCGCCCGCCGCCAACGATTGGAAGATGAAGAAACCCGCTTGCAACAGTTGCGTCCGGCAAAAGGCGGCGGCAAAAGCGCGGCGCAAATGCTGGCATCGCCCGATTGTTGTTATGCCGATATGGGCGATGACGCCGTGCTTGATGACCGCCGCGACATTGCCGAAACCGAAGCGCGCTTTCGCTATGCCGGTTATATCCGCCGCCAGCGCGCCCTTTCCGGCAGGCAGCAAACGGAAGAAGCACAACCGATACCGGCGGATTTTGATTATGATGCTATCGGCGGCATATCCGCCGAATGCCGCGAAGCACTAATGCGCCATCGTCCGGCGAATATCCGTCAGGCGCGGCGGCTTAGCGGCATTACCGATGCCGCTTTGTCGCTGCTTGCCGTGCGGGTGGCGCAAAGCAAAGCGGGCGGGTTTTAGAGTCAATGACCCCGACATTTTTTGAGTGGCTGGCGACCATGCTTTTGGTTGTCATTGGCATTTGCGGTGTGGCGTTGGTGTTGGATATGGCGACTTATTTGCCGGAACATCGCCGGTGGAATGGCTGGAAAGGACTGACGACCGTTTGCATCGTCATCATTTTGATGGTGCTGGCGATAGGAGGAATTCAGCGGTAATGTCGCGCATCCTTGACATAGCCGAAGTGCTGGCGCAAGCGGGCGGCGGGCGATGAAGATTTTCGCCGTCATCAACCAAAAAGGCGGCACCGGCAAAACCACCGTCGCCGTCAATCTCGCCAGCCGTCTGGCAGGTTTGGGACGGTCGGTTTTGCTTGTGGATATGGACCCACAGGGGAATGCGACTTCCGGCAGCGGCGCGGACAAACAAAACCTCTTCGGCGGCACGCTTGATGTTTTGCATGGCGCATCGCTGCGCGATTATTTGCTGTGCAGCACGGCGGGCGGTTATGCATTGCTGGGGGCAAACTACGAACTGGCGGGGGCGGATTATGCCCTCGGCAATGCCGAAGGATGGCAAACAACATTGCGCCGCGCACTCAGGGAGAAAGAATCGCAAACGGGTGCGCTTGCCGAAGTCGTATTGATAGATTGCCCGCCGGCTTTGGGCGCTTTGACGGTCAATGCGCTGGTCGCCGCCGACAGCGTTTTGATTCCGATGCAGTGCGAGTATTTTGCGCTGGAAGGGTTGTCGGATTTGGCGCGCACCATCCGCCGCCTGCGCCAAAAATGGAACCCGCAACTGCATATCGGCGGTATCATTTGCAGTATGATGGATCCCCGCAACTTGCTGGCGCGCGACATATCCGAGGAGTTGCGGCGGCATTTTGGCGAGCGGGTTTTCAATGTTGCCATCCGCCGCAATGTCCGCGTTGCCGAAGCGCCGAGTCATGGAATGCCGGTTTTGCAGTATGCGCCAAACTCGGCGGGCGCCGCCGGTTATCGGGCGCTGGGCGATGAGTTTATGGAGCGGTTTTTGTGAAGCGCAAAGGTTTGGGGCGCGGGCTGGACGCGCTAATGGGCGACGGCGGCGACAAAGCAGCCGCGCGCGAGGGCGGAGATGGCGGCGGTTTGCGCGAAGTGCCATTGGCGCAACTTCGCCCCGGCAAGGGCCAGCCACGGAAGCATTTTGACGAAGGCGGTTTGCGCGCGCTTGCCGATTCCATTCGCTTGCACGGGTTTTTGCAGCCGATAGTCGCCCGCCCGCTGCCCGAAGAAGAAGGCATGTGGGAGATTATCGCCGGAGAGCGCAGATGGCGGGCGGCAAAACTCGCCGGAAAAGCCAAAGTGCCGGTTGTGGAGCGAAACACGGATGCGCATCAGGCGGCGGCTTTGGCATTGGTGGAGAACTTGCAGCGGGCGGATTTGAACCCGATGGAACAATCGCGCGGTTTGGCGCAGTTGATAGCGGACGGCGATTTGACGCATGCGCAAGCGGGGGCGGCGGTCGGGATGTCGCGGGCGGCGGTTAGTAATTTGTTGCGTTTGGCGGAGTTGTCGGCGGGGGCGGCGGAGTTGGCACAAAGCGGCAAACTGCCGATGGCACATGCCCGCGCTTTGTTGTCTTTGCCGCAAACGGCACAAGACAAAGCGGCGCGCACGATAGTAGATAGCGCAATGTCGGCGCGCGAAGCCGAAGAATATGTCCGCCAAATAAGCGGCAAAAGCAGCAGAATAAGCGGCGGCAAAAATGCGGGCGGCGGCAATATCGCAAGCGGCGGAAAAGATGCGGGAGATGGCAATGTCGCGGGCGATGACGACAAAGAAAACACAAGCAGCATCAACAAAAACACAAGCGGCGAAAACACGAGCGGCAACAAAAGCGCGGGCGGCGGCGGTAATAACACGGGCGGCGAAAGTCAAACAACAAGCGGCGGCGATGCGTCCAAAGATGCCGACACTGCAATGCTGGAAAAAGAGTTATCGGCGGCATTATCGGCACAAGTGCGCATATCCCATCACCCTTCCGGCAAAGGCACGCTGACAATATACTACGGCTCCCTGACAACCCTGCAATCGGCAATAACCCGCCTCCGCAAAAAACCCCGCCTTTGACAACCCGCCCGTTTTGTTGTCATTATGAAAATGGCGGAAATAAAAATTTGGCAAAAACACTTGAATGGCGGTTTTTGTGGTAATATTGCCATTGACTTAATCTTTGCACTGAACTCGCTCGTCGGGTTTCCGTGTAATACAAAATCCGATGCTTGCAGAGGGAAATAAACGGGAAATTTTCCGTGTGAAGATTAAGTCAGACCCGACATC
>JBPCWZ010000167.1:0-13920 GCA_051009015.1 Gammaproteobacteria bacterium | reverse complement strand
CCCGATGCATACCATCATTCCGGCAATAGCCGAAAGCAAAAAAGGAGTGTTGGCTTTTGGCGTTATGGGCGGTCATTATCAGGCGGCGGGACAGGCATGGTTTTTGCATAAGTGGCTGGACGAAGGGCTGGATTTGCAAAGCGCGCTTGATTCGCCGAGGTTGTTTAGTTATCCCGACAAGTTATACGCCGAAAAAGGCGTGGATGCCAAAACCTGCGCCCAGTTGCGAAAACACGGGCACATTGTCGCGCAAGCGGCGCAACCGATAGGAGCGGGGCAGGCGGTTTTGCGCATGGCAAACGGCGTTGTCATCGCCGCTTCCGACAGCCGCAAAGATGGCATCGCCGCCGGTTATTGAACAAAACAAGGGAGATAAAAAAAACAATGACCGATGCGGAATTGTTATATGCCGCTGCTGCGGTTTTGTTTGTGGCATCTTTTACGCCGGGACCGAACAATGCCATCTGTTGCGCTTTGGCGGCAAACGGCGGTTTTTGGCGCGCCTTTCCGTGGTCGCTGGGAGTGATGTCGGGTTTTCCTTTGTTGATGGGTTTTGCAGGTTTTGGCTTGGGCGGTTTGTTTGACCGCATTCCGGAATTGCATCTTGTGGTAAAAACCGGCGGCGCGCTTTTTTTGTTATATCTGGCGTGGAAGATAGCGCACACCGCCCCGCCAAACAAAAACGGCGAAAACAAAACGCGCAAAGAAAACAAAAGGGACAAAAGAAGCGGCATCGCTTTGTTTGCCGAAGCGCTTTTGTTTCAATGGATTAACCCCAAAGCGATAGCGGTTACCATAAGCACAACGGCGGCATATGCCCGCCCGGGCGAGCATCTGACCGGCGATGTTTTGGCGCTGATGATAATGTCGTCATTGTTTGCCCTCGGCTCCACAACCATCTGGACTTTGATAGGCGCGGCAATAAGCCGCTATTTGACTTCCCCCAAAGCCCACAAAGTTTTCAACTGCCTGATGGCGCTATTGCTAACAGCGGCAATCCCGCCGATATTTTTTGTCTAATGCCGTCATTCCCGCAATGGCGACCGACCGCTGGAAGAGTGATGTGTTGTTTTGCGTGCGCGAGTTTTGCGCCGAGCGGGGCAAGCGCACTTTTACAATGGGGGATTTTTCCCGCCATACGATGCGCGCTTGCACAAACTGCATCCAGAAAACCGGCACCCGCGCGACAAGATTCGCCAAAAACCGACTTGACGGGCGTGGACATGTCTTAACCCGGGCATTCCAAAATTGTCCTTGTTGAGAAAAAAAACGCCGCAACGCGCAACATCATCATCCGGCAGTTGTATTATCCCTATCGGCAATGGAAGATATTTACGGGCAAGGATGTCGCCGTGATGTTTTTTGAGAAACGCAAAACACGAGGCGGCGGGGAATACCATCTTTGGCAATTCACCTTTGAGGACGAAACGGAATACAACAGCATCGCCCTGAAAAGAAGCGCCCGATACGCCATATCGGAGCCATAATCCGCACAGCAAGCCCCGCCAAGATGATGGCGACGAAAAGGTTGCGAATCATTGTCATTTGCATATTCCCCTTTGCAAATATGCCATTATGATAACACAACCGCCCGAATTGCCAAATTTGGCTTTTTGATAATACCCCCCCCCGTTGCACTTCGGACTTCAACCTCGGGAATGACGAAGGGCGGCGGGTTATTCCAGTGCCAAGTCGGCGGGGATGGCGAAGCCTATGCCTTCTACATCGTCATCTACGAGTTTGGAAGTCAGAATGCCGACAAGATTGCCCTTGCGGTCAAACAAACCGCCGCCGGACGAGCCGGGCGATATGGCGACATCGGTTTGTATGTAGCGAACGCCATCCGCCGCCCGCGTTTGGGATATCACGCCGGTGGAAAGCGACAAATCCAACCCTTTGGGCGCGCCGATGCCATAGACATTTTCGCCAACGCGCAAAGAATCATAACGGCGGACATCCGCCGCAACGCCGAAAAGCCCTTTAACATCCAATAAACAAAAATCATTCTTTTCGTCGCGGCGGCGGATAGTGGCGCGATATTTTTTGCTTTTGTCGGTGCGGCGGTTATGCGCCTTATAAACAACAATGCCGCCGCCGTCAATGACATGGCAATTCGTCGCCACAATATTCCGCTTGATAATCACGCCGCTTCCTTGCCCTTTGTTGTTTTCAATATAAACAACCGACCGCCAAGCATTCTCAAAAACATGCTCGGCGATAGTGCTGTCTTCGGGGGCGGGCGCAGTTGCAACATTCGGCGCTTGCTCGCCGGATGGTTTCGGCGGCGGCGGGTTTTCCAAAATCTTAACGACACCCCATTGCTTAAATCGTCGGGCACTATCAAGCGGCGTTTCGCCATTGTTAGCTGTGGCGCGAAGATATGCCCCCGAATGAATAAGGGCAAGTGCAATTTCGGCTTGACCTGCCTCTGACGCAATATGCAAAGGCGTTGCGCCGCCATTGTTATCTTTTGCGTCAATATCCGCTCCTGCCTTGATAAGGGCAATCGCGGTTTCGATTTGACCTTTCCATACCGCTAAATGCAAAGGCGTAAAGCCCTTGGCTTTTGCCTCAATATCCGCCCCCGCTTTGATAAGGGCAAGTGCGGTTTCGGTTTTACCCGTCACTGCCGCCAAATGCAAAGGAGTCAAGCCATCATTATCTTTTGCCCCGATATTCGCCCCCGCTTTGACAAGGGCAAATGCGGTTTCGGCTTGATTTTTCCATGCCGCATAATGCAAAGGTGTAAAGCCATCGTTATCTTTCGTCCCAATATCCGCTCCCGCTTTGATAAGGGCAAGCGCGATTTCGGTTTGACCGCCAATTGCCGCCCTATGCAAAGGCGTCCAGCCCTTTTTTGATTTTGTATTGACATCCGCCCCGCCGTCAATCAAGCGTTTGACTTCGGCGACATCGCCATTTTCCGCCGCTTGATGCAACGGTGACAAGCCGCCATCGGCGAAAATGCCGCCGCACAGGGCGATGGCGATAACAAGGATAACCCGCCGCAAAAGCATAACCGCCATTATACTGCCTGTTTGGAATATTCTGCCTTAATTTTTTCCAGCCACACCTTTATCTCTTCGGGTGTATTTTTCGGCGTTTTCTCCAATTTTGCGGCTTGCCGTTGGATATTTATTATCTCCCCGGGCAAATATCCCTGCTTGATTTCAAATTTGGCATTTCCAATAAGAGGCGCACCGGCAAAATTCATCAAAACACCGGCAAGTGCGTAGCCATCCTCGTATTTATCCAACTGCCAATTTGTGTCATCCGAGCGGTTATCGTCGAGCCAAAGTTTTCTGGATTCGGATTTTGCCAATTCGGATAATCTGGATTTGTCATGTCCGTCAATCTCGGCTTTCACCATGTAAGTTTCACCAATCCTTGTGTGCGATAATTCTTGGGCTTCGGTCAAATTTGCATGACCAAGGACTGTCCCTCGTAAATCTGCCCCAAAGACATTTGCCCCACTCATATTGGCGTTTTCCAAATTAGCACCTGCCAATTGTGCATATACCATCTCGGTATATTCCCCGTCGCGCACTGGCTGAAGTCGCGCGAAACGCATATAACATCCCTGCATACTCGCGCCTTGCAAATTTGCTCCCCGCAAATCCGCGCTGAACAAATTTGCGCCTTTCAATATTACCCGCATCATAAACGCACCGGAGAAGTTCGTTCTTGTCATATTGCTCTCGTCAGAGAAGTGCACACCTACCAGGTAGCATCTACTCAAATTTGCCCCCTCCCATTCTTTATAATGTTGCATGTCAATTCCCTCAAAGTAAAGCCCGGAGAAGTTTTGATACGAAAAGTCCAGAAATTTGTCGTGGACACGCTTTTTTATTTCCTCATTGCCGAGAATGTCGTTAAGCACCGAAAAAGCGGCTTTGACATCGCCTCCGAGCATGCTCAGTTTGGTGGTTTTTTCACCTATTTTTAGTGTCAGTTGTGCTGTCAATTGGGCGTTGTCTTTGATATACGCTATTAGATTCTTAACCACCCGCTCGGCGAATTCTTTCGGTTTTTTTATCGCCAAATCCGCCATAATATAGATTCCACCGATGCGGGCGGCGATGGCGGGTTTTGGTTTTTTGCCCGATGTTTCTTTTGCCATTAATTTCACGGCATCGGAAAACTGCTCGTTAAGAAGGCGTTTCGCGGCAGTTTTGGCTTGTTCATTTGCCACCTTTGCCTGTTCATTTGCCGCCCCTGCTTGTTTATACAAGGAATAACTGCGCCACGCCGCCATTGCCATGCCGACAATGACAGCGCACAAAGCAACAAAATCACGGAAAAACTGCGCCCCCGGCGTCATTTCATTCATAGCCGCCCTGTATCCGATTGCCATCGCAAATCCATCGCGCCACACATAAGCCGCCACAAGCGCAATAATCACAAACAGCCCCGCCGCGATTGCCGCAAAACCGCCCCACTTCCAGCAAGCGGAAGAATCATGCCGAGCGCACTTATCTTGGGCGGGGGTGTTGTTTGCGCTATCTTTTGACATTGTTATGTTTTCGCGCCCAAGCGGGGAAGGTTGGCATTTGCTAACTATATCACAAGGGCGGGTTTGGCGGGGGTTATTTATTATGCCGATTCGCAAGGCGCGCTATGGGCGAAAGATGCGCCCGCTTTGGCGGGCGCGGCATTGGCACTTTGCGCCAATGCTCCGGATTATCGCCCGCGCGATAATCAATAACAGCAAGGCGGCATTATTTCCGCCTTTTGCGGGGATGACGGCGGGGGCGATATTGGCGGCGGGGCGGGGAATGGGTTTTATAATGGCGGTTGTGCGCAAGGTGTCGGGGATTGTTTTTTGGGCGGCGGCGATGGTGCTGGCGGCGATGGTTTTGTTTTGGCTTGTCAATGCGGCGCTGGGGTATGTCGCCGTTGGCGAGCATATCGGGCGGCATGTCAGTCAGTATCTGCCCGATACACAGGCGCAGTTTGCCCGGGCGAGGTTGCGATTGTCGTGGCGCGGGTTGTTTGTGCGCGCCGAACAACTGCATCTGCAGGGCAAAAACGGCGGCTTGTATGCGCCGCAAGCCGACTTTTTCATCGGCGCGGAAACTGCACATCTGGCTTTGCATTCTCCGCGCATTACCATCGTCAATAATGACAATGATGGCGAAGATGGCGAAGATGGCAATGACGGCGATGGCGGGGGTTTTGCTTTTCCACTGCCTGTTGTTGGCGATGATTGGGCGGTGATTGGCAAGGATGCCGTTTTTGCCGCCGAGGGTTTTGACTTTGACTATCGGCTTTTGCAGCGGGCGGCGGGTTTTACTTTGATATCGCGCGGCGGCGCTTTGCAATTGGCATTTGACGGCAAAAGCGGCGGCGGCAAAACTTCGCTGTTAGCAGAATGGCAAAACGGCGGCGGCATCGCCCGCCTTGTGATGATTCGCGCCGATGATGCTTTGCCGATGCATAGTTTGCGATTGACGGCGATGATAGACAAACATTCGCTCAGCATCGCCGCCGATGTCGGGCGGTTTCGCGCCGATGGCTTTTTTGCGCCGTCCGCCGCCTTGCGCGCGGAAGTTCCGCAAACGGCATTGATTGCATGGGCGGGCGGTTTTGGCTTTTCGGATGCGATAACAATGTCGGCGCAGTTTTATGCCGCCGAAGTTGATACTCTGCCGGTTGCGGATATGGCAGTTGGCGGTGTTTTGCATCCCGCGCCCGATGGCGGCTGGCGGTTGTCTGCCGGCGGGTTTTTGTTTGGCAACGAAAGCGCGGCTTTGTCGGGCGGGGGGGTGATTGTTGTTAATGACGGCGGCGGCGGCAGTTGGCATCTTGGCAGTTTGGACATTACCGGCAACATTGCAGTATCGGCGGCGAAGTTGCATACTTATCTGCCGCCTTCCGCCGCGCGCGAATGGCTGGAAGAATCGCTGACCGAAGGCGGCATTGGCGGCGGTGCTTTTGCCGTTTCCGGCACGCCGGAAGATTTGGCAAACGGCAAAGGGTGGAATGCGACTGCGGCATTTAGCGGCGGCAATATCATCATCGGCGAACAATGGCCCGATGCAAAAGCACTCGCCGGTGCGTTGTTTTTGCATAATGACAACCTGACGATTATCGGCGAAGGGGTTTTTGCCGACCTTGCTGTTACCGACATTACCGCGGTTATCGGCAACTTCGCCGCCGATACTCCCGCTTCTTTGCAATTGTTTATGCGGGCGACTCCCGCGCCGCTCGCCGAATACAAGCGCGCCGCGCTTGCCGTTGATGCTTTGCGCCCGGCTTTGACGATTGTGCAAACGGCAAACTTTTTCGGCGACGGCGCGTTGGCGGTTTTTTTGACGGTGCCGCTGACATCGGCGCGGGATACTTTTTATCGGGTATCGCTTGCCGTGCGCGATGGAATGTTCTCGCCCGATGATTCCGCTTTGCCGACTTTGACTGCATTGTCCGGGTATATTGCCGCCGGTAATGCGTATTTGACCGCCGCCGTGCGGGGGTTGTTATACGGCAAACCGGCGGCGGCTTTTTATGACGGCAAGCGGGCGACTTTGCATTCAACGATAGACGCCGCGCGGGCGCTGGCATTGGCGGGAAAAGAAGAGTGGCAAAAATACCTGTCGGGCGATGCCGCCTTTACCCTGCATTCGGACGGCAAACAAACAACCATCTTTGCCGGTTTGCACAATATCACATCGTCCCTGCCGCCGCCGATGGATAATACCAAAGGCGGGCGTTTGCGGATTCTTCTGCCCGAAAACGGGGGAGGAGTTTCGCTTTTGATTACCGCTCCTTCGGCGACGATAAGAATGCTGCAAACGGCGGAAGATGCCGCTATCGGTATCAATGTGCCGCTGCCGCCTTTTGGCATTGCCGCCGCCGGAGAAGGGTGGGATTTGGATAGGTGGTTGCAGTTGTCGGGCGGCGGCGGCGGTGGTTCGGGTTTGTCGCTTTCGGTGGGCGGCGGCAAACTGCTGGGAATGCGACACGACTTTTTGCATCTGCATTCGCCGCCTCCGGCGGATGATGTGCGGATGGTATTTGTCCGCTCGCCTGTGGCGGAAGGGACGGCGTCTTTTTCGCCGCGCGGGGTGCGCGGTGTTTTTGACAAATTGCATCTGACCGGTTTTGACAATGACGACGATGACAATGATAACCCGCTGGCGGATGCGTTGTTCGGGCTTTCGGTATCGCTACGGGTCGGGCAACTTGCATTCGGCGGGATAACGCTGGGCGGGATGCGATTGGAAGGCGCGCCCGAAAATGACGGCTGGCGGCTTCGGCAAATGCATATTACCAATGGCGATAATATCTTGCGCTTTTCCGGTTTTGGCGGTGCGGGCGGCGCGACTGTTAGCGCGGGTTTGCATGCCCCCGATGTTGTCGGTTTGCTTAATCAGTTTCTTCTTACCGGCCTGGTGGAAAGCGGGGCTATGACCGTGCGGGGAGAGTTGTCGTGGGATGATTCCGCCCCGTCCCTTGCCGGTTTGCGCGGCGATTTGTACATTGATGCGGACGAAGTGCGTTATCTGGGTTTGCAAGAAGGCGTTAGCGGTTTGCTGGCATTGTTTTCACCGGCATCTTTGTTTTCGCTTGGCTTTACGGAATTGGGCAAGCCCGGCGTGCGTTTTGACATTGACGGCGATATTGTCATCGGCAGCGGTTTTGCCGCCAGCGAATCCCTGACGATGAAAAACGAAGACATCCACATTACCCTCGGCGGGCGGACGGACATGATACACCGCCGTCATAATATCCGCGGGCGGGTTTTGCCCGGCAATCGTTTGGTCAAAAGCGGCTCCACCGTCGCTTTGGCTGCGGCGATTAATCCGCCGGTTGTTTTGGCGGGCGTGCTGCTTGGCAAGATACTGGAGCAGCCGCTGTCGGAGATTGGCGCTTATGATTATGAAATCACCGGCTTGTGGAGCGCGCCCGAATACCGCGAGATTGGCTTTGCCGAAAAGCAATAAACCGCTATTATAATTAGCGGCGGATATGTCATCCCACCACCAAAACACCGACACCAAAATGACGACAACAAACACCACCATTTCGCGGCGGGCGGGATGCGCCATCGTATTGTTTGCCGCGGCGCTGTGTTTGCCGCTTGCGGCGGGCGGCGGGATTAATATTGTCGGCTCGTCGACGGTATATCCTTTTTCCACCGTCGCCGCCGAGCGCTTTGCCCAGATAACCGGCAACAAAGCGCCGAAAGTGGAAGCGACCGGCAGCGGCGGCGGGCTTAAGATATTTTGCGGCGGCAAGGGCGAAGCAACGCCCGATATCACAAACGCCTCGCGGCGGATAAAACCTTCCGAGCAGAAGTTGTGCGCCCAAAACGGCGCGGGCGATATTTTGGAAGTGAAGATAGGTTATGACGGCATCGTCATCGGGCAATCGGCAACGGCGGATGCTTTTGCCCTTACGCCGAAAGTTTTGTTTTTGGCTTTGGCGCGGCAAATTCCGGACGGTAATGGCGGCGTTATTGACAACCCGCACCGGCAATGGCGCGATGTTGATTCTTCTTTGCCGCAGTTGCCGATTCGGGTTTATGGTCCGCCGCCTTCTTCCGGCACCCGCGATGCCTTTGTGGAATTGGTCATGGATGAAGGATGTCATTTGTTTGACGAGTTGAAAGCACTGCCGAAAGACCGGCGCAAAGCGGCATGCCGCGCATTGCGCGAGGATGGCGCATATATTGAAGCGGGCGAAAACGATAATTTGATAATCCAAAAACTTACCGCATCGCCGGATGCTTTGGGGATTTTCGGTTTCAGTTTTCTGGACGCCAATCGCGGCAAAATACGCGGGCTGTCCATAAACGGCATCGCGCCGGATTTTGACAGCGTCAGCGACGGCGCATATCCGGTTTCGCGCCCGTTGTATTTTTATGCCAAGTTATCGCACTATAAAGACAAGCCGGAGTTGGAATCATTCGTGCGTTTTTTTGTTTCGGAAGATGTGATGGGAGAAGACGGGTTTCTTGCCGAGCGCGGTTTAATCCCCCTGCCGCCGGACGAATATGACCTCGTTGTCGGCGCGGTTGAAAAACAAAAGCCGATGGCGCAGTTGTAAAGGGGCGTCCAAAAAGGCAAAGCCGCCGCAGCGAAATATGATTTTTGTTTTGTGGCTTGTTGCCGTTGTTGCGGCGGCGGTTTTTATCGCGCGGCGGTTTTTGCCGCTTGCCGGAGCGGCTTTGGCTTGCAGCGGCGCGTTGATGGTTGTTGCTTCGGGTTTTGTCGTTTGGGTTTTGTCGCAGTTTGCGCCTTTGCCGCTTTGGGCGGTTTATGGCATTCCGGTTTTTTGCGGCGTGTCCGCTCTGGCGGGCGGGCGCGGGCAAAACCGCCGCACCGCCCGCGAAAAGTGGGAGAAGAAAATACTGACATGCCTGCGGCTTTGCGCCGCCGTTGCCATTGTTATTACCGCGGGTATCGTGTTGTCGGTTGCGGCGGAATCGTGGCGTTTTTTTCAACTGGTATCGCCTTTTGAGTTTTTGTTTTCGTTGGAGTGGAGTCCGCAAATCGCCATCCGCGAAGATCAAGCCGGGGCATCCGGTTCTTTCGGCGTTGTGCCGGTTTTGCTGGGGACGCTTCTCATTACCGCCATTGCGATGTCGGTCGCATTTCCCGTCGGGTTGTTGTCGGCGATATTCCTTTCGGAGTTTGCATCAAACAAAACACGCAACAGAATAAAACCGATGATGGAAATGCTTGCCGGAATGCCGACGGTGGTTTATGGTTTTTTTGCCGTTGTCACATTGTCCCCCCTGTTGCGAACATTGGGAGAATCGCTCGGGGCGGATATCGCCGGTGAAAGCGCGCTTGCCGCGGGTTTGGTCATGGCGCTGCTTCTTATTCCTTTTGTCGCATCCCTTGCCGAAGATGCCTTGTCGGCGGCGCCGGATTCTTTGCGTCAGGGCGCTTTGGCTTTGGGGGCGACCCGTTATGAAACGGTATTTTCGGTTGTTTTGCCTTCCGCTATGCCGGGAGTTTTTGCCGGTGCTTTACTCGCCGCATCAAGGGCGGTGGGGGAGACGATGATAGTGGTAATGGCGGCGGGAATCGCGGCGCATCTGAGCATAAACCCGCTGCAGGCGGTAACGACGGTGACGGTGCAGATAGTGACAATGCTAACCGGAGACCAGGAGTTTGACGACCCCAAAACACTGGCGGCTTTTGCCCTCGGGCTTTTGCTTTTTGTGCTGACTTTGGCGATGAATGCGGCGGCATTGCGTTTTGTCCGCCGTCATAAAAAGAATAACAGCGATGATTGACGGCGGCGCGGCGCTTATTCGCAAAAGGCGCGCGCGCGAGCGGCGGTTTTTGTTTTTGTGCGCTGCTGCGGCGGCGGTTGCTTTGTTGTCGCTGGCGGGGCTTTTGGCTTCGGTTGCTTTTCAGGGCTGGCGGGGTTTTATATCGGCATCGGTGCAGTTGCAAGTGGCATTTCCCGCCGATGTCGCAAAAGCCGATGCCCTTGCCTATCGCGGGCGGATAAAAGACGCATTGGCAAAGCGTTTTGCCGATGCCCCGCGCGGCGAGCGGCGCAAACTGATACAAATGATTAGTTTTTCGGCGGCGGTGCAACTGCGCGATATGGCAAAAGAAAACCCGCAACTTGCCGGGACAATGCAAAAAGTATGGCTTCCGGCGAGCGCCCGCGCCGAAGGTTTTCTTAAGGGCGCGGCGGATGTTGATGCCGGAATATTGACGCCGTATTTGCAAAAGTTGCAAGATGACGGCGATACCAAACTGCGTTTTAATACCGCCTTATTTGTCAATGCCGATTCGCGCGATCCGGAATCGGCGGGTTTGCTTGGCGCGATAGCGGGGTCGGCTCTGACATTATTAATCACTTTCGCATTATCATTTCCGCTTGGCGTTTTGACGGCGGTCTATTTGGAGTTTTTTGCCCGGCGCGGGCGGTGGTTTTCGCTAGTGGAAGTCAATATCAACAACCTGGCGGCGGTGCCGTCGGTGATATTCGGCGTTTTGGGTTTGGCGGTTTTTATCAACTGGTTCGGGCTGCCGCGGTCGTCGCCGCTGCTCGGCGGTTTGGTGCTTTCGCTGATGACTCTGCCGACCATTGTCATAGTTTCACGCGCGGCTTTGCAGGCGCCGCCGGCGGCGCTGATGGCGGCGGCGTTGAGTTTGGGGGCGACACGAATGCAAGCGGTTTTTCATCACATATTACCGGCGGCGATGCCCGGCATTTTGACCGGCGCGATAATCGGCATGGCACAGGCACTCGGCGAGACGGCGCCGCTTTTGATAATTGGAATGGTAGCATTTGTTTCCGATGCCCCATCCGGCTTTTTGGATGCGGCGACGGCATTGCCGGTGCAGATATTCCTGTGGGCGGACAGCCCCGAGGCGGGTTTTGCCGAGCGCACGGCAACGGCGATAATAGTGTTGCTTTTCTTCCTGACCCTGATGAACGCCGCCGCCATCATCCTCCGCCAGCGTTTGCAGGTGCGGTGGTAGTTTGGTATATTGGTATAGAATCACGATGACGATGCGAAAGAACCATGTCGGTGGCATTTTGGCGGCAAATGGCATCCGCCCTCAGACGGAGCAGGATGTTCGTCAAATCATAGAAAACCAACTTGCCAATGCCGGATGGGAGCAGCGCCTTATCGCCCGGGAAGCGCCGCTTTATGACGACCAGAAAAAAGCGCTCGGCAAACTGCGCCCCGATTGGATGCTGTATCATCAAAGCAGGCGTGCGCCCGTTGCCGTGGTGGAGGCAAAAAAGCCCAAAAAGGGACAGAAGAATCTCGCCGCGGCGCTGGAACAGGGGGCGGCTTACGCCGCAAAACTTCAATGCCCGGTTGTTTTTGCCTCCGACGGCGATGTTTTGATGACGCGGCATTTGTCCAACGGGCAGCCGCTGATGATTGGCAATGTGGCGGTGTCGCATTTTTTGCCGCCGTGGCAGATTCTTAAATTTGCCGCCGGGAATGTCTGGCATCGCGGCGAAGGGTTTGCCGAAAGCGGCGGGCTTGTGCGGTTGTTTACTTCCGCCAAAAAAATCCTCAACAAGGAAGGCATCGCCAAGATGGACGCGTTTAACGAATTTGCCAAACTGCTTTTCGTTAAGATTCTGACCGAATTGCACGACAGCGGCGACAAGATGTTTGCCGGCATTCCCGCCCGCTGGGACGATTTTTCCGGGTTTGCCGGGGAAGACCTGAAGCGCAAATATGCGGAAACGCTTGACAAATTGAATAACAAGTATGAAGGCGGCTTTCCCCGGTCGCCAATCAACCGCCCCGACATTTTGGAAAAACTTGTCGGGCTTGTCGCGCCGCGCTCTTTCATCGACACGGAAGAGGATGTCAAGGGGCGCGCTTACGAATATTTCTTGCGCGATTACACGAAAGGCAGGGACGAATTAAACCGCTACTTTACGCCGCGCCACATTGTGGAAGCGATGGTGAAGATGATAAAAGTCCGCCCCGGCGAAAAAGTATACGACCCTTTTTGCGGCACCGGCGGAATGCTCATAGAGGCGTTCAGGCGGGCGCGGCGACTGTTGCCGCCGAAGGAAAGCGCCGGGCGCAAAAAAATGCTGGACAATTTGCGTATGAAATGCATGTACGGGCGCGACATATCCGACGCCGCCCACATTGCAAAAATGAACATGGTCCTGTCCGGCGACGGGCACAGCAACATAACGAGGGGGGATTCGCTTTCCGCCGAAGCCGCGGCGCTCAGCGCGGGCAAATCCGACATTGTATTGACAAACATTCCCTTTTCGGAAAAAGAATCGCAGTATATTCTCCATTGCCTCAATGCGATACGCGGCAGGGAGGGCGCCCGCGCGGCGATTATCGTCCCCGAGCGCGTGATTTCCGACCCGGGCTACGGCGGCTTGCGGCGCGACATATTGAACGATTTTTGGCTGGAGCGCGTTGTGTCGCTGCCGAAGGATGTTTTTGCCGAATACACAAGCGCAAAAACCAGCATTATCATCGTCAGTTTTCGCGGCGCGAGCCACAAAAAGCAAAAGCATTTTGAGTTTTACGCCCTTCACAGCGACGGCTTTGAAGGCAAAACCCGCCGCCGCCCGTCCGCCCATGCCGATAATGATTTGGCGGACATGCTCGCCGGAAGATTGCCGCCGCGGATTGTGCATCCGGATGATAACTTGTTTTTGTTTGCACCCGGCGGCGTTTTGAAGGTTGTGCCGAAAGGTAAATGCAAAATGGCAAAAATGGGCGATGTTATTGAACCGCTGCTGCGCCCGGTTGAAATAACGCCCGGCGATATTTGCCTTGAGCCGGGCTTTAACGCCCGCGAGCATAAGGTGTTTATCAAAAAGCGTAAAACTTACGCCGAAGTCGCCAAAAGCGGGCGCAAGCGCTATCTCATCAAAAAAGGCGATTTGGTCGTGGGAATGATGCATCTGCAAGACGGGTTGGTGGCTTTTTCGGATTGCGAGGATGAACTGCATTCCACCGGAACGCACCGGGCTTTTGCGGTCAAAGCAACCGCCGACCCCCGCTATGTTTTTTGGGCATTGCGCGAGTTGGTGATGAAGATGAAAAAAGACGATACCACCGGGCGCGAAAACTACAATGTCGGGGATATTTTGAATTTGCCGCTGCCGTTGCCGCCGCTGGCGGAGCAGCGAAAAATCGCCCGGGCGATGGACATGGCACGCGAAAATATACGCGATGCTGAGCGCAATTTGGCAAAAGCCGAGCGCGATTTTGCCGTTGCGGGCGGCATGCATTTGCCTTTTAAGATAACCGCCGATTGACAAAAGGCGCTTCGCGCATGCATAACGGCGGCATTGCGATACAATGCGGCTATGGCGACGGACTTTGCGGAAGGGTGTTTTGTTGGCGGGCGGGGGAATGCCGCTAACGGGGTTGTGGTTTTGCTGCATGGTGTCGGGATGGATGCGCGGTTTTGGCGGGCGGCGGCGGGGCGGCTTGCGCGGCGG
>JBPCWZ010000166.1:0-4064 GCA_051009015.1 Gammaproteobacteria bacterium | reverse complement strand
CGATTGCTTGCGGCTATCAGCGGCGATTGGACGATACGCACCGATGAGTTGTTTCAATATCTGGAACAGGCGCACCGCCTTGTTTTCGGCTACGGGCAAATCCCGTGGGAATACCGCTTCGGCGAGCGGACATGGATACTTCCGGCATTGTCCGCCGTGCCGCTTTATCTGGCAAAGGTCATCGGCTGGGATACGCCGGATTTGTATGCGCCGTTGGTGCGCTCTTTTCATGCGCTTTTGTCCATGACGATTCCGGCGGGAATGTATTTTTTCACGCGGCGGATTCACAGCGAAAGCGCGGCAAGGGCGGCGCTTGTCTTTGGCTGCTTCTGGCACGAGTTGGTTGTCGCATCGCCGCATCCGATAGCCGAAAACGCGGCGATGGCGGTAATGTTTGCCGCGCTATTAATCACAAAGCCGCAAGCCGGAATGTTGCCGCGCGCGATTGTCGGCTTTTTGCTGGCGATGGTTGTTGTTTTTCGCTTGCAGTATGCGCCGGCTGTTGGCATTATCGGCTTGTTGTTGTTGTGGCGTCCGCCGTTGCGGGCGAATGTTGCGATGATATTCGCCGGTTTGGCGGCGGTGTTTTTTGCCGGTGTTGTGGATTATTTTGCCTGGGGGGAAATGTGGCACACTTATATTAATTATTTCAAATTGCAGTTTTCGGGTTATACGCAATTCACCTCCAACCCGCCGCCGACAATTCACCTGCAAAGATTGTTTATCACCAGCGGTGGGCTTTTTTATGTCATCATTCTGGCGTCAATGTTTTATATCCGCCGCTTGTGGTTGCCGGCGGCTTTGTTTTTGGCGGTGCAGATTCCGCATAATATATTTGTCGGCGAATACACCAATATTTTGCTCGGCGTGCCTTTCATATTAATGCTTGCCGGTTGCCTTGCCGCCGAATGGCTTGACCGCCCGGCGAAGAAGCAAAAGCGCGGCGATGACGATTTGACGATAATGACGCCGCGCCAAAAAGCGGCATGGCTTTCGGCGGCATTGTTGTTTGTTTCAACTCTGGCTTATGGCGGTTATCTGCCCGGGCAAACTGTTATGTATGTTTTCAAAAACGAGCGCCCGCTGTTTCATGAGAGCGCGTTTTTCGCCGTCAATAAGGCGTTGTCGCGCATGCCGCCGGAGGAGGTTAAGAGTGTTGTGTTTTTAATGCCGGGCGGCAGCGCGCATTTGTTTGGCGGCTATTACTACACCCATCAAAACACGCCGATGTGGTTTCCCTTTACCGAAGATTACGACCGGGATGCACTGGGCTTGACGGCGGAAGAAATGCAGGATGTGCAAACTTTGCTTTCCACGGCGGGCGATGGTTTTGCAACAAAAGCCAGCCACTTGATAATGCCGCACGGCGTGCAGGTTGAAGGTTTTACATCCGTTTATGAAAGCGCGCCCATTGCCATTATGAATGGCGCGCAACTAGTCATCTGGCAAAACAACAACCCGGACGGCGTCCAAACTCCGGACGGCGCGGTTTATGACATTATGGACAACGCCATCGTGCAAGTATTAGGTTTGCTGGATACCCGCCTCAGCGTCATATCCCAAAAAGAAAACCCCCTGACCCCGCTTGCGCCATAAAAAATAGCACACAAGCGATATTCTGTTGCCAAAAACTTGACTTTCTTTGCGGGCGGCGGCGGGCGGTGGTATTATTGGCGTTGTGAGATTTTTCAATCGCGAGCGGGGGGAGTTGCTGGCGCTGGTAGCGGTGGCGGTTGTTGCGCCGTTTTTGCTGCCGGAATACAAGGCGCAGTTGTCGTTTTTGTGGATTTTTGTTTTGTTTGCGCTGACTTGGGATTTGCAAGGCGGGCAGATGGGTTATAACTCTTTCGGCAACATCGCCTTTTTCGGCATTGGAATGTATGCCTCAACGGCAATGCAAATCGGCTTGTTTTTTGACCTCGGTCAATGGACGCAAGCGGGCGGCGAATTGACTTTTACGCATTTGCCGTGGCAGTATTTTGCCGGTTTTGGCGCGGGCATTATTATTGCCGCTTTGCTGCCGATGGCGGCGGCGTTGCTTTTGGGCAGTTTGATATTGTCCATGCGCGGGCAGTATTTTGCCATCTGCACTTTGGGTTTTGGCATCGCCATCGGCGAGATAGCGGCGAGCGTGGAGATATTGGGCGCGGGCAGCGGGATGACGGTGCCGGTTTGGCCCGATGGTTATGGCGGCTTGCCGGCGCGCGACTGGGCGCTTTATCTGATGTGCGCTTTTGCGGCGTTGTTGTGTTTTGTCGTCATGCGCGCTGTGCACAAAACCCGTTTTGGCCTGGCGCTCAATGCCATTCGCGATGATGAAGACAAAGCCGAAGCGATGGGCTTGCCGGTTGTGCGGTGCAAGGTTCGTTCGTGGGCGTTGTCGGCGTTTTTTCTGGGCATTGCCGGGGCGCTTGCCGGGCATATCATCGGTTTCATAGACCCGACCGAAGTAGCATTTGCCGGGGCGACTTTCGGCGTGTGGATGGTTTTGATGGCGGTGCTTGGCGGCAAGGGTTCGCTTTGGGGTCCGGTCATCGGCGCGGCGTTGTTTCAGTTTTTCAAGGAGTTCTTTTGGACTTATTTTCTGGGCTGGCAGTATGTCATGCTCGGTTTTTTGATTGTCGTGGCGGTGGTGTTTTTTCCGCGCGGCGTTGCCGGTTATTGGCGGGCGGGGAGAAGATAATGGCAAAGGCAAACGATGCGAAGGTATCGCAAGATAATAATGCGATGCTTTCGCTCAATGGCGTAAGCAAAAACTTCGGCGGCATTGTTGCCAACCGCGGCATTAGTTTGGAAGTTCCGGCGGGCGGCATTATCGGTTTGATAGGACCAAACGGCTCCGGCAAAAGCACGCTTTTTAATGTCATCTGCGGGACGCATTTGGCGGATGCCGGGCAGGTAAAGTTTTGCGGGCGCAATATTACTGCGGACTCCACCGCCGCCATCGCCCGCGCGGGTTTGATTCGCGTTTTTCAGCAAACGCGGGTGTATAAGGAGATGAAGTGCATTGACAATATGCGCATATCGGCGCCGGTGGAAGGCGGATGGTTTTCGCCGCCGCCCGAAAGCGCGCGCGCGGAAGCGATGGATTTGCTGGACTTTGTGGGCTTGGCGGAAAAGAACAACTGGCTGGCGGGAGAACTTTCTTTCGGGCAGCAGAAACTTTTGGAGTTGGCGATGGCGCTGATAGCAAAGCCGAAACTGCTTTTGCTGGACGAGCCGACCGCGGGAATAAACCCGACTCTCATCAACGGCGTAATGTCGCGTTTGCGCGCGGTTAACGAAGAGTTTGGCGTGACGCTTTTTGTCATAGAACATAATATGCGCGTGATAATGAATCTGGCGCAGCGGATATTTTGTCTGGCGCGCGGCGAAGTGCTTGCCGTCGGCGCGCCGGGGCAAATCCAAAACGACGAGCGCGTGATAGACGCGTATCTGGGCGGATGACACCGGCGTTTGACACTGCGGCGGATATGCAACTTTCGGCAACTGCGCCGGATGCGGCGCAACTGCGGGAACTCGGCGGCGGCGATTTTTTGCGGATAGACAACTTGCGCGCCGGTTATGGCAAGACGGAGATATTGCATGGTTTGGATTTGTTTGTCGGTCGCGGCAGGTCGCTTTGTTTGATAGGACCAAACGGCGCGGGCAAATCCACGGTGCTTCACAGCATATTCGGCCTGGCGGACAAGTTGGGCGGGGGGATTTTTTTGGACGGCGCGGATATCGGCAACATGCCGCCAAACCGCAAGTTGCTGCGCGCGAAGATAGCGTATATTTTGCAGGACAACTCCATATTCCCGCAAATGACGGTGGAAGAAAACCTGATGATGGGCGGTTATGTTTTGCCGAATGTGGCGGCGGCAAAGCGTCAGACCGAGCGCATTTTTGCCAAATACGAGCGGCTGGCGGCGCGGCGGCAAATGCGCGCCGGTTCGCTTTCGGGCGGCGAGCGGCGTTTGCTGGAAATATCGCGGGCATTGATGACCGACCCGCAGTTATTGCTTGTTGACGAGCCGTCCATCGGTTTGGAGCCGCGTTATATCGGCATGGTTTTTGAGATA
>JBPCWZ010000165.1:0-6967 GCA_051009015.1 Gammaproteobacteria bacterium | reverse complement strand
GCAATGAAAAGTTTGGCGGCAATATTGGATATTCCCATACCATCGGCGAAAGGCAAAAGCGGGAATCTAATGCGGCATTTTCGCCCGATATGTTTGCGGCGGTATCGCGGGAATATTCCCAAAGAATCGCGACGGTTGCAACGGTTCCACCCTTCTCCGTTAGTTTGCGGATAATGCCACAGATGACGGTGACAAATGTGATAGTTGCAATGGCGGCAGTGACGACAACGACGACAACAGAAATAATGGCGGCGATGACGACAAGAATGACGATGACAATGCACACGGTCACGAGGGTTGCAAATGTGCAAGCAACTATGAGAATTCAGTCAATTGTGGGAAGCACATATAACAGGTTTTTGATAACTTTGCCTGCTACTATCTCTGGTCCTTATTCTTTTTCCCGGGCGACAAATTTTCATCATCCGAGCGGCGGAGCGGATTGGCGAATAATAGCAACGGGAGAGGATATGAATTTTCCAAATTTCTTTACCCGTGCCTTTCTAACTCTTGTGCAAGGCAGCGAGGAGTTTATAGGACAGCCGATAACTGCAACAGTAACAACCGGCACTACCACGATGACGGTAGCGGCAGTTAGTACAACCACAAGAATGACGGCGGCGGCGGTTAGCACAACAACCCGCATTACGACATTTGCCACAACATTTATAACATTGACGGCAAACTCGGCAATGGGCGGCAATAACGAAAAGAATACCCCGCCAAACTTCCCGCAAAAGCGGGCGGATATTCTTGCCTTGACACATTCCCCCCGCACCTTTTCCCCAACCGGTTAGCACCATCAAAAGCGGGCGGCGATGTCGGTTATGACCGCCTGACATAACCCTCCGGCGATGGCATGCAGGCGCGGGGCGTTTGTTGATTCCAAAGCGCAAAGATATATCCGCATCGCCGGCACAACACTCGCCGCCCTGTCCGCCGCCAAACCAAAACGCCGCGCGCGCAAAGACGGCGTCATCTTCGCCACAACCGGCAATAACTTCGTCAATGCTTTTTTGTCAATTGTGCCGCCGCACATTTTTTCCAAAGCGCGCACGCTGCCGCCGCTGCCGGTCAAAACAATGTTTTTATGCATCGCCGCTTGTTGTCGCAGCCACAACTGCATTTGCGCTTTTGCCCGCGCGCCCGTTCGCCGCGCCGTGCCAATGTCAAACGATTCCGCCGCCAGCACTTTGCCTTTTTTGACCACCGCGCAATCTGTGCTGCCGCCGCCGGTGTCCATATTCAACACCAATCGCCCGGCAAAGGAAGATGCCACAAAACGCCCCGCCAACTCCGCCTCTTCGCGCCCGCTCAGCACGCGCAAGCGGATGCCGCTGATGCGTTTGACGGATGCCAATACTTCGCGGCGGTTGTCGCATTCGCGCAGGGCGGCTGTCGCTACCGCCTGCCAATCATCGGGGGCGGCGGCTTTTAGGATGATGCCGTAGGCGCGCAATATCATCGCAAGTTTGCGTATCTTTTGCGCGCTCCAAACGCCGCCGCCATCGCCGCCCAAACGCAAAGGCACGCGCAAAAACATCTCCTCAACAAACACCCCCCCGCCTTGCCACTCGCCCAGCAACAAGCGCGTAGCATTGGACCCGGCATCAACCGCCGCAACCCGAACCCGCCGCCTTGCTTGTTTCATAACCCCGAAATTCTAACGCGATAATGCTGTTATAATTCCATCTCCGCCCGTTGTCTGGCGGGCGCAAGTACAACAACACAAGGAGAAACAGATGGCAAAATCGGCTTTTCAGCATCGTCAATTGGACGATAAATGGTATGTCGTCCATGACGACAAGGACGACAGGCGCGAATATGCGCAGTTCACTTTGATAGCGAACCCGTACGCGCCGAAACCGCAAGGGCGGCAACTGCAACTCCACATTCTTCCGAACATTGCCACCGAGATAATACAAGAAGGTAATATCGGGCTGCTGTTGCAGATATGCCGCTTTGTGTTCAAATCCGCGCTGGAAATCACCCACGAAAGGAAAGGGTTTTCGCTGTGCAAGATGTACTCGTCTGAGTTGTGGCAACGCGAGCTCTACCGCCAATTCGCGGCGGAGTTGGACGGCGGGCGCTATGATGTCAAATGGCACCGGGGCTGGATAGAAATCGCCAAAAAAGCCCCGCCGAAGGACTGATGTGGTACAATGCACCGACACACGAGGGAGAGACCATGACACACGAACAACTTTTGCGCGCGCTGGAAAAGGCGCTTGACGAGTTGCGCCCCAAAGCCGCAACGGGCGATGACGACGCCCAAGTGGAATTGGCGATGGGCAAGGCGCTGCACGCCTACATGAGCGCGGGCGGCAAACTCACCGATTTGGAATGGTTCAAAGGCACGCGCTACTACACCGGCGGCGACAACCGCGGCGCATTGCCAAAAGCCGCCTGACCGGCTGATAACAACCGGCGGCGGGTTAGTCGTCGGTTTCCAAATCCAAAGGGATGCCGGTTTCCTGGTGGTAGTAAATCTCCACCAGATTCTTTATCTTGTCGCACAGGCGTTCCAGATTCTTCGCCACCGATACGGCATGTACCAAACTGTGGGCGTTGCCGTCGCCGCGCATTTGGTTGGTAAATGCTTCCTGCACCGCCGCGTGGCAGGCGTCGTCTATCTTTTGGTCGCGCAGCCAAACCTGGGCGAGTTTTTCCATATCGCCCGCCGCGCGCGCTTTGCGAAAATCGTCAAACATCTTGCTCGCCGACTTCGTCATATCCGAAAGCAGCGGGAAAACATCCAAAGTTTCGTGATGCACCACAAACTTGCCCACGCTCTTGGCGAAGTGCTTGACATAATCGCCCATGCGCTCGTATTCAATCGCCATTTTCAGCGCGCCGACAATGCGCCGCAAATCATCGGCAACCGGCTGATGACGCGCCAATGCCATTACCGCCCGCTCTTCCAACTCCTCCCGCTGGCGGTTTAGCGAGTCGTCTTTCTTGCGCACCTGCCGCGATTTGGACAGGGACATTTCGTCAAAAGCGGTTGATACCGCGTCTATCTGCTCGGCGACGGCGCTTTCCATCTTGCCGAGCAGAACCGTCACCGCGGCAATATCGCGGTCAAAAGCCGGGTTGGCATGTGTCGGCGGCGGGGGCATCAGCCAAACCTGCCGGTAATGTAGGCGCGGGTTTTGTCGTGCGTCGGGCGGGTGAATATCTCTTCGGTATCGCCGACTTCCAAAAGCCGCCCCAGATGAAAAAACGCCGTCCGCTGAGAAGTGCGCGCCGCCTGCTGCATGGAGTGCGTCACAATGATTATCGTATAATCGCCGCGCAGTTCAAACATCAACTCTTCAATCCTTCCGGTCGCAACCGGATCCAATGCCGAGCACGGCTCGTCCATCAATATCACTTCCGGGCGCACCGCAATGGCGCGGGCGATGCACAACCTTTGCTGCTGCCCGCCGGAGAGTTGCGTGCCGGGTTTTTTCAGATGGTCGCGGACTTCTTCCCACAAACCGGCGCGGCGCAAACTTGTTTCCACCACTTCTTCGGCGTTTGCTTTGGTGGATGCCATCCCGTGCAGGCGCGGACCGTAGGCGACATTGTCAAAGATGGATTTGGGAAAAGGATTCGGCTTTTGGAAAACCATCCCCACCCTCGTGCGCAACTGCACAACATCGGCATCGCGGACATTCTCGCCTTCCAGCAATATCTCGCCGCTGACTTCGCAATCGTCAATAAGGTCGTTCATCCGGTTGATGCACCGCAAAAACGAAGTTTTGCCGCAGCCGGAGGGACCGATAAGCGCGGTTATTTCCTTGGCGCGCACATCCAGCGACACATCATAAAGCGCCTGCACCCCGCCATAGCGGACATTCAGCCCGCGCACTTGCACCGTAATTTCTTTCCCGCCGCCGCTTGTCATCTTCGTTATTCTACCACTTGGCAAAACCCCCCGCCCGCCGCCATTAAAACCTTAAAGCCCTGAAAGGGCGACCTGTTCATAGCACGGGGCAACGCCCCGTGAATCGGCGTATTAAACAAACAAGCCCTGAAAGGGCGACCGAAAACAATGGCGGCGAATGTCATAATGGGCGGGGTTTGTGGTTTTTGCCGGGCTTTGCCCTGCAAAAGAATGGGACGCCCTTTCAGGGCTTGATTAATGGGTAATGTCGTCACGGGGCGTTGCCCCGTGCTGTGAACAGGACGCCCTTTCAGGGCTATAAGAATAAAAAAGGGCGGGCGGCGGGAATATGAAAAACGCCGCCCCCTTTTGATATTGCCGCTATAAGCGAATGCGCAATTCGTATTGGACGGCATAGCCATCGCCGAGGGCTACGCCAAATCTGTGCAGGTTTTCGGCATTGACATCAAGGGCGAGTATCGCATTGTCGTAAGAATCAAAACCGGCAAAAAAGCGGGATTCGTCGTTTATCGGGCGGACAATGCCGAAGCGGTATGTGTCAAGGAAAACGCCGCCATCTTGTTTTGACGGCAGATGCGCATAATCGGTGCGCATGGCAAAACTTCCCATATCATAAGTGAAACCCGCCGCCCTGTCGTTGCCGTTGTGCCGCCCCGAAAAGGCTAAGCGGCTTTCGCCGATGCCGATGCCCCGATGGAAAGTATCCGCCATCGCCGCATGCAAAACATTCGGCATATTCGGGGAATATGACAATCCGCTTTGCGCGGTGCAAGTATTTGCCCCAAAGTGGGTATTGATGAAAGAAGTAAGCCAAAGTGCCGGGCAGAGTTGTGTAAGCAAGGTAATGCCCGGTCTTGTCTGAAATGCTACTGCTAATTCTCCCGCAGTAAGTCCAACCGTAGTATGAACAATATCGCCGCTGGCATGCAAAATTGCCCGATTGATAGCAGACACGCTATTTGTTAGCGCAGAGCGGGAGATAGCATTTTGCCGCCGAAGCGCAAAATCTAACCCTGCGATGTTTCTGGTTTCTCCTTCAGCGGCAACCGACAAAATAATAAAATGCCGCCTATTGAGAGGGGATTGCTGGTCAGCAGCATTTAAAAAGAGAGCCCCGAGTTCCGGCGCGTTAAATCCCAGCGTCACCGGCGGGGCGGTCGTCATCGTCACCGGCGGGGGCGGCGACATCATCATCGCCGTATTACCGCCGCCGCCGCCGCAAGCGGTCAGCGAGCCGAAGCCGAAAACGAAAAGCACCACCAAAAAGGGGCGCAGGATATCGGTAATGTTTTTGGTCATGGTTTTATCCTCGTTGTTGTGTGTTTTGCGGCAAGTAGCCCTTTATGATGACGAGTGCGCTTTGCGCCCTCAGGGTTTTGCCATTTGCGGCGGCTTCGCCGCCGTTTGCGCTATCGCGCAAATGGACAAATGGCAAAGAGATGGATTCCCGCTTTCGCGGGAATGACGAAGAGGGCGGGAATGACAAAATCCCGTCATTCCCGCGAAAGCGGGAATCCAAACGCGCCCGCAAGGGCGCCCTTGCGGGGCTTTGTGCGCTTTGTGCGCTTTTCAGTTGCCGCGCTTTTGCGCGGGCGGGGTTGTTAGCGGCTTTTGCCGATAACGGGATTATGCAAAGGTCTAAGCCGTGCGCCGTGCGCCGTGCGCCGTGCGCCGTGCAATGATAAACGACAAATGAAACATGCTCAATAGCATTGCCAAACATCATAACACAAAAAACCCCGTTTTGCCAAACGCGCCGCTTTCGTCAGAATGACGACGGGGGCGGGAATGAAGGCGGCGGCGGCTATAATGGCGGGATTATGGCGGATAAGCGGTTTGATTTTAATGCGCTGCCTTTGGCGGGGGCGTTTGTCGCCGATATTCGGCGGATGGGCGATGCGCGGGGGGTTTTTGCCCGGATGTTTTGCGCGCGGGAGTTTGGCGATGTCGGCTTTTCGGGGCGGATTGAACAAATCAGCATTGCCGAATCAACCAAAAAAGGGACGCTGCGGGGGATGCACTATCAACTGCCGCCAAAAGCGGAAGCCAAGATTGTCAGCGTTATACGCGGGGCGGTTTGGGATGTCGTGCTGGATTTGCGCCCGTCATCGGCGACTTTCGGCAAATACGCCGCCGCCGAACTCAGCGCCGACAACGGCAAAATGATGTGCATTCCCAAAGGTTGCGCGCACGGCTATCTTACCCTCGCCGACGACACGCAACTCGCTTATTTGATTGACGAATATCATGCGCCGGATTTGGAGCGCGGCATCCGCTGGGACGACCCGGCTTTTGCCATTGACTGGCCCTTTGCGCCAAAGGTAATGTCGGCGCGCGATAAGGGGTTTGCGGATTTTTCGCCAAAGACGCATTTGTAGATGAATATCCTGTTTAGCGGGGCGAGTTCTTTTTCGGGGATGTGGTTTGCCCGCGCGTTGGCGCGGCAGGGGCATAGTGTCAGCGCCGTTTTTCGCGGGCGCGGCGAGCGGGATTATTCCGGTATCCGGCTGCGGCGGGTGAAGATGCTGGACGGATTATGCCGCCGCGTTTTTGGTTGTGTTTTCGGCGGCGCGCCGTTTTTGCGCCTTGCCGCCGAAAAGCCGGGCTGGGATGTTTTTTGTCATCATGCCGCCGCCGTTGGCGATTTTCGCGCGGCGGATTACAATGTCGCCTCGGCGCTTGCCGCCAATACCCGCAACCTGCCGCAAGTGTTTGACACTTTGCAAAGCGGCGGCTGCCGGATGGTTTTATTGACCGGCTCGGTCTTTGAAAGCGGCGAAGGAAAAGGGTCGGATGGTCTGCCCGCGGTTTTGCCTTACGGGCTTGCCAAGAGTTTGACATGGCAGAGTTTTGTTTTTTACGCCCGCCAATGCGGGATGCGCCTTGGGAAGTTTGTTATCGCCAATCCTTTCGGTCCTTTGGAAGAAGCGCGTTTTACCGCGCATCTGGCGCAAGAATGGCTGGCACAAAAAAGCGCGCTTGTGCGCACGCCGGAATATGTGCGCGATAATATTCATATCTCCCTTTTGGCGGCGGAATATGCCGGTTTTGTTTGCAAGTTTGCCGAACAAAAAAAAG
>JBPCWZ010000164.1:0-4619 GCA_051009015.1 Gammaproteobacteria bacterium | reverse complement strand
ACCTTAGAGTGGATGTTCATAAGACGCCTCCCATTTCATAGAGAACGCCGGTTGAAAACCATCTGACTTGCTGGGCGCTGGTCTCGGTCTTGATCCTCACAGCCGCAGAGTAGCCCTCGTTCGTGGAAACGCTTTGCCACCTGTTAATAACCCTAAGACCGCCAGCCCAAGCCGCGACATCCCATGCCCCCACATCCCAAGCACCGCCCTCAGCAATGGTCGTGGAAGCGGTAGTAGAGAGTGAAACGGCTGAATCGAAGTCCGTTCCCAACCCCACGGAGACCGGTAGGGAACTATCTGACGAGATGGTGGGCCGGACCATCTTGAAATGCTTCAACTGGCTCCTGTTTCCAAAGTAAATAAACGCCGTCTGCGCATCCCCAATAATATTAGTTCCGTTATCCGCCCTTGTGGTATCGGCCTCCAAAACATTCCCCGAAATACCACCGAAATAGGGCATCCCATTGAAGACTTCCCAGCACTGCGCGTTCATACCTTTGAATCTACACCATGCCTTTGTGATGGTGTTCATGACGTGCTGGTCCGACTGCGCGCCCACCACATTAGGAACGTTGACTAAAAGCCAGTTCCCTCTGGGATAGTGCATGATCTGCCAGCCAAAATTTCCTGAGATTGTTCTGAGGAGCTCGCTTACCTCCCCGGAAATATTGTCCGAAAGGGCGATCTGCTGAGCAGCTCTCGCCGTCCTGAGATACTGGCTTAACGGGACATAACCATCGCAGGATATCATGACCAGATCGCCGCCGAACTTCTGGAATGGCCTCCTACCCACCGGAGGGCAGATATCAAAGACTCCGACCAAAGAGAAATCCGCCCCAGGATCCGACCCCTGGTAAACGATGATAATCCCCTTTTCCATGGCGAAGACCACGAGATCATCCACACCTGACCCGCCGTCGATTGTCAGTGAGTCGATTGCGATGAGATTTCCGCCTGAAGGCGCTACGCCCGAAAGGTCGAATTCCGTAAGCGCGCCTGTGACCGCCAGAGGATTCGCCGGATACCAAAAACTAGCCGTGTTCTTTTCAACAAACAAGAGGCGGTTTTTAAAGGGATGGACCCCGATTAGATCCGAAACGGTTGTGGGACCGGTAAACCCAGCGGCACTTACAGTCGAACCATCATAGCTTTGTGGCGCATCGTCGCCGTTAACGAAGATTCCCTTTGTGGCAAAGTTGGTGGTCTGCCAACGGTTGTTCGTGAAACCCGAAGCCAGAGCAGCACCTACCGCTCCTGTGCTCGTCGCGTCATAAATCGCAGAGTTTCCAAAAGCCAGGAGTTTGTTTGTCGAGCCCGAGTTGTAGGCAAAAAGCGTCTCCACGACACCAGACCCGATTCCCGTGGCATGTTCCGTGTGACCATTCCTTAATTCAACAAAATTGGGCTGTGGAAAATAGTTATCGAGAATGGTCGCAAAGCCGGGATTCATCTCAAATAGCGGATCGCGGCGGTTCCATCCTAGCACGGCAGGGGGGATCGTCTCGCTATTGGAAACAGGCGTGATGACCTGCTGTCTTTGGGCTATGGCCGTACCTAGATAGGTCATACACCAAACCCAGTTTCGGGCACGTTGCCGGGGAAGAACCTCCTACGACCCTTAGCCAAGGGCAGTCTGGTGCTCGTCGGGTCCTGAGACATCCTGATATCGCGCTGGATCTCGTATTCCGCCAGGTCGGGCGCGAAATTTAATCCCTTGGCTTTCTTCCAACGCCAGATAAGGCCCATTTCAAGCAGGTCCTCATCCAAGAGGGCCTCGTCCGAGTCGTCATCAGTAAACTTCGTGTCGAACGCAGAGGATTGAGAACGCGCGACCCATTCTTTCGTTGCGTATTCAAAGACGAGGGTGTCGCCTGTTGCCGTGGGTTCCGGCTCTATCGAGAATGAACGCGTCTTGGAATTGGCCGTGGTTGTCCGGCGTAGTCTGTACTTTCTCCTGATCGCGGCGGAGGACGAAAGACCCGACCTGAAAGACTGCCATTGCCCAGGAGAAAGCGGGCCACGCATCTCCCAGAAGCTTGTGCGATCCCACACTGAATCGGAGAGAAGCCATCCGTAATCATCTGGCAAGGCATACTCGTCCTCACCGGACGTGGTTGTAAAAGTATGGACCTTCTCCAGAATCGTCCAGGTGCCGCCATAGGTATTCACCAACTTTGCGAGATTCTGACCCTCTCTGTTCAAAAGGGCCAGGAGTTGAGTTACCGTTTGGTCAGTGTTGCCTATAACCGACGTGGGACGCTGGAGCGTCAACTCATCGGCGACATCCTGTATGATTGTGAGAAGGGTCATGCCTTCGGTGGCCTACCACGCTTCGGCTTGGAGAACTGCGCCTCCAATTCGGCAATACGTGCCTGCATTTCAGCCTTGTCGCTCTCGTATTGAGCCTCCTTAGCCTTCAACTCGTCGTATCCAGCGCTCTTGGCTTTCTCCTCAAGAAATTTCTGAGCCTTTTGCCGCAAGTCCCTGGCACCCATGCCGATGTTCTTCAGATTACCATCTGAGACGCTTGCGAGTGATTCCGCTGTAAAGATGTGAAGCGCCTTGAGGTGCATCCTTGCCGCTTCATCGACAAAAGGAAGTTCCTCGATTGTGGTCTGGCCTTCGAATTGACTCGTTCCTTCCTCGAAAGCCTTCCAGTGCATGGGAAAACGTCTCTTGTCAGACTCTCTGACTTCTCGCCGGACATCCGTGTGTTTATCACCGGCAAACCTCATGGAGACGTAGGGTTTCCCGGACTTCACATCCTTGTAGAACTCCACCAAGATTCCCTGGTCGTTTCCGTATGCCACCGGAAGGACATAACCCGTTCCGGGCATGACGGTAGCTGCTGCTAAATCAGCCATCTTTTCTCCTTTAAGAGCGGCCTACCTGGCCTACTCTGTTTAGTTGGTTGCACCAACCGTCGGATATGACAGGAACCCAGCAGCCAAATTGCTGGACTCTGCCCCAGTGGTTGCAATGCCCAAAACGTCTTCCGAACCGGCGGTCGCATCATCGTCGATCCTTCCGGCGGTTGCGGTCGAATTCAATTGGACATTGGTCGCCGCACTCGTCCCGACATTGATCGATGCGACAACCCCGTTGATCTGAAGCCAGCCAAAGTCATTGTCGGCAAAGGCTGCTGTCGCAACCCCTACCCTTTGGCCGAATCCCGTGGCGGAGTTGGTCGTGTCGATTTGGTCGGCTTCCCAAGTTTCGTCAACGAGAACCACGTCTCCGGCAACAATCGCGCCATTGGCGTGGACGTAGACAAAAACCCGGCCATCGTCGAGTTCAACCTGAGTGCCAAGCTCGAACTCGTTGCCTTCATTGGAAGACGTTCCCGTACCGGCAATACGCTCGGTAGGATCAACGCCAGCGAGGCCATGTACTGAAGATACCATGCGCCTTACTCCTTCAAAACGCCTTGTAGCTCTCCATTACGGAGAGTCATATTTCCCGCCCAGCCAATCAGCTTAATCATCGCATCCTGGTTCGTCGCGAAACGATCAGGATCAAGCGGAACCATGTCGCGACTCCTGTGAGGCCGATAGCTAATAAACCGCGTGTTCAGGAAGTACATGTGACTGGACGGCGCATCGCCACCAACACCACCATCCAACACCACATCAGCAGTGTTGAACTTCAGGTTGGAGAACCCAGCCTCTGCAAGACGGGAATTGGTGAATCGCTGCTGGGTTTGCAACGAAGCCCAAAACTTCTCGTAGTAGTCGTTGTCGGCTGGGATGAGGTCGGGCTTGTCCTGGTTACGGACCTGCTTGACCCAAAGCGTTCTCATGCCTTCCTGCATGTTCGAAGACGTTGACGCTCCACCGATATCGGTCGTGAAATCGGTCACCTGGTTGCGCCAGAACGAGAACGTTGCCCGGTTGATACCGCCGACCGTTCCGGTAGTGGGATCGTCAGCCACGAGAAGCTGAAGACCGCCGATCTGCTTACCGCCGTCTGCCGTGCCGTCCGAGTAGATGTCAGCAGAGAGGTTGTTCATGAACGTCATCTCTGCGTTCTCGACACGCGCGGCCAACAAATCGATCATCTGGTCAGGGCCGGTGTTCTGGAGTTGCTCCAACCCAGAGATTGAAATCGCAACAGCCGCCTGTTTCCAGGCAAAGCTGGCCGACGTGATCACGTCACTGGGGGAAATGTCGAGAACCTCGTAACCTGTATAGCGCTTGTAGGTCTGATTCTCGGCATAGAACAGCTCTTCAAGGATGTCTTCGCCGCCACTCACGGGCCGGACATTGCCCCGTTCCTTCAGTCTGAAGAGAAGCGCGGTATTGTCCGTTACGTTGTCGGCCAACTGACGAGACCGGTTCCGTAGCGTGGTGGTGGTGATTTCAGAGAGATTGGGGTTAGCCATCTCTGGTCACCTTCCTAGGCCTGTTTAAAGGCCTGCTCAATGTGGTCCCGCACCGTGGTTGGCTCAACGGTCGCACCGGACGCACCCCCCGTAACACTGGAAGCCGCTGCCTTGGCTTTCTTGGCCTTGGCTTGACGCTCGGCAAGGTCTTCCTTGGTGACCGTCTCTTTTTGAGCGTCCAAAAGCTTCTGTCTCACGGTCGGATTGCGCCAGATTGCCTGCTCATAGAGAGCCGCGA
>JBPCWZ010000163.1:0-7743 GCA_051009015.1 Gammaproteobacteria bacterium | reverse complement strand
TTGTTATTGTTTGGGTTTGCTTAGGGCGAGGAACTTTGCCGAGAAGATTAATATTGCGCCGAGCCAGAACCATTTGCCGGGGAAGTGGGCGAAAACTATCCAACTTATTATCACCGCTACCGCTACTTCCGAATAATGCAAAACCGCCATTTGCGCCGCCGGGGCATAACGACACGACAAGATTATCAGCGTATGACCAATCGCCGCAAGCAAGCCCAAAACCGCCATATCAAACCATAAATCGCTTGTCGGCGGAGTCCATAGCCACAATGCCGCCGGCAGCGAAAGCAGCATCGCAAAAAAAGCCGAATACCACGAAGTCGCCAGCGGCGGCGATGATGTTGATGCCGCACGCGCCGATACGATATAACCGGCAAAAAATAACGCCGCTATCGGCGCGAAGATTATCGTCCAATGATAATCGCCGCCGCCCGGGCGCAATATCACCAGCACGCCGCCAAAACCCACCGCGCATGCCGCAACTATCCGCCCGCGCGATTTCTCGCCCAGCAACCAGCGCGCCAATATCGCGACAAAAAGCGGCTCTATGAAAAAAACCGCCAATGCATCCGGCACCGGATTATGTTGTATCGCGCCGAAAAACGACATTGACGATGCCGCTATCAGCGCGCCGCGCAATAAATTCCACCGCCACGCCCGCGCCGCAACAACATAACCCGCCGCGCCGCCGCGCGCAAAAGCCAAAAGCGCAAAAGGCGACAATATCAGAAAATGAAAGAAAAACCGCGCCCACGATACTTGCGCTACCGCCATCTGCGCCGATAACAACTTGCCGCAAACATCCATCATCGCTACCGCCAAAATGCCGCCAAACAATATCGCCGCGCCCGTCATCGGGCGGTCGGGCATTTGGGCGGGGGCGGGTTGCGGGGCGGTTGTCAAAACCTTGCGATTCTATAACCGCCCGCCGTCAAAACGCCGCCCGCCGTGTTAAGTTAGAATACGCCGATGACAGCCGCCGCAAACAATGTTGCCATTTCCGCCGTTTCTGTTTTGGGCGCCGGGCAGATGGGGCGCGGCATCGCCCAGGTTTGCACCGCCGCCGGTTTGCAAGTGCAACTATACGACAACAACCAAACGCAACTGACAAACGCCGCCGATGCCATCAGGCATAACCTGCGGCGCATGCGCGAAAAAGACAAAATAAGCGAACAGCAGTTTGCAACTTTGCCGCCCGTTGTCGTGCAAGGCGACATCGGCGAATGGCTGCGCGCATCCGATATCGTCATTGAAGCGATAGCCGAAGATGCCGATGCCAAAAAAAACCTCTATCATCTGGCGGGCAAACACCTGCGCGATGACGCCATTTTGGCGAGCAATACTTCGTCTTTTTCCATCGGCGAACTTGCATCCGCCGCGCCGCGCCCGCAACTTTTTGCCGGTATGCATTTTATGAACCCCGCGCCGCTGATGCGTTTGGTTGAAGTCATCCCCGCTTTGCAAACCGCCGCGCAAACTACGGAAAAGATAACAATGCTGGCGCGGGTGCTCGGCAAGGAGACGATACAATCCGCCGACTCGCCGGGCTTTATTACCAACCGCCTGCTTATGCCGCTCATCAACGAAGCGATATATGCCCGGCACGAAAACCTCGGCAGCGCCGAAGATATTGACAGGGCGATGCGATTGGGAATGAATCATCCGATGGGTCCTTTGACGCTGGCGGATTTTATCGGGCTGGACACGGTGCTGGCGGTATTGGAAGTTTTGCGGCGCGGTTTTGGCGATGCCAAGTTTCGCCCCTGCCCGCTTTTGCACAACTATGTCGCCGCCGGATGGCTGGGCAAAAAAACCGGTCGCGGGTTTTATTGTTATGAATGACATTATTTTGTCGGCGCGTAATTTGTCGCTTTCCTTTGGCGGCTTGCGCGCGCTTGACGGCGTGTCGTTTGATGTCCGCCGCAATCAGTTCTTCTCCATCATCGGGCCCAACGGCGCGGGCAAAACAACCATTCTAAACTGCCTGTCGGGGCGTTACAAACCATCCGGCGAGATGCTTTTTGACGGCGATGATTTGGTCCCGCAGCCGGTGCATTCGCGCGCCCGTCTGGGCATCGCCCGCACTTTTCAGAATCTTGCGCTGTTCAATCACATGAGCGTGCTGGATAACATTCTTGTCGGGCGGCATCACCTCCTCAAAAAAGGGTTTGTGTCCGGCGCCGCCTACTGGCTCGGCGGCGCGCAAAAAGAGGAAATAACGCACCGCCGCGAGATGGAAAGGATTGTTGATTTTTTGGAGATTCAGCGCGTCCGTCATTCCCTCGCCGGATCCCTCCCCTACGGCATTCGCAAGCGCGTGGAACTCGCCCGCGCCATCGCCGCAAAGCCGAAGTTGATACTCCTTGACGAGCCGATGGCGGGAATGAATCTGGACGAAAAGGAGGATATGGCGCGGTTTATTCTGGATTTGAACGAAGAGTGGCGGATGACGGTGATAATGATAGAACACGACATGAGCGTGGTAATGGATATTTCCGAAACCGTGCTGGCTTTGGATTTCGGGCAGGTCGTCGCCTGCGGGACGCCGCAGGAGATAACCGCCCATCCGATGGTGCGGCGGGCGTATCTGGGCGAAGACGACGGTGATTGACACAAAAACAACACTCCTTCGGATGCACGGGGGGAAAGCGGACATGACAATGCCGCAACTTTTGTCGGCGAACGCCGCAAGCCACGGCGAAGAGACGGCGCTTCGGGAGAAGGATTACGGCATTTGGAACGCCATTACATGGCGGGAGTATGAAAACAAAACCCGCGCCCTTGCGCTGGCGCTCGCCGGTTATGATATTGGCGCCGGTGATGTCGTCGTTTTGATGGGCAGAAACGGGCCCTACTGGCTTTACGGCGCTTTGGCGGCGCATGCCAACCGGGCGCTGAGTTTGGGAATATACGGCGATGTCATGCCGGACGAAGCGCACTTTCAACTTGACCGCACGCAGGCAAAAGCGGCGGTGGTGGAAGACGAAGAACAAGCCGACAAGTTATTGTCGCTCGGAAGCAAAGCGTCAATGTTGCGGGCGATAGTGTATAAAGACCCGCGCGGAATGCGAAAGTATAATGATGCGCGATTGTTGTCTTTGGACGATGCGTTGCGGCGGGGGGAAGAAACGCACCGGCAAAACCCGCAACAATATGCAAAAATGCTCGCCGCCGGTAATGGCGAAGAATCGGCTTTATTAATATCCACTTCGGGGACGACGGCGCGCCCGAAGTTTGCCGAGATATCACACCGGGCTTTTTTGCGCCATATCCAAAGATATCTGCAAGCGGACAAAAAAACCGCCGCCGATGATTATGTATCGGCGCTGCCTTTGCCGTGGGTGATGGAAACCAAATATGTGCTGGGCAAATCATTGCTGGCGAGGATGAAGATAAACTTCCCCGAAAACGCCGATACGCTAATGAGCGATTTTCGGGAGATAGGTCCGACTTTCACACTCCTCGCGCCGAGGGTTTGGGAACAAATCGCCGGAGATGTGCGCGCGCGAATGCTGGAATCCACCCCCTTAAAGCGTTTTATCTACAACCGCGGCATTGCCATGGGCTTGCGCGCTTTGCGAAAGGGGCGGCGCTCTATGCTGGCGGAGTTATTGGTTTTTCGCCCTTTGCGCGATTCGCTGGGCTTTTCGCGTTTGACTTCGGCGGCGACCGGCGGAGCGGCTTTGGGACCGGACACCTACCGCTTTTTTGTCAGCATGGGCGTGCCATTGAAACAAATATACGGGCAGACCGAATTGCTCGGCGCATACACCGTCCATCGCCCGGGCGAAGTGGATTATGAAAGTTCCGGCGTTGCTTTTGACGGCGTGGAAATTAAGATAGCCGATGCCGATGACGAAGGATTGGGGCGCATTCTCACCCGTCACGACAATATGATGCGCGGATATTACCGCGCGCCGGAAGAAACGGCGGCGGCGTTTGTTGACGGGTGGATGGAAACGGGAGACGCCGGTTATATCAAGGATAACGGGCATTTGGTTGTCATTGACCGCTTTGCCGATTTGGCGGAAACTTCCGGCGGCGCGCGCTTTTCGCCGCAGTATTTGGAGAACAAACTAAAGTTTTCCCCCTATATTGCCGAGGCGGTTGTGATTGGCGACAAAAAACCGCATTTGGCGGCGCTTGTGTGCTTGCGTTTTTCGGTTGCGGCGAAGTGGGCGGAGCGCAAGCGAATCGCCTTTACCAACTATGCCGATTTGGCGGCGCGCCCGGAGATGCGCGATTTGTTAGCGGCGGAAGTTGCGGCGGCAAACGAAACACTGCCTCCGGCGCAGCGTTTGCAAAAGTTTGTTTTGCTGCATAAGGAGTTGGATGCCGATGACGGCGAACTGACGCGCAGCAAAAAAGTCCGCCGCGCAGTTGTCGGCGAGCGTTATGAAAACATCATAAACGCCGTATATGCCGGAAAAGCGACAACCGACATTGACGCCGACATAACATTGCAAGACGGCGGCAAACAAAGAGTCAGGCGCACTTTGCATATTACCGCGCCGAAAGGGGAATAATGATTATGCCGAAACTTGACGATATCACGCTTTATATCCACGGGCAAAACCGCCTGGGAAGGGGCGGGGGTTTTGACACTCTTAATCCGGCGACCGGCGAAGTGTTGTGCCATGTGCAAAGCGCCAATGCCGCCGATATTGATATTGCTGTGGAATCGGCAAGGGAAGGGTTTGCCGAATGGTCGGCAATGAGCGGCGCGCGGCGCGGGCGGGTTTTGCACAAGGTGCGGGATATTTTGCGCGCCCGCAACGACGAACTCGCGCATCTGGAAACGCTGGATACCGGCAAGCCGATAAGCGAATCGGCAAGCACCGATATTATGCTTGCCGCCGAATGCTTTGAATATTACGGCGGGGCGGCGGCGATGATTGGCGGCGAATATTTCAGCGGCGAAAGCGGTTTTGCCTACACAAGGCGCGAGCCGCTTGGCATTTGCGCCGGAATAGGAGCGTGGAACTATCCGCTACAAGTTGCGGCGTGGAAGATTGCCCCGGCACTTGCCTGCGGCAATGCGATGATTTACAAACCTGCCGAACTGACGCCGATGACGGCGGCGGTTTTGGCGCAAATCATCACCGAAGCGGGCGCGCCGCCGGGTGTTTTTAATGTTGTGCATGGCGATGGCAAAGTCGGCGCGATGTTATCGCGTCATCAGGATATCGCCAAAGTATCATTAACCGGCGAAGTTTGCACCGGCAAGGAAGTCATGCGCGATGCGGCGGCGACATTGAAGCGGATAACGCTGGAACTCGGCGGCAAATCGCCGCTGCTTGTTTTTGACGATGCCGATATTAACAACGCCGTCAGCGCGGCGATGATTGGCAACTTTTTCACGCAGGGAGAAGTATGCACAAACTGCACGCGGGTTTTTTTGCACCGCAATATTAAGGATGCTTTTGTCAAGTTGCTACTGCATCGGACGGCAAAGTTAATAACCGGCGACCCGCTGGATATCAAAACACAAATCGGCGCGCTCATCAGCGAAGAACACCGGCAAAAAGTTTTATCCTATATTGACAAGGCAAAAAAAGCGGGGGCGACTTTGTTGTGCGGCGGCGGCAAACCGCAAGATCCGGCATTGGCAAAAGGGGCGTTTGTGGAGCCGACCATTTTTGACAACTGCACCGACGAAATGCCAAATGTCATTGACGAAATATTCGGTCCCGTAATGTCGCTGCTGGTTTTTGACGACGAAGCGGAAGCATTAGAGCGCGCCAACAATACCCGCTACGGCTTGGCGGCGGGCGTTTTCACGGCGGATATCAACCGCGCCCATCGTGTTGCGGCAAAGTTGCAAGCGGGAGTGTGCTGGATAAACGACTACAACCAATACCCCCCGCATGTTCCGGCGGGCGGCTTCAAGGAATCCGGCATAGGATGCGAAAACGGCACAGAAACCATCCGCCACTACACGCAACTGAAAACCGTGCATGTCAACACTTCCGGCGCGATAGAATCCCCTTATGAATAACGAGTTGCCGATTGTCGTTATGCCTTCGCGGTGGCGGTGGGGGGGTGGATTTCTGGCGGCGATGTTGGCGTTTTTCTATATGCTTACCATCTCCGATTCGGCGGCGGAAGAATGGTTGGTGTATGTCGCCGTCACCGCCTTTTTCGGCTTGGTAGTGCTGCTTACGGGATGGGAGTGCTTTTTCGCCCCGCCCAGAGTTATCATTGACGAAGTTGGCGTTGGCGGACGCTTTACTTTCGGCGGCTTTGTCGGCACGACAAGGATAGCATGGGACGATATTATCGGCGCGCGGTTTTCTATAGATATCCCGTCGCTGACCAGAAATTCGTCTGAAAGATGGGACAGAACATTGGCTTTGGATGTTGATAACGATGGCGGAAAATATTATCGCGCGCGCAAGAAGACATCGCCTGAGGCGGGGCGGGATAATGACGATAGTTTTTTTGCGTTTGATATCACCTATTCAAATATTAGCGATGCGCGGGCGAAAGAAATAGCGGTGATTATCAACAGCCGCGCCAAAGCCGCCCCGCGCGAACCGCAAGAATCCAGCAAGCCGGAAGAATCGGGCAAATCGCCTTTTGCCGCGGATTGATGAATAACGAATTGCCAATTGTCGTTAAGCCCTCGCGGTTCGTCTGGGGGGTTTGGGCTCTGATATGGGCGGGGGTGCTCGTCACGCTTGTTAATTCTTCTCTTGATACCGCCCCGACCGGACGGGAAAAGTGGCTGATATATGCCATCGCCGCTTTCTTCGGCGGCATGGCGCTGAAAGCGGGATGGCATTGGATTTTCCTCCCGCCCCGGATAATTATTGACGAAGACGGCGTTGGCGGACGCTTTGTCGGCGGCGGTTTTGTCGGCACGACAAGAATCGCATGGGATGATATTATCGGGGCGCAGTTTATAAAGCAATACGGCGTGATGGACAAGCACTCGTCAAAGCAACTGATAGTTTTGGATGTTAACAATACCGGCGGCAGATACCGTCCCGCGCGCAAGTTATTGCGGTTGTTTTCCGCAATGCTGAAAAAATACCTTCCGGGGAAAGAAACCCCCGCCTTTGCGTTTGATGTCACCAACTCGGAACTTAACGACCGGCAGGCAAAGGAAATTGTGGCAGTTATCAACAATCGCGCCAAAGCCGCTTTTGATGTCTCCCAAGAATCCGGCAAATCACCTTTCACGGCGGATGCGGCGGATGACACACTGCCGATTGTTGTCAGTCCGTCCCGGTGGATTTGGGGGGTGTGGGTCGTGTCGTGGACAAGTGTCTTTGCCGTTCCTGTTTATGGTCTCGTCGCTTGGGATGGGGCGGGATGGGGGACGTATGCCGCCGTTGCCGTGTTCGGCTTTGCGTTGCTGCGTGCGATGTGGAATTGTTTTTTTATCCCGCCCCGGATGATTATTGACGAAAGCGGCGTCGGCGGACGCTTTGTCGGCGGCGGTTTTGTCGGCACGGCAAGAGTGGCATGGGGCGATATTACCGGGGCGCGGTATATGAACAAGTATAGCCATCTTGCCAGAGAAACGCTATTTTTTGTGATTTTGGATGTTGATAATTTCGACGGCAAATACCTCGTTCGCAAGTTTGCGCGCTGGTGGTCGCCTATCGCGTGGTGGGAAAAATCTTTTCTGAGGAAAGAAGATTCCGCCTTTGCGTTTAATGTCACCAACGCAAAACTTAACAACGAGCAGGCAAGGAAAGTTGTCGCGGTTATCAACAACCGCGCCAATAACAAGCC
>JBPCWZ010000162.1:0-4114 GCA_051009015.1 Gammaproteobacteria bacterium | reverse complement strand
TGCCTGACGCTGCCTGAGTGTGTCGTGAAAATCAAGCGCTTCCTGACGGCTGCGCTCGCGCGATTGTTCGGGCGTCAGCGAAGAATCGCGAGTCGGCAAATCGGCAAAAGGCAAATGCAGTTGATTGACATACACCGCAACCGCCGCCGCCGACCCCAGCCCGATAAAAACACCGGTCATCATCCACATTACCGCGCCGAGGCAGCCCCTGCGGTTGCCGCCGGTTTTGGCTTTTTTGTGATGGCGCGGCATGTCAGCGGGCGGCGAATAAAACGGCGGTCATACTTCCTCCCGCGCTTCCATTCCCAAAAGCCGGATGCCCGATGCCAAAACAATGCGGGCGGCAAAGAGCAATGCCAACCTTGCCTTTTTGCGCCCGGCATTGTCATCGCGCAATATGTTTTCGGCTTTTTCATAATAGTGATTGGCGGCGGCGGCAAAATCCAAAACATAAGCGGCAAGAGTATGCGGCGCGCGGCTGGCGGCGGCGCGATTGACGACATCGGCAAATGCCATCATCCGCTCGCACAATGCCAGCGCGGATTCTTCGCCCGCCAAAGCGGCGGCGTCAAAGTTTTGCGCCGTCATAAAACCATCGTCATTTTCCGCGCCGCGCTTGCAAAGTCTGCACAAGCGGGCATGCGCATACTGGATATAAAAAGACGGGTTATTTTTGCTTTTGGCGCGCGCCAAATCCACATTGACATCCAAATGCTGGTCGTTTTTGCGGCAGACAAAAAAATACCGCGCCGCATCGCGCCCGACAACGCCGACAAACTCGCTCAAAGCGACAAACTCTCCCCCGCGGGTGGACATCTTCACACGCCCGCCATCCTTGTCAAGCAAAGCGACAAACTGGATAAGCGGCGTTTCCAGACACGCGCCGCCGCCCAAAGCCCGCACCGCCGCCGAAAGGCGCGGCACATAACCATGATGGTCGGCGCCGAGGATATTAATCAGCCGCGCATTCGGCGCGCGTTCCAACTTGTCGCGATGATAGGCGATATCGGCGGCGAAATAAGTATATTCGCCGTTTTGACGGCGCAGCACGCGGTCTTTGTCGTCGCCGTCCGCCGAAGAGCCAAACCACAATGCGCCGTCTTTTTCATAAACCATCTCCGGCGGCAACTTCGCCAAAGTGGATTCTATTGTGCCGCCCAAATCATCGCGCTCCGAAAACCACTTGTCAAAATCGCCCACGCCCATATTCCGCAAATCTTCAACAATGGATTTTTTCATCGCCGCGACAACCGCGCCGCTCCACTTGCCAAAAGCATCGCCATCGGCAAAACATTCCTTCGCCGCCATAGCCAACATATCGGCGGCGATATCGGTATTTTCGGCTTTTGCCATTGTTGATAACAGCGCGCTTATCTCTTCCGCCCCCGGCTTTGGCAAACCTTCTTTTTGCAACAAAGCAACTGCATCAAGCAAATATTCGCCGCGATAAGAACCGGGCGGCATTTCGGCATCCGGCGGCAAATGACATCTCAGCCATGCCGAAGCGGCAAGAATGCTTATCTGCTTTCCGGCATCATTGAGATAATACTCGCGCCACACTTTCGCCCCGTCAAAAGCGAGAATATTGGCAAGCGCATCGCCAAAAGCCGCCGCCCTGCCATGCCCGATATGCAAAGGACCGGTCGGATTTGCCGAGACAAACTCCAGCAATACAGAATCATCACTATCGCCCCTGCCGAAGTCATCGCCGCAATGCAACACTTCGGCGACAACCGCCGCTTTGGCTTCGGCTTTGAGGCGAATGTTGATAAACCCGGCACCGGCAACTTCGGCGGCGGCGACAAAACCGGGCATTTCGGCGGCGGCAAGAATTCGGCGGGCGGCATCAATCGGCTTTTCGCCGCTAAGTTTGGCGACCATCAATGCGGCGGGCGTTGCCAAGTCGCCATTTGCGCCGTCGCGCGGCTTTGCGACAGGAGGCGGCGCAGAAAGCGGCGGCGAACAAACACGGGCAAAAGCGCGCGCCAGAGTTTCGCGGTAGCGGCTGGGACAATCCTCCGTGCGCATCAATATCAAAGTCGGGCGGCTATTATAGCAGTTGCCGGTTGTCAATTGTCCGTTATCCGCCATCCGCATGCCAACCGGCAACGATTAACCGATTTGGCATTCGGGCGGAATGTGTGTTATAAAAGAGAATGATGGCAACAAAAGACCACATTGTTTTCACCGGCGTGCAAAAATCCTACGATGGCGATTCGCTTGTCGTCAAGGATTTGAATCTCAACATTCGCGGCGGCGAGTTTCTCACAATGCTGGGACCGTCCGGCTCCGGCAAGACCACCTGCCTGATGATGCTTGCCGGTTTTGAGACGCTCACACACGGCGAGATATACATCAACGGCGAAGGCATATCACGCATTCCGCCGCACGAGCGCAACATCGGCATGGTTTTCCAAAACTACGCGCTTTTCCCGCATTTTACGGTTGCCGAAAACCTTGCCTTCCCGCTGCAAGTGCGAAAGTTGCCGCCGACGGACATCGCCAAAAAAGTCGCCCGCGCTTTGGATATGGTGCAACTGGGCGATTTTGGCAAACGCCGCCCGGGGCAACTATCGGGCGGGCAGCAGCAAAGAGTTGCGGTCGCCCGGGCTTTGGTTTTTGAACCTTCGCTGGTTTTGATGGACGAGCCGCTCGGCGCGCTGGACAAAAACCTGCGCGAGCAGATGCAGTTTGAACTGAAGCATTTGCACGAGCGCATCGGCGTAACTTTTGTTTATGTAACGCACGACCAAAGCGAAGCATTGACAATGTCCGACCGCATTGCCGTTTTTGACAACGGCATTATCCAGCAACTGGACAGCGCCGAAGATTTGTATGAAAAGCCGCAAAATGCCTTTGTCGCCGGTTTCATCGGCGAAAACAACGCCCTGACCGGCAAAATCACCGCCCGCGGCAAAGACGGCTTTTGCACCGTCGCGGCAGGCAAAGACGCGGCGCAAAAGGTCAATGCGCTCAATATCGCCGATGCCAAAGCCGGCGAAACAACAACCCTTTCACTGCGCCCCGAGCGGGTTTTTCTGGGCGACGGCAAAAACATCAATGCCGGCAATGCCGGCGGCGGCATTAATCGTTTTGACGGCTGCGTGCAAGAATGCATTTATATGGGCGACCACATCCGCATAAGATTATCACTGCTGGACAACGACGAATTCATCGTCAAAGTAGCCAACGACCGCAAACACCGCGAACTGACAACCGGCAACACCATCCCCCTGTACTGGCTTGCGGAAGATTGCCGCGCCCTGAACTAACACGCCGGTTTTGGCAAAATACGACTTTTCGGGCGGTTGTTGTATAATATCGCCGTGCGGCAAAAGCCGCAACAAACAAAAACAGAGGACACTGCGATGAAAAAGACGATTCTGATGATGCTTGCTTTGGCGGGCTTTTTGGTGCAAAGCGGCGCGGCGGATGGCGGCGGCGGTTTTGCCGACTTCCGCAAACAACAACAGGCGCGCCTTTTGGCGGCGATTGACAGCACATTGGCGGCAAAGGCGGAAGATGCCATTACCGACAACTTCGCCGCCGTGCGCAAAGTGAACATTGACTTCCAAAGCACGATAGGCGGCAGGAACGGCAATATCGGCTTAAATCTCATCGGCGCTCTTGACGAAAGCGAAAACCATGCCTATGGCTGGCAACTTCGGGCATACAGCGGAAAAGACATCAACGGCGGCGGCAACTTCGGCTTTTTCTTCCGCCGCAAAAGCGACGAGGCATTTGTCGGCGCAAATGCCTTTGCCGATTACGAAAAGCACAAAGAAGGCGAGTTTGTCCGCTATTCCGTCGGCGGCGAGTTTGAGCATTCCATCTTTGCCCTTGCCGCAAACTATTACAGGCCGATAACGGATAACCGGGAGGTCAATGACACAACTGCCGCCTTTTCCCGCAATGGTTTTGACGCAAAACTGCTGATAGCCCCGCCGCGTTTGCATGGGCTGAAAGCGGCGGCGGATTATTACCGCTTTGACGGCGAGGGCGATACCAAAGCGGATGAAGGTTTTCGCTACGGACTGCAATGGAATCCGAACTCCGCCTTGCGGCTGAACTTGTTTTACGACAATGGCGGCGAAAGGTTTGGCGGCGATATGGC
>JBPCWZ010000161.1:0-2558 GCA_051009015.1 Gammaproteobacteria bacterium | reverse complement strand
GCTTATGTGCGAATGCGCCGCCGCTAATCGCAACTTTGGAATGCTTGACAAACTCCGCCGCCACGATATTCCCATTTGCGAATATTCCGCTTTTTGTTCTTCTCCCCGTGCGGCGAATAGTTGCAAGTTATCGCCAATAGCCATTTGTATTTCGTCGCTATATCCGCCATCATCGGCAAAAAACGGGCGGCGGACAATATCTCCGCCTTCGCTTTGCCACAGGGATGGTTTGTTATGGAAGTAATGGCGCACTTGAAAGGCGCCTTTTTTCCAGCCCGCCGAGCGCAATGCGCCGTTTCGGGAGAAGGCAAAAACGCCGTCTTCGTTTATGGCTGTATCGCCGTCAAACATTTCGGCGGCGAAGTTCAGGGGCTTTTGTTTTTTGCTTTGCGTCCTTACCATTCCGCCGAGCGGCGCGTCATAATAAAACCCGTCCAAATACTCGGCGGCAACGCCAACCCCGTTCAACCTTTTGGCAAAACCGGCAAAAGACGATGGCAATTCCATATTGGCATTTTGCAACAATACCCCTTGCGATGAAGCCGACTGCAGGCGGATATTTCCCTGCCGGTTAATGGCGGCGGAGACATTGACCAAGCCATGCCCATAAACATCATCAACACCGGCAACACCCAAATCCGTGGCGGTTGTCAAAAGCAGATGCACCAAAACCGACATCGGCATATTTGGCAAGCGGCTTTTTAGCAACGCAAGCGCGCCGCTAACATGCGGGGCGGATTGGGAAGTGCCTGTCCACGATGATAAATCATCATCATTCCCTCTATTAGCAGCGTTAATCCCAACTCCCGGCGCGGCAAGACACCAATATTTTGCCTGACTGCCGCAGCCATTAGATTCCCGCCAAATGCGATTATCACTATCAGTATTCACAACCGCCAGCCACCTGCCGCGCAACTCCGGATGATAAATCGGCGCAAGACCATAATCGCTAACGCCATTTGCCTCAAATCCGCTAATAGTAGTGATAGCGCCATTTGCGGGAATAAGGACATTAAAGTTATCCGCCAAATATCGCGGCGAGAAAGTTGTCGTCATGGCTACCACATCAGCAGAAACCGTTATCCCGTTAGTTAGGTCGGTTGTAACAGAAAACTCTTCATGGATGGTAACCGCGACAATGCCGGTTTCGCTATTCCATCCGTGATTGCCCGCTGCCCAAACAACCGCGACATCCCTGCCGCGAAAAATAGTCGCATGGTCTCTCATCCGGTTGAGGATAATGCTCCCTGGACCCATTAAGCCCGGCACTTGCAAAATTTGCGGCACAACCGGACCTGCAAATATACTTGCCCTTCTTGTGTCGCCATCTGAAATAGCGATATAAGGGTAAGTTGGTCCAAAACTATTATTGATGATATGCACATTATTATCAATGGCATAACGAAACGCCGCCGTAGCACCAACCAAATCGCCATCGTCATCGCTAATCCGCAACGGCAAAATCTTCGCAAGCGGCGCAACGCCGTGTCCTAACGGGTCTGCCGCCGTGTCAAATGTTCCGGCGATAATCGCGGCAACGCCTGTGCCGTGTCCATCCGGGTCTGACAATGCACCATCCATATATGCAGTGCCTCCCGCGTCAAACCGGCGAGCGGCACCGGAAAGAATCGGATTGATAGCCATAGTGTTTCCGCCAACCACAAAACTGCCGGAGAAGTTGTTATGTGAGGCACGCACGCCGGAATCCACAACGGCAACCGTCGCGCCCTGCCCGTAATAGCCGCGCTGATATGCAGCATCGGCGTTTATCTGCCCCAAGCCGTAGTTAACCGCAAATTCGTCATCGCGCCAATTGACCGTGGTCGGCGCATTCGGCGCGGGCAAAACAACACTCGGCGGCGCGGGCGGATTCGGAGTCGTAGTCGTCGGTGCGGAAGCCGAGCCGCCGCCGCCGCAAGCCGTCAAAACGGCAAAGAATATCACGCACAGGGCGTGCGGGAAGTTAAGCATTGATTTGTCCTCGTTGTCGTGTGGTTTGTCAAAATCCGACATGATGTCGGGTCTGACTTCATTACCACTAGGCAAATGTACCGTTTATTTTCAGACGCAAGCGCCGGATTTTGTATTACACGGAACCCCGACGGGCGAGTTCCTAGCAATAATGAAGTCAATGACAATATTACCACAAGATTCGCCAATAATGCCAAAGGCGGCAAAAGGAGATTCCCGCTTTCGCGGGAATGACGAGGGGGGCGGCGGGAATGACGGTATTAAAGCCCTGTAAGGGCGACACATTCTTTTGCAGGGCAAAGCCCGGCAAAAAATCCGTTTGCATCATCATAACCGCCGCCGCTGTTTTGTGCCGCCCTTTCAGGGCTTGATTATTGGGCATGCCGATTCACAGGGCGTTGCCCTGTGCTATAACATGTCGCCCTTTCAGGGCTTTAAGAATGCGCCGCTTTGCGGCGAATGGTTTGGGAGATTCCCGCTTTCGCGGGAATGACGGGGAGGTTAAATGTCCAGCAGGTAGCGGCGTTCCCAGGAGGTTACGACATGCTGGTAACTTTGCATCTCGGTGCGCTTGCATGCGGCGTATA
>JBPCWZ010000160.1:0-13914 GCA_051009015.1 Gammaproteobacteria bacterium | reverse complement strand
GTCGTTGCCGTTGTGCCGCCCCGAAAAGGCAAAGCGGCTTTCGCCGATGCCGATGCCCCGATGGAAAGTATCCGCCATCGCCGCATGCAAAACATTCGGCATATTCGGGGTGTATGACAATTGGCTCATCTGGGAACAAGTATTAGGTGCATGTCTGCCGGGTATGTAATCAACAAACCAACTTATCGGGCAAAGTTGTGTAATCGCGGTAATAGTCGGTCTATTCTGAAATGCTATTATCGCGGTAAACCCGGAAATAGTAGTATTAGCAAGAGGGACAATGTCGCCATGCGCATGCAAACTTGCCCGATTCAATTCGGACAAAGTAGTGTTCACATCTCCAACAACAACAGAAATTATCTGCCTCTGCAAGTTAAAATCTAAACCAAACAGATTCACATCTTCTCCTCCTTCGGCAACCGAAAGAATAACAAGCCAATAAGCCCCAGAGGCAGCGTTATAGCGAAACCCCCCGAGTTCCGGCGCGTCAAAAGCCAGCGTCACCGGCGCGGTCGGCGCGGGATTATCGGGCATCGTCACCGTCATCGTCATCGGGTCAGGCGTCGTCATTATCGGATTCGTCCCCGCCGTATTATTGCCGCCGCCGCCGCCGCAAGCGGTCAGCAAGCCGAAAAAGAAAAGCACCAAAAAGGCGCGGATGGTGTTTGTCATTGTTTTTTCCTCTGTGTGAATTTTCCAAATCCCAACCGAAGTCGGGCTTGACCTATCCACCACATGGCAAATATTCCGGCTATTTCCCGCCGTAAGTATCGGGTTTTGTATTACACGGAAACCCGACAAGCGAGTTCCATGCAATGGACAGGTCAATGACAATATTAGCACAAAACCCGCCCAAAACACCAAAGGCGGCAAAACCCGCCGCTTATCCGCTCCCCGCCCACAGATTCCCGCTTTTGCCGAAATGACGAAAAGGGCGGCATTGGACGAATTCGCCCCGAATCCGCCCGAATCGCCCGAAAACACGGCATCGGCGGCGTTTTTTGCGGCGGCGGCGGGGGTTTGATAAGGTTGTTTTTTCTTTTGCAAACACTAATTTTTCTTTTGCAAGCACTAATTTTTCATTTTCACGCCTTTGCAAATGTCGTGCAAACACTAATTTTTGCTTTTTTTGTCTTTGCAAAGGTCTTGCAAGCACTAATTTTTGATTTTCACGCCTTTGCAAAAGAAAAATTTGCCTTTGCACGACATTTCTGCGCCTTAATTAATGTTAAATTAAGGCGGCGGGAAGTTTTGCAAAGACAAACAAAAGCCGAAACAACCCGCGCAAAACACAAAACAATACAAGCAAAACGCCAAACAAGGCGGCAAATCCGCCGCGCTGTGCCATACCATTTCGCCCTTTCAGGGCTTTGCTATTGGCGGCGGCAGGTTGTTGAAGAAGCAGGAAGGTTTGCCGGTGTGGCATGCCGCGCCTTTTTGGCGCACTTTGGCGAGAATGGTATCGCCATCGCAATCTGCGGTGAGGGCGAGGCATTGCTGGGTGTTTCCCGATGTTTCGCCTTTGCGCCATCTGCAATTGCGCGAGCGCGAATAATAGACCATCTGCCCGCTTGCCAGCGTTTCCGCCAGTGTGTCGGGCGTCATCCATGCCATCATCAAAACCGCGCCGCTGTCGGCGCATTGGGCGATAACCGGTATCAGCCCGCTGGCATCAAAGCGCAAACCGGGCGGCGGCGTTGGCGGGTTTTGTGCATCGGTCATTGTCGTATTCTCCAATGGGTATTATAGAATATGCACCGCCCTAACCGGCCGAGGTGGCGGAATTGGCAGACGCGCTAGGTTCAGGCCCTAGTGGGGTGAAAACCCTGTGGAGGTTCGAGTCCTCTCCTCGGCACCGGCGGCAACCTTTTTTATCAATGACGCAACAGCAGATGATTGACGGGCAACTCCGCACTTGGGAAGTGCTGGATGCGCGGGTTTTGGCGGTGTATCGGGATATCAACCGCGAGGATTTTGCGGCAAATGATTCCCTGCGCCGTTTTGCTTTTGACGAGGCGCAGTTGCCATTGGGCGGCGGGCGTTTTATGCTGGAGCCGAAGTTGGAAGCGAGAATGCTGCAGGCGCTGATGCCGGGCAGGGAAGAGAAGATATTGCATATCGGCACCGGCAGCGGGTTTTTTGCCGCCATGCTCGGTTTGATGGCGGGCGAAGTCATTACGATGGAAATAGACGAAAAGTTGGCAAAAGACGCCGCCGGGCGGCTGGCGGGTTTTGGCGCCCGCAATGTGGATGTTCGCTGTGCGGACGGCGTCGGCGGTTTGCCGGACGAAGCGCCTTTTGATGCTATTGTGCTGACGGCTTCTTCGCCGATACTTCCGCCCGCTTTGTGGCATCAAATCAAAAACGGCGGCAGGTTGCTTTGCGTTATCGGCGATGCCCCGGCGATGACTTTGCGGCTTTTGCGAAAGCACGGCAATGATGTGCGGCGGACATTTGATTTGTTGGAAACTTGCATAGAACCTTTGGTTAATGCCCCGCAGCCGCCGCGGTTTAAGTTTTGATGAAACTGTTTTCCGCCGCCGCCGCATTGGCGTTTGCCGCCGCATTGGCATTTGCCGCCGCATCGGCGGGCGACGAAGAAGAGCGCGGTTTGACAGAGTTGGTAAAACTTGCCGAAGAATATGATGCCGGTTATCTGGCGGTGCGTGAGGATTTTGCCGCGAATAAGGAACAGGCAAACATATCGCGGGCTGCTCTGCGCCCGCAGGCAAGCGCGCAGGCGGGGCGTGTTTTTGCCGAAGGCGGCGGCATAAACGACCGCCCGAATGCAAGCGCGGAGATTGTGCAAACTTTCAGTTTGCGCAATGTATACAGTTGGCAAGCGGCAACAACCCGCGTTTTTGCCGAACAGGCAAATACCAAAGCGGCGCTGCAATCGCTTCGCGCGCAGGTTTTGCGCGGCTGGCTGCGGGTGCAACTTGCCGCCGATACTTTGGTGTTGTTGTCGGCGCGAAAGAAAACTTTGCAAGAAAGGCAAAAGCGCGCCGAACAACTGCGCCTTGCCGGTAATGGCTTGGAGTCGGATGTGTTGAGCGCCAAAGCGCGGGTTTTTGATGTTGAAGCGCAAATCGCCCGGGCGCGCAATGATTTGGCGGCGGCGCGGGAAGTGCTGCTGCAACTTGCCGGCGCGCCGCCTTTTGTGGCGAGTTTGCGGCGGGCGGCGGTTTTTGCCCTGCCGCCGGAAGATGCATGGATGACAAAAGTCGCCGCCGGAAGTTTGCGCCGCACCGCCGCCAAAGCCGCCCGCGACGGCGCAAAGTGGTCGCTTGTCGCCGCCGAGAATTCGGTTTATCCGGAGTTGGATGTTTCCGCCGGCGTGTCCAATGACGGCAGGAAGTTGCGAAGTTTTACCGGTCGTTTCGGCTTTTCGCTGCGCCAGCCGCTTTTTACCGGCGGGCGCATCGGCGCGGAAAAACGCCGCCTGATGGCAAGTTTGCGCGCCGCCGGCGCGCGGCTGGTATCCGTCCGCCGCGAAGAAGAGCGCACGACCAAAGAGCGCATCGGCGCGATACGCGCCGACATTGCCACCATGCGCGCCCTGACAACCGCTACCGATGCCGCCAATTCCGCCCTCGGAGTCGTGGAGATGGGGCATCAACTTGGCGCCCGCACCATCGCCGAAGTATTGTCGGCGGAGGAGGATTTGTTTGATTCTCGTTTACAATTACGCCGTGCGCAGTATGACTATCTCGGCAACCTGATAGGACTGCACGAACTTGCCGGCGGCATTGACGATAACTTTGTCGTCCTTGTCGCCGGGTTTTTCCAAAAAAAAGAGAGGACAGATTAATGCATCCGTTATGCAAAACCGCCGACCTGAAAGACGGGGCGCTATTGGAATGCCGCGGGCCGGACGGCGGGGCGGTTGTCGTCGCCTGTTGCGGCGGCGAATATTTTGCCGCCGAAGGCGAATGCCCGCATCAAGCCGCGCCGCTCGCAGACGGCGAAATCGGCGAGGACGAAAACGGCAAATGCACATTGACATGCTGCCTGCACTTTTGGACCTGGCGTTTGGCGGACGGCGCGCCGCTGGAAGACGCCGAAGAACCGCTCAAAGTGTATCCGGTCAAAGTTGAAGACGGCACGGTGTATCTGGCATGACTTTTTATCTTCAGCATTTTGGCTTGCGCGAAGCGCCTTTTGGCGCGACGCCGATGACCGAGTTTTTTTACGGCGGCGGCAGGCGCGGCGAGATATTGCACACTTTGCAGTATGCGATTAATGCCGGCGAGGGCATTGTTATGGTTACCGGCGAAGTCGGTAGCGGCAAGACCATGCTGCTGCGGTCGCTGCTGGAAAAGTTGCAGCATCAAAACATTGATTTGGTGTATATCCCCAACCCGAGTTTGTCCGGGCGCGAGATTCTTTATAACATCTGCGAGGAACTGGAACTGCGCATGGACGAAAACCGCCCCGATACCGTGCGAATGCTCCAAAACTGCCTGATAGACCGCTATGCCAAAGGGCGGCGGGTTGTGGCATTGATAGACGAAGCGCAGGCGATGCCGGATGATTCTCTGGAAGAGATTCGCCTGCTGTCCAACCTGGAAACGGGGCGCGGCAAACTTTTGCAGATCGTCCTTTTCGGGCAGCCGGAATTGGAAGACAAGTTGCGCCAGCAAAACATGCGCCAACTGCGCGAGCGCATTACGCTGGCTTTGGAACTCAAACCTTTCGGGCTTGACGATGTGCGCGATTACATATCCACAAGATTAAACGCCGCCGGTTATGACGGCGGCAGTTTGTTTTCGGGCGGCGCGCTAAAACTCATCACGGCGGTGTCGCACGGGTTGTCGCGGCGCATCAATGTCCTCGCCGACAAGGCGTTGTTGTCGGCTTTTGAGCGGCAGAGCGTGACGGTCACTTCCGCCGATGCCAAGCGGGCGGTGCGGGGGGCGAAATATGGCAAGTTTCAGTTTTATGTGGAACAAAAACAGGAGCCGGAAAAGCCCTTTTTGCGGCGGCGGGCGGCGGCTTTGGCTTTTGCTTCGGCGGCGGCGATAGCGGCGGTTGTCGCTTTGTCGGTTTGGGGCGGATGGTTTGCCGACAAACTTCCGGCACAAAGCCAAACCGCGCCGCCGCAACAAAGCGAACAAACACCTCCGGCACAAAGCGAAACAACACCGGCGGCGCAACCCGAACAAACACCCGCCGCCGAAGACCAAACGGCACTTTCGGCACAGGGCGATGATGCATCGGCGGGGCAAAGTGAAATGGAAACGGCGGCGCAAGAATCGGGCGAACAACAACCGCCGCTATTGTTATCGGATGGCGAAACGCCGCCGAATGACGGACTTCTGCCGCCGATAGAACAACAAACATTGCCCGGCGATAATGTTGACGACACAACAACCCCCGACCATCGGCAGCAAAACACAACGGCGGCGCAAGATAATGCCGCACTTCCGGCGCAAAGTGAAACCGCCCTTTTGGGGCAAGATGAAACCACGGCGCAAAACGAAACCGCAACGCAAAATGAACCCGCACCGGCGGCGCAAAACGAAACTCCGCTTTTGGGGCAAGATGAAACCGCGCTTGCCGCGCCAACACAAAGCCAAAGCCAAAGCCAAAGCGGGGGGGGCGGTTATGTCGTTGATAAAAACCTGCCGCAGTTTGCCCTGCCGGGCGAGGCGGCGGGCGATATCGGCGACAATGCAAGATGGCGCGATTTGCCGCCGGACAGTTATCTGCGGGCAAGATTAAATGCCACGGATGCTTTTTTGAACAGCCCGGGCGGGTTGCGCGGTCATACCGGCAGATTGATGACGGTAATGCAAGAGCGCGCCGCTTCATTGGATAAATTCCTCCGCCGCTTTGCCAACTTCTATCCGCTCGGCAATGTTATGGTATATCCGCTGCGCCTCGGCGACACCGAGCGTTTTGTGGTAACTTTCGGCATATACGAAGACCGCGATTATGCGGCTGTTTTTGTCGGCAACATCCCCAGAGAATTCACCGACGGGCGCCCCTTCGTGCAATCCCTGGAAGAATCAGCCCGCGAAGCGGCGGCGTTTTAGTTGCCGATGAGCGGCGCAACCGCGACTTCCGCCGAAGCGGCGGGTTTTGACTGGCTGGCAGTCGGGCGGGAGGCGTTGTCCGCCGAAGTTGATGCTTTGGCGCGGATGCGCGATGAAATGCGCGCCGGTTTGGGCGGGGCGGAGGGAGGTTTGGCGGCGGCGTTTTGCGCGGCGGCGCAACTTATCTTTAATCTGCGCGGCAAAGTAGCATGCACCGGCGTTGGCAAATCGGGGCATATCGCCCGCAAAGCGGCGGCGACTTTTTCCTCAACCGGCACGCCGGCTTTTTTTTTGCATCCGACCGAAGCCGGACACGGCGATATGGGCGCATTTTCGGACGGCGATGGAATGCTGGCGCTTTCGTATTCCGGCGAGAGCGCCGAGATAGCGGCATTGCTTCCGGCATTGCGGCGAATGCGCGCGCCGCTTGTCGTCATTAGCGGCGGCGATAACTCCACTTTGGCGCAGGTAGCCGATGTCTTTTTGCCCGCGAAAGTGGCGCGGGAGGCATGCCCGAATAATCTGGCACCGACCGCTTCCACAACCGCCGCTTTGGCGCTGACCGATGCTTTGGCGGTTGCGCTTTTGGCGGCGCGCGGGTTTTCCAGCGATGATTTTGCCCGCTCGCATCCCGCCGGTGCTTTGGGGCGGCGGTTGCTGACCCGCACCGCCGACATTATGCGCACCGGCGAAGCGTTGCCTGTTATCGGCGAATGTGCTACTCTCGCCGAAGCCCTGGTGCCGATGACCGGCAAGCAAATGGGCGCGGTTTTTATCTGCGCTGACGGCGGCGAGTTGCGCGGTATTTTCACGGATGGCGATTTGCGCCGTGTTATCGCCCGGCGCGGCGGCGGCGATTGGGCGGATGTTAAAATTGCCGAAGTAATGACGCCGTCGCCGCAAAGTTGCCCGCCGTCCATGCTTGCCGACAGCGCATTGAAGTTAATGCGCGAGCGCGCCGTCAATCAATTGGCGGTAAGCGAAAACGGGCGTTTGGCTGGCGCATTGTCGTTTCACGATTTGCTTCGGCACAACATAATATGACGGAAAAGGCGGATATGACGGACACCGGAAAGGATATCAAAACCCGGGCGGCGCGGGTGCGCTGGTTGTTTTTGGATGTGGATGGCACACTGACGGACGGGCGGATGCATATCGGCAAAGGCGGCGCGCTGACGCGTTCGTATCACACTTTGGACGGGCACGGAATGCGCCGTTTTATGGCGGCGGGCGGCGGCATCGCGATAATCACCGCGGCGGCGGAGGATGATTCCATCCGCTACCGGATGGAAGATTTGGGCGTGCGGCATGTGCATATCGCCGTTGGCGACAAACTTGCCAAAGTCAAGGAAGTTTTGGCGGCGGAAGCGTTGGATGTTTCGCAGACGGCGTATGTCGGCGATGATGTGCAGGATTTGGCGGCATTGGAGTTTGTCGGCGCATCCGGTTTGGCTTGTGCGCCGAAGACGGCGATGCCCGAAGTTTTGGCTGCCGCGCATTATATTCCGGCGCGTCCCGCCGGCGGCGGCGCGGTGCGCGAGGTGATAGATTTGATTATGGCGCAATGGCAAAACTCCGCCTGACCGGCTGGCATCATTGGCCTTTGGCGGCGTTGTTTGCGCTGGCGGCTTTGTCGTTTTGGCTTGCGCCGCCCGCCGATGCGCCGCCGCCGAAGTTGTGGGATACCGAAGCGGGCGGCGTGGAGTTTTTGCGTTTTGGCAATAAGGCGACTTTGCGCGTGGCGGCGGCGGGCGCGTATCGTCTGGCAAACGGGGCGACAACTTTGACGGCGGCGACCGTGAGCGCCCCGCATGGCGGCGGCAGTTTGCGCTTTCGCGGCGGCGGCGGAGAGTTATCGGCGGATTTTTCCGAGTTGTCGCTGTGGCAGACCGGCGGGGTTTTTGACTCGCCCGATGGCGCGGTGTCATTGGCGGCATCCACTTTGCGCTACCGCCCCGGCGAGCAGAAGTTAACCGGCGAAAGTGTGCGCGTGTCCATGGCCGGCGGCGGCAGTTTGCGCGCCGACAAGGCAAGATGGCGGGCGCAGGGCGATTTGATATTAACCGGCAATGTTGCCGCAGTGTTTTCCATCCGGCGATGACTTTTGCGCTTTTGGCGATGTGGGCGAAGCGGATAACTTGCGCGCTTGTATTGGCGGCGGGCGGTTTGGCATTGGCGGCGCAGGGGGCGGAAGAGGCGGAAGACAGGCGGGTGAATATCGCCAGCGATTCGGCGGTTTATGGCGCCGGCGGCGATGATGTCGTTTTTGCCGGAAATGTCGCCGCGACTATCGGCGTTTGGCATTTGTCGGCGGCGACTTTGCAAGTACGCGGCGGGCAGTATTTTGCCTATGGCAATCCCCTGCGCGCATCGGGCACAACGGCAAGCGGCGGCACGGTTGTCGTCAATGCGGGCTATTTGACTTATGACGGCATTGGCAAAGTGCGCATAAGCGGCGCGGGCGAAAAGCCGGTTAGCGCCGGATGGCTGGCGGCGGATGGCGATATCACGGTGCGCGCCCTGACCATTACTTATGATTTGGACAGCGGCGATGCGCTGCTAACCGGCGATGCATTACTCGGCAGGGGGGCGGAACAAATCACCGGCTCGCGCATATCGGTCAATGTCAATACCGGCGCGATGAAAGCCGAGCAGGGCAGAGTGCGCGCGGTTTTGGATTCCGACAAATAGCGCGGCAAATCATCGGATATCAAAAAGCGGGCGGCAAATGCGGGCGAAGTTGCAAATAAGCGGGATTTGCAAGCGCTACGGCGCGCGCGAAGTGCTGGACGATGTATCCATCAGCGTGGCACAAGGCGAAGTTGTCGGGCTGCTGGGGGCGAATGGCGCGGGAAAGACGACATGTTTTTATGCCATCGCCGGTATCATCCGCCCCGACCGCGGGCGGGTGGAAGTTGACGGCGAAGACATATCGGCATTGCCGATGCACAAGCGGGCGCGGCGCGGGTTGTCGTATCTGCCGCAGGAGAGTTCCATCTTCGGCGGTTTGACGGCGGCGGAGAATGTAATGGCGATATTGGAGATCCGCGGCGTGCGCGGCAGCCGGGCAAAAAAGCGCGCTTTGGAGTTGCTGGAAGAGATGGGCGTCGGTCATCTGGCGCATTCGCAATCGGTGGGCTTGTCGGGCGGCGAGCGGCGGCGGGTGGAGATAGCGCGGCTTTTGGCGACAAACCCGCGTTTTTTGCTGATGGACGAGCCTTTTGCGGCGATAGAACCGATAGCGGTCGGCGATTTGCAGACGATGATTCTCAACTTGCGCGGGCGCGGCATTGGCGTTTTTGTTACCGACCACAATGTCCGCGAGACGCTGAAAATATGCGACCGCGCTTATATTCTGGACGATGGCAAGGTGTTGTCCGAAGGCGCGCCGACTCATCTGGTTGCCGATGAAAAAGTGCGCTCGGCATATTTGGGCGAGAACTTTGCCATTTAGTTTAGAATCGCCGCCCGATGCCGAATCCTGTTATGACGAACACAAAAGCGCGGCGGCCGGCGGCGGCTGTTTGGCTGGCAGGTTTTGCGATGGCACAAAAGCCGATAACCGGGGGAGGGGCGCGATAATGCGATTGTCGGATTTTTTGCCGTCCGGTCATATTATGCTGGGCGTGGAATGGAAGAGCAAAAAGCGCGTTTTTGAGACCGTGGCGATATTGTTTGAAAACACCTGCGGGATGGCGCGGGAGACGGTTTTTCGGATGTTGATAGAGCGGGAGCGGCTGGGCGCGACGACTTTGGGCGGCGGCAGCGCCATTCCGCACGGGCGGCTGGGCGGGATTAGCAAGCCGCTTTGCGCGCTGATGCGCCTGAGCGCGCCGATTCAATACGGCGCAAAAGACGAAGACGGCGGGCGCGTGCAAACTTTGTTTTTTCTGGCGGTGCCAGAAGATGCCAATGACATGCATCTGGCATTGCTGGGCAGGATATCGGAGATGCTGACGGACGGCGGTTTCATCGCCGGTTTGTCCAAATGCGCCGATTCGCAAGCCGCGCGCGATTTCATCATCCGCTGGGAAAGCGAAAGACCTTCGCAGGTTGATAATGACAATGACAGCGATAAAAAGGCGATTGAAGCGGCATAGTTGTGCCTTTGCCTTTTTGGCGGCGGTGATGAGATAAAAATAACCGAAAAGCATAAAATGCGCGATAAATGCGGGCGTTAGTTATTCGGCATTGGCATAAAAAACCTGCAGTTTCGGGCGGATTTGGCGGGTTTTTATGATATTATTGTTTATTGACGGCAAGAGAAGTATCCGGAGTTTAATGGTTTCAACAGGCAATGCGCCGCATCGTGCGGTTTCGTTTGACACTGCGCCGCTTTTGGCGGCGGGCGGGCTTTTTGTTATTTGCCTTTTGCCGGTCGGCTTTTTTGGCATTTGCCGGCATTTGGAGTTGTGATGATATCCGGCGCGAAGGCACGATTGACAAAGGCGCATGCGCGCATTGGCGCGGCGCTTTTGCTGGTTGGTGTTTTGGCGCTGAGCGCCGAGGGCGATGTATCGGGCGGGCATAGCATTGGCGGCGATGATGCGCCGCAAAGGCGGGCGGGCGAGATTGGCTTTACTTATTCGGCATGGCTGAAAGACCGCCGGGCATATTCCGGCATTGACACTATTGGCGAAGATTCCGCGTTATCGGCGGGCGGCGAAAAGCCGGGCAGTTTTTGGGGCGATGTCGCCATGCGTTTGGGCGATAATGCGGTGGAGCGGGCGCGCGGCTCTTTATTGGGTATTTTCCCGCGCGGCTCGGAGTTGCGGGATATTTTGCTGCGTTATGGCAATGGCGAAGAGTTTGACATGGCACAATGGCGGGAGATTCGCAAGCGCCGGTTGCAGGAGAGTTTTCGCTTTGCGCCGGTGGCTTTTTATGCCGATGCCGAGGGCGCATTGGCAAATGCCTTTTCGGATACTGTTGTGGACAGGCTGGCTTTTGTCCGCCGCGCGCGGATAGATTTTCGCACTTCTTTGGGCGGCAGAAGCGGCAATATTGGCGTGGATGCGGCGGGTGCTTTTCGCGCGCGGGATGATGATGTGATTGGCTGGCAGTTGCGGGCTTTTGGCGCGCAGGGCGGGAAGGGCGGAAATGCCGGGGCATATTATCGTCGTGTTTGGGGCGATGCTTTGGCGGGTATTAATATCTTTGCCGATTATGAAGATGATAATACTGACGGCAGTTTTTGGCGCTGGTCGCTTGGCGGCGAGGTCAAATCGCGCTATGGCGAGATATCGGCAAATCATTATTTCGCAGTGACGGATCCGCGTCTTTTGGCGGACGGCGGTTATGTTTATTCGCGCGGCGGTTATGACGCGGAAGTCGCTTTTCGGGTGCCGCGGGCGGAGTGGTTGCGGGCGCATTTGTCTTATTACAACTTCAAGGGCGAGTTTGGCGATGCCGATGACGATGGTTTGCGTTTGGGTTTGGATTTTGAACCGGGCGGCGGTTTGGTTGTCGGCGTGGAATATGACGAAGGCAGCGGCGATTTTGGCGGCAATATCGCCTTTGAGCGCAACTTTGGCGAACCTTTGCGTCCGGCGGCAAACGCGGGGACATTTGACCCGCGCGCGCATTTTTTTGATTTGGTGCGGCGGGAATATACCCAGCGGATAACGCGGACGGAGAGCAGCAATCCGTTGGAGTTTTATTTGACGACTTCGCAGATATCGTTGATGGTTGATGCTCCGGCTGTTGCCGCTGTTGTCGGCGGCGAGGGCGTTGCGGCATCTCCGGCTGTTGTCGGTTTTACGGCGACGGTATCGCCGGGCCCGCCTTTTGCGGTTGTCGGGCGGGCGGATGATGTTGACATTAGTTTGGCGGGTTTGTCGCGTTATATCCTGACGCTAAGCGATTTGACATTGGAAACACAAAGCACGACTGTGAACAATGCGGCGGCGGTATTCAATCAGGGTTTTGGCATTTGGGTTTTGACTTTGCGCCAGAGCACGAGGGTGGCTTTTGACCGGCGGGGCATTTTGTCGGTCGCATTTGGCAGCGGCGTATTTGAGCGTTTTCGCCCCGAAGTAATATCGGCGGTGATTAGCGAAGGGGCGACTTTGGATTTGGCGGGAACGCGCATTGGCTGGACGACGATATTGAATGCCGGAAATGTGTCGGTTGTGTTTAATGTGCGGGCGGGCGCGGCGACTGTGGGGGTGACGACGGGCGGAAGCGTCAATATCCAAAACCGCGCAACGGCGATTTTGGATATTGGCGGCGGCACGATGCGGGCATTATCTTGCGACAATTTGCCTTCGGCGGGTGATATATCGCCGAATATCCGTTTTGCCTGCGAGGCGGCGAATGCATCACCGGTGGCGATTGTCGGCGGCGGCACGGATGGCAGGGCTGTTGTTCCGGCGGAGTTGGCGGCGGCGACATTGGTGGCGACTCTTATCAATCTGGGCGGCGCGCATACCAACTATATTTTTGATGTCATATCCGGCGGCGATTTTATTGCCATGTCGGAAGCGGACAGCAATGGCGTTGTGGAAATATCGGTATTGGCGAATCCGCGAGTTGGCGATACCGAGATAGTTGTCGGCATACGCGACATTGGCGGCGATGATACCAATGACACAAGGCGGACGGTGCGCGTGCGCGTTTTGGAACCTTTGGGTTTGGCGACAACTCCCACCGGCAGGATAACCATCACGACACAGCAGAGTATCGGGCAGGAGTTGTATATTATGCGCGGCATTGGCGGCGATGGCAACTACACTTTCGGTTTGGCGGGCGCGGTTGCCGGTTTTGAAGTTAGCGGCTCGCTGGTCATCAACAACATGACGGTAAACACGGCGGTGTTGGAGACACTTTATCTTTTCGTCCGCGACAGTTTTGGCACGGGCGCGACTTTGACGGCGACCATACGCGTGGCGCATCCGCCGCAGTTAACGTTGGACTTATCGGATATCAGCCCTGTTGTGGCGAGTGCGGATATGTTTATACAAGCGGGAATGGCGGATGTCAGCGGCGGTTTGGAGCCAAAGTTCACGGTGGAATACGACACAACGGCGGGCGATATCAGCATAACGATAAACGCCGACAGCGGCTTGCTGGAAGTACGCGGCAGGGAGTTGATACAACTAACCATAACGATAGTCGCCAGCGACAGGCACACGCGGGTGAATGATGTTATGGACACGCGGGTTATATCCATATCGCCCGGTTTGGTTTTGCCCTTACCGGCGGAGTTGGCAAGCGGCGGCGCGCGGGTGACGACTTATGGCGGTTTTGACATATCGCGGGTGAGTTTGGCGACATTCCGCGGCGAGACGCGTTTTACGGTGCAGGGTTACAGTTTGCTGAACAACTACGGCGGCATATTGGCATTAACTCCCCAAAGCGGCGGCGCGACTCGTTTGGACTATGTCGCAAACAGCAATGCGGCGGCGGCGCGAATGATAGCGGTAAGTGTTGAAGTGCGCGATAACTCTCCGCAGGGCGCGCCCGGTTCCACGCCAAACATGGCGACCGCCACTTTTAATGTGACGATAGTCAATCCGCCCGCCCTGAGATTAAGCAGCGTCAACGACACACAAAACACCGGTCATCGCATTAATGTGGACAGGGTTGTTTTGTTGGCGACGGTTGGCGGCGGTTTTGTGCGCACGGATGCCGATTACACATTTGCCGTTTTGCCGTCCGATGTTGGCGCGCGGCTGAGTGCGGGCTCCCGGGGCGACGAGTCGCGGTTTTTGTACTATCGCGCCCGAACACCGGCGACAATAACCGTAAGCATTAGTGCAAACGACCGTCACAACAACACACCGGCGGCGACACTGCCGGTAACATTGACGGCGATACCTTTGCCGGTCGGTTTTAACACCGGCAACATAAACACCATAATAGCGACGGCACAGGG
>JBPCWZ010000159.1:0-15509 GCA_051009015.1 Gammaproteobacteria bacterium | reverse complement strand
TGTTTGGACGATAGGCGAAACACAGGCGCGGCAAAACAATAACAGCGAAACATTTGCCCCCGATATGTTTGCGGCGGTATTGCGGGAATATTCCCAAAGAATCGCGACGGTTACGCGGGAATCTCCTTAAACCCGTCATTCCTGCGAAAGCAGGAATCTCCTTTTTGTTATAGCCCTGAAAGGGCGTCCTGTTCATAGCACGGGGCAACGCCCCGTGACGGCATTACCCATTAATCAAGCCCTGAAGGGGCGTCCCATTCTTTTGCAGGGAAAAGCCCGGCAAAAACCGCAAACCCGCAAACCCCCCGCCCCTTCGTCATTCCGGCGCACGCCGGAATCTCCTTTTGCCTTCTATGAGATTCCGGCTTCCGCCGGAATGACGGGTTATATCCCGCCCCCGCTTTCGCGCGAATGACGGCAAAATGATTAAAGCGGTGTTATCATTACCCTTATCACTATGCCGATGCGGTTGTTGCTTGCCGATGTTGCCGGATATTTGTTTCGGGCTTTTCATGCCGTGGGCGATTTGCGCACCTCCGGCGGCGCGCCGACCGGCGCGGTTTTTGGCGTTGTGTCCATGCTTGACAAACTCCGCCGCCAATACCCGCCCGACCTTGTCGCCTGCGTGATGGACGCCCCCGGCAAAAACTTCCGCCACGATATCTGCCCGCAATACAAGGCAAACCGCCCGCCCATTCATCCGGATCTCGCCGCGCAAATCCCCGCCGCCAAAGCATTCATAGAAGCATCCGGCTGGAATCTCATCTGCCAAAGCGGCGTTGAAGCCGATGATGTCATCGCCACGCTCGCCCGCCGCGGCAAAAAAGCCGATATGGAAGTCGTCATCGCATCAAGCGACAAGGATTTGATGCAACTTGTCGGCGGCGGTGTTTTTCTGTATGACAGCATGCGCGGCAAACGATACGACGAAAAAGCCGTGTGCGACAAGTTCGGCGTGCCGCCGTCCGCCATTGCCGATTATCTGGCGCTGGTCGGCGACAGTTCGGACAATATCCGCGGCGTGCCAAAAGTCGGCGCCATTACCGCCGCCAAATGGCTCGGCGCATTCGGCTCTTTGGACGGCATCATCAAAAACGCCCATAATATCGGCGGCAAAGTCGGCGAAAGTTTGCGCGCCGCCATCCAAAACGGCGATGTGGCATTGGCGCGAAAGTTGGTCGCTTTGCGCGATGATGTGCCGGTTGATGCGCCCGAAAAGATGCAGCCGCGCCCGCCCGATGTCGGCAAGTGGAAGCAGTTGTGCGAGGCGCATGAGTTTCGCCAATATGTCGGGATGATGGCGTTGGCGCAAAAAAAACCGCAGCGAATGCCCGCGCTCGCCGTCATTGACGAAAAAACACTGGCGGACGAACTGGCAAAAGCGCGCAAAAGCAAAATGCTGGCGATAGACACCGAAACCATCGGCAAACCGGCGATGCAAGCGCAAATGGTCGGCTTTTCGTTTTGCGCCGACGGCACAACAAGTTTTTATGTGCCGCTGGCGCATAGTATTAATGCGGCGGGCGATACCAAACAAATGCCGATGAAAAAAGCGCTGGCGATTGTCGCGCCGTTTTTGGCGGACGAAAGCATTAATAAAATAGCGCACAACGGCAAATACGACATGCATATTTTTGCCAACTATGGCATTTCCTGCGGCGGCGTTTGGGATGATACCAAAATCGCAAGTTATGTAATGGAAGCGGGAATGCCGAACTCAATGCCCGCTTTGGCAAAACGCCATCTGCAAATGGAAAAAATCGTTTATGGCGATATGGTCGGCAAGAAGAAAGAAAAAGCCGCCGACTTTTCGCAAGTGCCCATCACCGCCGCAACGACTTACGCCGCCGAAGACGCCGAAGCGGCGTGGAAACTCGGCGCATACTATGCGGCAAAAAAAGATACCGCCGGACAAATGATTTATCAAACAATGGACCGCCCGCTAATGCCCGTTTTGGCAAAGATGGAGCGCGCCGGAATGCGCATTGATACCGCGGAACTCGGCGCTTTTGCGGCGGATTTGCGCGCGCAAATGACAACACTGGAAAACAAAGCGGCGCAACTTGCCGGCGGGGCTTTTAATCTTAACGCCCCGCGAAAATTGGAAGAAGTGTTGTTTGACAAAATGGGCGCGCCATCCGGCAAACGCACCGCGATGACAAAAGCCCGCTCAACGGGAGAGGAAGTTTTGGAATCGCTCGCCGCCGATTATCCGCTCGCGCAAGTAGCATTGGAACATCGCGCCGCCGCCAAACTTCTCGGCACTTACGCCGAAGCACTGCCGCGCGCCGTCAATCCGCAAACCGGCAGAATACATTGCGACTTCAATCAAACAATGGCGGCAACCGGACGCCTTGCCGCAAACTCCCCCAACTTGCAAAACATTCCGGTGCGCACCGCCGAAGGAAGGCGCATTCGCCGCGCTTTCATCGCCGCCGACGGAATGCAACTCGCATCGGCGGATTATTCGCAAATAGAACTGCGGCTGATGGCGCATTTTTCGGGCGATGACAACCTGCGCGCCGCCTTCGCCCGCGGCGACGACATACACAGGCAAACCGCCGCCGAAGTTTTTCACATACCCCCGCAACAAGTGGATAACAATCAAAGGCGGGCGGCAAAGGCGATAAACTTCGGGCTTATCTATGGAATGTCCGCTTTCGGCTTGTCGCGCGCGATTGGCGTTTCGCGCACGCAGGCGCAAAGTTATATTGACCGTTACTTCTCCCGTTATCCCGGTGTTGCAATGTATATGGAACGCACCCGTCAGGCGGCAAGGATAAAAGGGTATGTTGAAACCGCTTTTGGCAGGCGGCTGCCGACAATGGCGGGCGAAGGTCATCGGGCGGCGGCGGCGGCAAGAGCGGCGATAAACGCGCCAATGCAGGGAAGCGCCGCAGATTTAATAAAAATAGCAATGCTCGCCGCCGACAAATGGCTGGTGGAAAATAAAATGCAAACGCGAATGGTTTCGCAAGTCCATGACGAGTTATTGCTGGAAGTCGCCAAAGGCGAGGAAGATGCGGTGCGCGAAAACCTGCCGTCAATCATGTGCGCGGCGCAATCGCGTTTGTCCGTTTCTTTGGCTGTTGATGTGCGCATGGGCGATAACTGGGATGCGGCAAAATGATAATGACCGAATCACTTTCGCGTTTTGCCGGACAACTCGCCGACACCGCCCGCGCCGCGATAATGCCGCATTTTCGCGCGGACAAACTCGCACTATGCGCCAAAGATGACAACTCGCCGGTTACCATAGCAGACCGCGCCGCCGAAAAAGCAATGCGCGAAATGATTAACAAGGAGTATCCGGCACACGGCATTATCGGCGAGGAATACCAAGACGAAAACCCCGCCGCCGGTTTTGTCTGGGTATTGGACCCGATAGACGGCACGCGCAGTTTTATCACCGGCAGCCGGCTTTTTTGCACACTCATCGCGCTGTTGCAAGAAGGAGAGCCGGTTATCGGCGTTATATGCATGACCGCGCTCGGCGAAAGATGGACGGGCGTTTGCCAAAAAGGCAAAAAAGGATACGCTCTTTTTAATGGCAAACAATGCCGCACTGCCAGTTGCCAAAGTTTGGCGGCGGCGACAATGATAACAACAACCTTCGGCTGCGGGAGTGTGCGACAAAACGAAGGAATGCAAAAGTTATCGGCAAAAGCCGCCTATCTTCGCCTCGGCGGAGACGGCGAAGGATATGGCAGTGTCGCCGCCGGTTTTGCCGATATCGCCGCGGATGTGCAAATGCACCGGCATGATTATCTGGCATTGGTGCCGATTGTGCGCGGCGCGGGCGGCAGCATTAGCGATTGGCGGGGGGAAGAAAACCTGAATATTAACAGCGGCAAAACCGATATTATCGCCGCGGCAACGCCAAAGTTGCACGAGCAGGCACTTGCGGCATTATGATGAACAAGAAAATATTAATCACCGGCGGCGCCGGTTATATCGGCAGTCACATTGCATGGGATTTTCTGGATGCCGGTTTTCGCGTGCTGGTTGTGGATAACTTATGCACCGGCATCCGCGAAATGTCGCCGAATGCGGCGGAGTTTGTTGACGGCGATATCGGCGATGCCGGTTTGCTGGATTCTGTTTTTCGCGGCGGCGATATCGGCGCGGTTGTGCATGTCGCCGGAAGCGCGATAGTTCCGGAATCGGTCGCCGACCCGGGCAAATACTACCGCAACAACACGGCGGCATCGCTGGTTTTGATGGAGAGTTGCGCGCGGCACAAAGTGCGCGATATTATTTTTTCGTCATCATCGGCGGTGCAGCACGGCACGCCGGGCGAGTTTTTGGACGAGACAATGCCAAACATTACCGTCAGCCCCTACGGCACAAGCAAACTGATGACCGAACAAATGCTCGCCGACATTGGCGCGGCGCACGGCATAAGATGGTGCGCTTTGCGTTATTTCAATGTTTGCGGCGCCGACCCGTTGATGCGCACCGGCGACTGCAAGCGCAATGCGACAACTTTGGTTAAAGTGGCGATGGAATGCGCCGCCGGTTTGCGCCCGCAAGTGCAGATATTCGGCGATGATTACGACACCGAAGACGGCACGGCGGTGCGCGATTATATTCATGTATCGGATATCGCATCGGCGCACCGGCTGGCGCTTTCGCATTTGGAGAGCGGCGGGGCGGGCGGCGCTTTTAATATCGGCATCGGGCGCGGTTTCAGCGTCCGCGAAGTTTTGGCGGCGACAAAGCGCGTCAGCGGGGCGGATTTTGACACGCCGACAATGCCGCGCCGCGCGGGCGACCCGCCGAGAGTGGTGGCAAACCCGTCAAAAGCGCGGCGCGAGTTGCACTTTTGCGCCAAACACCCGCAACTGGACGACATGCTAAAAACAGCATGGCAATGGCAAACCCGCCAAAACACAAACAACAAATAACCCCCCTTTGACTCTTCCCCCCTTTTTGGCGCGGGCGATAAAAAAAACAAGGGATAGAATCACAAACAAAAATGACCGCAATCGCATCCGCATTGGAACTTTTTGGCAAAGCGTTGCGTCAGGGGGCGGCGGGGGCGGCTATCGCTTTGGCGTCGTCTTTTTTTGCCCTTGGCGCATTGTTTGGCGAGAGCGGTTTGACTCTGATGCAATCGGCGGCGTTTTCGGTTTTCACATTCGCCCTGCCGGGGCAACTTGTCGCCGCGCAGTTGTATTCCGGCGGCGCGGGCGCATTGGCGATAGTCGCGGCGGTGCTTTTTGTCAATGCCCGTTTGGCGCCGATGACGGTTTCGCTGCTGCCGCTTTTGCGTCCGGCGCGCGAGAGGTCGGCATTGGATTTTATTCTCGCCCATTGGATAGCGGTTACGAGTTGGGTGTTTTTTATGGGCACATACCGCGAAGTGCGCGAGGAAGACCGGTTGCGGTGGTTTGCGCTGGCGGGTTTGTTTTTTTGGCTGGCTGGCGTTTGTGCGACCATCGGCGGCTATTTGGCGGGCGCATTACTGCCGCGATATTTGCTGCTCGGGCTTTTGTTTTTGAATCCGGCGTATTTTTTGTATATGATGCTGCGTTCCTTGACGCGCCAAAGCGATGCGCTGGCGATGCTTGCGGGAATGATTCTTTTGCCGCCGATGCATTATCTTTTGCCGGAATGGGACATACTGGCGGCGGGCGTTGTCGGCGGCACGATAATCTTCGTCATCTCCCGCCGCAAACCGCAACAACCAAAAACCGCCCCGGAATAACCCGCCGATGACCGCCCCCGTTTTTATTCTCCCGTCATTGCCGCGCAAGCGAAAATCCAAAGCCCGGCGACAATGACCGCGCCGGTTTTTATTTTGTTGTGTTCGCTGGCGACATACCTGTGCCGGTTTGTCGGCGTTGTGGCGGCGGGAAGGGTGCGGGCGGAATCCGCCGTCTTTCGTTATGCGACAAGCATTACCTACGCGATTATCGCGGCTTTGATACTGCGCATGCTCGTCTATCCGCAAGGGCTAACGGCGGACTCGGCGCTATCCTCGCGCCTGATAGCAACAGGCGCGGGCTTGCTGATATATTTCGCATGCCGCCGCAATGTAGCAGTAGCAGCATGGACAGCCGCCGCCACCTTCATAATAATGAACGAACAAACCCAATAATCCAATTCCCCCCGCAAAAACAGCGGCGGGAATGACGGGGGGCGGGGGTTAGGGGGTGGTTTGTTTTTGTAAAAAGGCGAGGGCTTTGTTTTCGCCTTTTTCTATGGCGATTTCTACTGCTTGCCGCGCATTGTCAAGCAGGTTTTTAGAAAGGGCGCGCAAGTGCTGCACTTCGGTTATCGTTTTTTTGATAGCCGCCTGTTTTTGCCCTTTGATAACCGGCAGGATAATCCCGCCGAATGCGCCGGGGAGAATGGCGGTTAAGATTGTGCCGCTGCAACCTCTGCGAAGTTGCATTTGCCCGACGACACTGCGAAAAAGCAAAAGCAGAGTTTCGGAGTTAAAAACCTGCGAGTTAATCACATAAAACCCCGTGGAGCAAAAGGCATTGTGGTGGCGCTCTTCCGCCAAAGCAATGCTGGAAAGCGAACCTTCCACGGATGACACAATAACATCGCCTTGCGCCACAATGCGGCGGGCGCGGGTCGGCATATCTTCCCCCTTTATTGTGGCGCAGTCGGAAATTTCCCCGGCGGGGGTTATGTTTGCGAGTTCTATGTAATCATAAAACTCGTCATCGGCGGGTTTGGAATTCTTGTTTTTGACACACACCGCCGCATCAACGCTAACGACGCCTTCGGGGTTTTGCCGAATCAGCCGCATAATGTCGTCATATTTGGGTTGATAATACTCGGCGTCCAAACGCCTCGATGCGCCCATAGAATCGCGGAATGTTTTGACGGCATTACCGCTCTCTTGCGGTTGCCATTCCAGCAAACCAAGATGACGCAACAAATCGCGCTCCGCCCTTTTATAAAGATTAGCCGACTTTTCCCCGGCATCGTAGGCATTCTGCACCACTTTTCGGATGCGGGTTTGCAGGGTTGCGCTTGCCCGATAAACAGGCATTCCTTTCAGGTATGTTTGTGATATTTCCGGCTGCAGACCGCCGTATATTCCCCGGTCGGCTAACAGCCGACCATAACGGCAATTCATGTATGCCATCAGGTAATAGTGGCAGAACATTTTGTTGCGCACAACAAATATATGCGACGAAGCAAGCGCCGTTCCTTTGGTGAAAACCGCAGCCGAGCCAGCCGCGCCCGTGCGCGTTATCAACAAATCGCCCTTCCGCAGGAGATTCCGATTTAAAGTTTTCGCATCTTCATCAGATACGAAAACTTTATTGCTACCATCAATATGCATAGGGCGGAGGTTTTGCGCGCGCAAAAACCAAACGCCGCCATCGCTTACATAATTACGCTTAATTTCCGCCGGATGGAGAATAGAGAGGGACGCGTCATCTTCCAGTGCGGCGGCGCCCGCTTTTTCCACCGCCGCTTTTGCGCCGAGGTATTCTTTCTTAAAAAACCGGCTGTCTATGCGGAATTCTTTTGTTTCCTTGACAACGGCAAGAAGTTTTCGCTCGCTGGCTTCCAGCCCGTTTAGCATTTGGCGGTATGCCGCCCTGCTAAACGGGCTTACGGCTTTTTTGCGAAACTTAATCCCTCTTTTTTGGCAAACTCCAAAAACGCCTCGGCGATGCCCGGGCTGTCCAGCCGCCTTTTCACTTCGGCTTTGCCGTTGCCGTCCGCGAAGTGGTGCGACCACAAATTAAACAAATCATGGTCTGTTATCAAATGTTTGTTTTCGTCCAGCAGCAATTCCGGCTCGCCGTTGTCGGCTTGCGGATTACGCAGAAATATCTTGTCGCCGCTGTTGTCTTTGCCCGACTTTTGCATTGTGCCAAAGAAGATATTGTAGTCATCCTTGCGCGGGCAAAGCGGTCCCGCTTTTTTGTCGTCGTTCCACTTTTGCACAAACAACACGCTGGTTTTTGTGCCGGTATGCGGCTTGAAAGTATTGCCGTGCAAGCCGACAACCGCAAGAATGCGGCAGTGCTCGGCGATAAACCTGCGCTCGGTATCATTGGTGGCATTGTTGAAAATGCCCTGTGGCAAAACAATCGCCATCCGCCCGCCCGGCTTAAGAAACTGCAGGTTGCGCTCAATGAAGAGAATGTGGCGGGATATTTTATCCTGCCACCCTTTTTCGCGCGTTGGTTTGTTGATGTTCGCCCGCGCGGCTTTCTTTTTGCCGAGTTCGTAGCGGCGGATAATCGCGCTTTCGCGGATGTCCCCGGCAAAAGGCGGGTTTGCCATCACAATGTCAAACAAATGGTCGCGGGTGCTGCTTTTCTGGGCGCGAAGTTTGCGCAGTCCCTTTTCGCCGTAGCCATAGATATCGCGCCAATTCTCATCATTTGCCGTTTCTTTCCAGTTGTCATAGTCCAGCGTGTTCAGGTGCAAAACATTGGTTTGACCGTCACCGGCGATGAGATTCAGCGCCCGCGATACGCGCACAGCGGTTTCGTCAAAGTCCAGCGCAAAAACGCGTTTTGCCACATACTCCCCGCATTCGGGCGGCTTGCGCTCCAGCGTGAAAAGATGGCTTTGTTTTTTGCCTTTGCGCGCAAGTATTTTCTTCCACACATGAAAAACGGTGTGAATGGGAAAACCCGACGACCCGGAGGCGGTGTCTATCATGTTTTCCTTTTCGTCCGGGTCCAGCATTTTGACGCACATGTCTATGACATAGCGCGGCGTGAAATACTGCCCCTTGTCGCCTTTGGCGGTTTTACTTATCAGAAACTCAAAGGCATCATCCACAACATCCAAATTGGAGTTAAGCAGTTTGACGCTTTCCAGCGAGCCGATGCAAACCGCCAAATGCGACGGGCTTAAGGCAATGCCGGAATCGCCCGCAAAAACGCCGGGCCATTTCTCTTTGGCGTCTTCAAACAGGGTTGTAATTTTTTCTTTTAACTCGGCATCGCTTCCCCCGGCGTTGTGAAAGCACAGGTTTTCTTTGCGCGTGTCGGCATGCGACCCGGCATGCCATTCATCGTAAAGTTTGGCATATATCAACTTGAAAACTTCCTCAAAAACATTCACACCGGCATTTGCCAGCACTTCATCTTCAAGGTTTTCTATGACATTCTTAAGCGATATGCCCTCGCGCACCAGTTTGTCATTTTCTATCAGGTCGTCCAGTGTCCAGTTCTCCTGCAGAATATCGCGCAGTGATTGCCCCGCTTGGGGAATGCCGCGGATTTCCTCAAAATAGTTCGGGTCTTTGCGGTGGTAATGCTCTATCTGCCAGCCGTTTGTCCAAACCGCCATCGGCGCACCGGTTGCGCTACAATAACTTTTCAGTTGCTCTTTGCCGTCCCGCATCTTCGGGCTTTTGACTTCCACCATAATATACGGCACATCGGGGCGGCGCTCGTCCATTATCACGATATCCGCCCTTTTGGTTTCACTGCCAAAAGCGACCGAATGCTCTATCCGCAAGCGCGAATGCGGATAGCGGTATTCTTCCATCAGTTTCATCACATACAACTGCCGCACGACTTCTTCCGGCGTCATCCTTATCTGCTTTTTGCGCACCACGCACTCGGCATAAAGCCGCCCGTCCTTTTCGGTTAGCGCCTTTTCCAGCGCCCCTAACAATTCCCCGCTAAAAATATCCAGCCGGTGCGCCGCGCCTTGCAATATTTGCCGTATTTTCATAACGGCGATTATACCTTATTTGCCGAAGAACTTGCGGGAGCGGAGGGCGTATAGGATGAAGGAATGCACCGATAAGATTGCCGCCGCCCATAGCATTCCTTTGCCCGCCGCCAAAACCGTTTCCCTGCCGACAAACCACAGGGCATCGTTGTAAAACAACACGCTCGCCGCTGTCATCTGGGCGGCGGTTTTTATCTTTCCGGCGGCGATGACGCTCAGCCGCTCTCCGCCCGATGATACCGCCGCCCATTCGCGCAAAGCCGATACCGCAACTTCGCGGCAGATAATGATAATCACCGCCACAACCGGCGCGCGCCCGTCTGCCGTCAAAACCAAAAGCGCCGACACTATCAGCATCTTGTCGGCGACCGGATCCAAAAACGCCCCCAACTGCGAGCGGCGGTTGAGTTTGCGCGCCAAAAAGCCGTCTATAAAATCCGTCAGCGCGCCGAAGATGAAAACCGCCAGCGCTATCTTGTCGCCGCCGGGCACCAGCAAAAACACCATCGGCAAAAGTGCCGCCGCCGCCAGCCGCGACAATGTCAGTACATTCGGAATCATTGTCGCAAAGCGCGATGCAGGCGTCCGGCGAGTTCTGCGCCGATGCCGTCTATCTCCGTCAGTTCCGCCGCCGTTGCTCCGGCAAGCCCCGCCAAGCCGCCGAATCTTGCCATTAATCGTTTGCGTTTTTGTCTGCCGACTCCGGCGACCGCATCCAAAACCGAAGAGCCGCTTTTTTTGTCGCGCAACTTGCGATGACCGGCGATGGCAAAGCGATGCGCTTCGTCCCGTATCGCTTGCAATAAGTGCAGCGCCGGGTCGGATGGTTGCCATTTTGCCGTTTCGCCGTCCGCCATGATAATCGTTTCGTCGCCGCTTCGCACTTTGCCTTTGGCGATGGCTATGACAACCGGCGCGTTTTTTGCGCTGATGTGCAAACCGGCATCCGCCATTGCCAGCAGTGTCGCTTGCAGTTGTCCCGCGCCGCCGTCCGCTATCAACAAATCGGGCAGGGGCGCGCCTTCGGCGATGGCGCGGCGCAAAGACCTGCCGACCGCCTCGCGCATTGCCGCATAATCGTTATTGGCATCAACGGCGATTTTGTATTTGCGGTATTGCGAAGTTTGCGCCGCGCCATCAACAAAAACCGCCCGCGCCGCCATTACTTCGCCGCCCGCCGTGTGGCTGATATCAAAGCATTCCATTCGCACCGGCGGCGGCATTTGCAGATGTTTGGCAAGGGCGGCGAGTTTTTGTTTTTGCCCGCTGTTTTGCGCCCGGCGCAAGGCAAGCGCGCAGGCGGCGTTGTCTGCCGCCTGCCGCAGCCTTTCGCAAACGGCGGGCGGCGGGCGCGTTGATATGTGCTTTGCCAAAAACGGCGCGGCATTGGCGCATTCCGCCGCGTATTTGTGGATGAAAATAACCGAAGGCGGCGGGGATTTGCCGCCCTTGCCATAATGCTGGCAAACAAAAGCGGCAAGCAATGCCGATTCGTCTTCGCTGCCCCCGGCGGCAAATGCTTTCGGAAAAAAGCGGCTTTCGCCGATGCGCCTGCCGCCGCGCACGGCGACAACATTGACGCAAGCACAACCCGCCGCCGCCGCCGCGCCGACATAATCGGCATCCGGCCGGCTGTTGTCTGCGGCGAAGTGTTTTTCGCGCACTGCCGCAAGGGCGCGAAGGCGGTCGCGCAGGGTGGCGGCTTTTTCATAATCCAGCCGCGCCGCCGCATCTTCCATCTGCTTTTGCAACCCGCCGGTGACGGCATCCGCGCCGCCGGACAAAAAAGCCCGCGCCGCCGAAGTGTCGGCTGCATATTGCGGCGGGGTTATCTTATTGACGCACGGCGCGGTGCATCTGCCGATGCCATGCAAAAGGCAAGGGCGGGAGCGGTTGGCAAAAACCGAATCGGCGCACGAACGCAAGCCGAATAACCGCTGAATCAAATCAATGCTGGCGCGCACGGCGCGGCTGTCGGGGAATGGACCAAAACAATCCTCGCCGTCATCGCCGCCGCCCCTGACCGGCGCGCGATAGAGCATCACGCGCGGATAGGGATGCCGGCTCAGCCGCAGCAGCGGGTAGGTTTTGTCGTCGCGGAAGACGATGTTGTATTTGGGTTTTAGCGACTTGATGAAGTCGTTTTCCAAAACCAGCGCTTCGTTTGCCGATGATGCGACGGTGATTTCCACCGACCGGGTTGCGCCGGTCATCACTTGCATCCTCGGCGTTTGTTTGGCGCGGAAGTGGGCGGCGACGCGGCTTTTGATGTTTTGCGCCTTGCCGACATAAAGCGCCCTGCCGCCGCCGTCAAAAAACCGGTATACGCCCGGCGCGGCGGGCAGGTTGTCCAGCGCGGCGCGGATGTCAAATATGGCGGGCATTTGTGTATTTTACCCCGCATCGTGCGATAATTCGGGCGCGGAATAGTTTACAATTCCCCTTTGCCAAAGGAGTCAAATGCAGGAAGACAAAAACAAAGCGCTGCGCGCGGCGCTGGAAAAAATAGAAAAAGCATACGGGCGCGGCTCGGTAATGCGCCTTGGCGATTTTATCGCCGGGCAGAAGGAAGTCGCGGCGATATCCACCGGCTCGCTGGGCTTGGATATCGCCCTTGGCATCGGCGGCTTGCCGCGCGGGCGGGTTGTGGAGATATACGGTCCCGAATCATCGGGCAAGACGACCATCGCCCTGCAGGTTATCGCCAGCGCGCAAAAAACCGGCGGCACTGCGGCTTTTATTGACGCCGAACACGCGCTTGATACCGCCTATGCGCAAAAACTCGGCGTTGATATTGACGACCTTTTGCTTTCGCAGCCGGATGACGGCGAGCAGGCATTGGAGATAGCCGATACCCTTGTGCGCTCCGGTTCCATTGATGTGTTGGTGATTGATTCTGTCGCCGCGCTTACGCCGCGGGCGGAATTGGAAGGCGAAATGGGCGCATCTTTGCCGGGCTTGCAGGCGCGATTGATGAGTCAGGCACTGCGCAAACTGACGGCGAGTATCAATCAGGCGGGAACGATGGTTTTGTTTATTAATCAGTTGCGGATGAAAATCGGCGTTATGTTCGGCAGCCCGGAGACGACAACCGGCGGCAATGCCCTGAAGTTTTATTCTTCGGTGCGGCTGGACATCCGGCGCATCGGCGCGATAAAAAAAGGCGACGAGATTATCGGCAATGAAACGCGCGTCAAAGTTGTCAAAAACAAAGTCGCGCCGCCTTTTCGCAAGGCGGAGTTTGAGATATATTACGGCAGCGGCGTTTCGCTGGAAGGCGAGTTATTGGATAAGGGCGTGGAATACGACATGGTGCAAAAATCCGGCTCGTGGTATGCGATAGACGGCAAGCGCATCGGGCAGGGCAAAGAAAACAGCCGCCAATGGCTTTTGGACAACCCGGCGGAAAAAGAAAAACTGCACCGCGCATTATTGCTAAAAACCGGCGTAGTCGCCGACAAAAGCGCCAAAAGCGACAAAGCGGACAAGCCCGAAAAAGCCGCCGAAAACAAAGCGGCGGAATAAGTTAAAAGCGGGGGTTAGAAGTTCAGGCGGTAGGTAAATGCCGCCTGGGTTTGTTTGCCGAGGGTGCGGGTTATGCCGAAGGATAGTTTGGCATTGTCGGCAAAGCGCATTCCATAAGCCGCGCTTATCATCGGGCGCGAAGGGGCGGATAGTGCCATGCTTTCATGCACGGGACGCCAACTTCGGTTGACGGTCAGTTGCGTATCGGTATCAAGTTCGGCATTGGTGGCGCGGGCGTAGTTCAGGTGCATTTGTCCGCTGCGGATTGCCATCTCTTCGCCGAAGGCAAAGCGCAACTTGTCGCCGCCGCGAAATATGCCATCCGCCGTTATTCCCGCTTGCCATCCGCGTGCTTGCAAACCCGAAATGCCCGATGCCAAACCGCCGATATCGGCATCAGTATCCGCATATTGATAGTTGCCGAATAGATGCAGTTTGTTAGTGCCGCTTTGGTGTAGTTGCCATTTTGCCGATACTTCCGCCATCCGTGTTTTGCCGCCATTGACAAGCGGCATCGCCCCGCCAAACTTGCCGCCGAGCAGTGTGTCATCTTCGCGAATGTGCGAAAGGGCGGAGGAAAAATGCAACCTGCCGCTTTGCCTTTGCCATCTTAAGCCGAGTTGCCGGTAATCGCCATTTGCTTCGTTGCCGCGGGCGGCGAAGATGCCCGCGCTGTCGTCAAACTGCCAGATAACTTCGGAACTTCTCCCTCCGGCGGCGGAAAAGAAAAACGGGCGGCTGCCGCTTTCGCCGTTATTAGCATTCCAAACCGGCGCATCGCCAAACCAATGATGACGCAACTGCAGTTGATGATAGTTGCCCCCGGCGGCGCGCAAAGCGCCATTACCCTGATGGCGCACGAAAAAGTTGGCATTGTCAATATCAATACCGCCATTATTAATATCACCGCCGCCATCGTCATCCCACAAGTTATCAACCGCGCGCATCGGCGACAACTTCGGCGCGGCGGCGATATCCACATTAACGGGCGCATCATAATACCTATCATCCAAATAGCGCACCGCAGAATGCACCCCGCCAAGCCGCCCGCCAATATCGGCAAAAGCATGCGGCAGTTGCACTTTGTCAAGCGGCAGGGGCGCGCCGTTTGCCATTAACATTCGCGTATTGCTTTGCGCCTGCAAGGCGGCGGCGACATTGACCATTCCGTGCCCGTAGATGTCGTCAACGCCCGCTTCGCCCAAATCATCGGCGGTTTGCAAAAGCATCTGCACAATAACCGACATGGACATTTGCGGAAAGGCACTCTTCAACAATGCAAGCGCGCCGCTGACATGGGCGGCGGAAAACGAAGTGCGGCTGGCGGTTGTCAAAGTCGCACCGCCGCCGCCGATGCCGCGGATGTTCACGCCCGGCGCGGCAAGACACCACCCCCTTGCGCCGCCGCAGGTATTGGAAAAACTTGCGATGCGCCGCTCCTCATCAACCGCCACAACCGCAAGCCATCTGCCGAGCAACTGCGGATGATAGCGCGGACCCCAGGCGTAAGCATCCACACCGCTGGCGGAAAAGGCGGAGATGGTGTAAGTTGTGCCGTTGGCGGTAAAAGTCGCGCCTGTGCGCATTGTAACGGGAAAAAACGCGCCGCCGTCGCTGCCGTGCCGCGCAACTTCTATGACATAGTTGGAAACAATATATTCCGGCGTGTGCATAACGGTTGCCAAAGTGGAAGCAACGCCGGCATTGAGGGATATGTGAAAAACCGTCACTTGCCCGCCCGTTTGCCATTTTTCATTGCCCGCCGCCCAAACCGCCGCCATATCCTTGCCGCCCATCGCATCGGCAAAACCGGCAAGCCGCCGCCTCGCCGCGGCGATAACATTGCTGGATATGCCCGGATGCGCATCCAAAAGCGGGCTGAGCATCGGGCCGCTAAAAACCATTGTCGCCGTCGGGCTGCGGTCATAACCGGAATAGGGAAACATAAACCCGTAACTGTTATTGACGATTTGCACATTTTGTTCGGCGGCATGCATAAAAGAATCCACCGCCTCATCATCGCCGCCGCCCGAAAGCAGCGGCATTAACCAGACCGACGGCGCAACGCCGTGAATGCCGCGTCCGTCCCGCGCCGCGCCGATAACCCCGGCGACAAAAGTGCCGTGATTGTTTATCAAATTGGCGGTGGCGTTTTGCCCCGGGCGCCCGGGCGCTATCCGTCCGGCAAACTCGCCATTGGCAACCGATATGCCGAAATCTATGACGCCGACGGTAACACTCTGCCCGAAGTATCCCTGCGCATAAGCGGGATCGGCATTAATATCGCCCAGCCCCGGATTGGCATTGAA
>JBPCWZ010000158.1:0-12470 GCA_051009015.1 Gammaproteobacteria bacterium | reverse complement strand
GGTATCTTCCGCCATCCCGGCCGTCACCATCATCACCATCTTCGCCCAAGACATCCACAACGGCACCCCCGACCTTACCATCATCAGAACAATAACAGCCATAGGCGCCCTCGGCGCAAGTTGGACTGCGCCCGCACTCACCGTCACCACTTTTGCGCGCGACCTGGACCCGCCCCGAATCACCGTCTCCATTACCGGCGGATTAAACCCCGCCCCCCCCGTTGTTCATACTACCGATATTGGTTTTCCCGACCCCATAATTCGCATTAACAACGGCGGATTATTCTTCTTTGACCACAGGCCGCAAACCGTGACGAGCGGCGAAGTTGTCGTCCGCGTAACGGACGACAGGGATGGCATAACAATATTTGCGACTTTGTCCCTCATTATTGTCGACCCGCCGACCATCAGTTTGGGCTTTGTCGGAGCGCCGGATTTTCGCCCCGCCCTGACCGAAACCCCGACCGCCGTAACCATCGCCACTTTGACAATGACCGGCGGGCTTCCCTATAACCCCGCTACTACCGGCGCGAGCGAACTGCTTCCCATATCCGTGAGTGTTGTGGGCGGACTGCATCCGAGTTTGTCTGTTGTTGATATGAGTATCATCGTCCTCAGCGATGCCAGCGACGAAATAGCCCACACCATAACCGTGCAGGCGAAAAACTTCCCCGGTCTCCCCGCCCGCATTGCCGAACCGCAACTTACCATATCCGTCACCGTCGTCGGCTTTTTGCAACTTCTCGGCGGCGGCGCCATTACTCTGGCGCACGCAAGACCCATTGAAGGCACCGGCGAGCGTGTCCTGACACTCACCGCCACCGGGGGAGAGACGGCTAACCCGACTTATCTGTACAGAATATTAAATCCCAACCCGCTTTACAACATTATCGGGGTAGGCAGCGGCGGAGTTCTCCGGGGAATTATCCGATTAACAGGCGTGACGCAGAATGGCAGCCAAGTATTGCCGCGGCAAACCCAGCCGCACACACTATCCGTTGAAGTCCGGGAAAACCAAGCCATCGGGAGAGTAACGGCGGTTGTTACCATTAACTATGTAGACCCGCCCGTGCAACTCGGCGGCAATAATCTGGACTTCGCAACATTTACCCATAATACCCTGCGGGCATTTACCCTGTCCGTATCCGGCGGCAGCGGCAGCGGCTATTCCATTACCCTGCTCTCCATCGCGCTCTATGAAGGTATAGGCGGTTTCATCCGCGATTTGCAAACAAGAGATTACGCCTCGTCAATTGACATCCGCTCCGCCGGCAAAGCCGTCGTCTCCCTCAGAGTCGACAGGGCGGGAACCGCCCGCGTCTTCTTTGAAGCCGCCGACGACAGCCAAAACAACCGCGCAACAATGAGTTTTGACGCCGGATTCGTCACCACCCTTTCCTTTTTCCGCATACCCGGACCCCGACAAATAAGAGGACTGCAAATCTTCTATACCGGGTCAACTTATGTAGACAACTACCGGATAGAAACCTTTCAACTTAACGACTCCGGGCTGAACCTGAGTGCCGAAATAAACGGCACGCAACTGGACGGCGGCAATAGCCCGCAACAAGAATGCTTTGATGACACCGGCGGCGCGTTTAGATGCGTCAACCGCCACACGGATCCCATGCCCGCCGCCCAAAGAGCGCGCTATCGTTATGTGATGAGCGACGGGGCATATCCCGATAACAGCGTAGCCAACCACTTTCAGCAGTTCATTACCACCACCATTACCGTCGCCATCCTCAACGCCACCCTCTCGGCATCGCTCCACGCAGCCGCCGGACCGCTAAACCCCGCCGGATATTCCACCCTCGGCTCCGTCTCCCTCACCGCCGGCTTGCCCGAAATAGGCATAGACGAAGTAGCAACCATCGGCGTAACCAACTCCAACCTCACCGCATCAATCGCCTCCGACGGCGGGCTTTTCGTGGATGCCCCCGGCGGCGACTTCTCCGTCACCCTCACATACCGAGACCGGCACCTCGGCGAACAAATCCACAACATATTCCTGACCGTCACCGGCACAATCCCCATCCGCCGCCTAAACATCGGTTTTTCCCAAACCCCCAACACCATATTCCTGACCCTCTACCGGGGCACAGTAGGAAGCATAACAGCCACAGAAGAACTATCATCCGCCGGCACAAGCACAAACAACAACGCCGCCAACAACACCAACAACACCGGCTTCTCCAACACCCCCCAACAACCCCCAAACTTCCCCGCCCCCCCGCCCCCCGCCAAAATAACAACCGCCTCCACCCAACCAACAAAACCAACCCAGCCAGCAAAACCCCCCGCCGTCAATTCATCATAAATTCCGCTTTTTGACAAAAACCTGACAAAATCCCCCAACCCCGTCATTAAAGCATGCTACAATTCCCCCTGAAATGTCCAAATTCCCCCCCATCCAACAATCCCTCGCCGAAGCCGCCGCCAACATAGCCGCCCTGTCGCGCTCGCAAAAAGAGATAAAACTGCTGTTGAAAGAAACCGCCCAGCAGCAAAAAGAAACCGCCGGGCAGCAAAAAGAAACCGACCGGCTGTTGAAAGACGACATAGCCGCCGTGGCCCGCTTGCAAGAGGAAACCGCCCTGCAAATGCAAGAGACCGACAAGAAGTTGGCAAATGTCGGCATAGAGGTCGGCGGCATCGGCAATGCCGATGGCGTCTTCTTTGAGGACGAAGTCGCCGAAGTTATCGCGGAAACCCTCCGGATAGGCGATATCGCTTTGGATGTGGTGACCCCGGATATCCGCTCCATGGCCGGAAACCAGTTTGACCTTGTCGGCGTCAATGGCAAATGCGTCGTGCTGATAGAAGCCAAACAAACCCTGCACCTTCGCGATGTCGTCCGCTTTGCGGAAAGGACCATGCCCGTATTCAAAGCGGATTATTCCTCGCAGATTAAACGCAAAAGCGTAAAAGGCGCATTGATATACCGCCGCCTCGGCAACAAAGAGCGCGCGGCGCGCGAAGCCCTTGACCGCGGCTTAATCCTCGTGCGGGCGGTGGGCAAAAACCAACTTCACCAAATCAAAACAATGGCGGAAGTATCCAAACCCGCCCGCGAGTTCAAAACCGCCGCCAAATAATACCCCCCGCCGCGCGGGCGGGAGTTGATGCTTAATGGTTAATGTTTGTTGTGCGCCAAACTTTTCGGCATTGCAAAAACAACCTTCTCCTCAACACCCGGCAACTCATAAACTTTTGCCCCAAAGCGCGAGCGCAGCCATTCCACAATCTCCCGCACCAAACGCTCCGGCGCCGATGCCCCGGCGGTTACGCCGATATGCGTAGCATTGCGAAGCCAATCGGCATTGACATCGCCCGCGCCGTCAATCAAATACGCCCGCGCCCCGCATAACTCGGCAACCTCGCGCAAGCGGTTGGAATTGGAACTCGCCCGCGAACCGATAACCAAAACAACTTCGCATTCCGCCGCCATCTTCTTGACCGCATCCTGCCGGTTTTGAGTCGCATAACATATATCATCGCGGCGCGGCGTGCGAATGTCCGGAAACTTCGCCCGCAAAAGCCCCGATAACTTCGCAGTGTCATCAACCGATAATGTCGTTTGTGTTACCAAAGCCAAACGCGCCGGGTCGGCAACTTTCAATGCGCCGATATCCGCCTCGCGCTCCACCAGATAAACGCCGCCATCCGCCTGTCCCAAAGTCCCTTCCACTTCCGGATGCCCCCGATGACCTATCATAATAATCTCATAACCCGCCGCGCGAAGGCGCGATACTTCGGCATGCACTTTTGTTACCAGCGGGCAAGTCGCATCTATCACTTCCAAACCCCGCGCCGCCGACATATCGCGCACCGCCCGCGATACGCCGTGTGCCGAAAATATCAAAACAGCACCCGGCGGCGCATCTGCCGGGTCTTCTATAAAAACCACCCCCCGCCGCCGGAAATCTTCAACAACGGCGCGATTATGCACTATCTCGTGTTTGACATAAACCGGCGCGCCGCGTTTTGTCAAAACACTTTCAACAATGGCAATCGCGCGTTCCACGCCCGCGCAAAAGCCGCGCGGGTTTGCAAGGCGGACGGCGGTCTCAACAATCATCGGCGATGATGCATTGTCATCAGCGCAATGCCCGCCACAAGTGCAAGCATGCCGCCGTCCGCCACGGATGCCATCGTTTTGCCGCATCGCTCAATATTTTCGCATCATTGCGCTTGTCGTTTTTTTTGCCGTAATGAATCCGCGCGCTGCGGCACAAGGCGGCGTCTCCGGTTGACAGAATATCCGGGCGGCGCAATGCAAACATCATAAACATTTCCGCCGTCCATTTGCCAATGCCGTGTATCGCCGTCAATCGTCCGGCAACTTCATCATCCGTCAAACGCCGCAACTTCGGCAAATCCAAATCGCCGTTTTGCGCCGCCGCCGTCAGCGCCCGCAAAAACCGCCCTTTGCTCGCCGACAAACCGGCAGCCCGAAGTTGCCCGTCCGACAACTTGGCAATATTCTGCGGCAGAAAACCCCCGCCGCCCGCCAAATCCAAAAGCCGCCCGGCAATAGTCGCCGCCGCCTTTTGTGATAACTGCTGGTTTATCACCGACACAACAAGGGAATGAAAAGGCGGCTGCACCTTGCGCAAAACAATCGGCGGGTTTGATGCGATAATCTGCGCCATTGTCTTGTCGCCGTCCGAAAGCGCAACTTCGGCAATGCGCAGTGTTGCGGTGTTTAATGCCGCGCCGGTTTTTGTTGTTGTTGTTGTCTTTTGCATGGCGGTCATTTTAACAAATCATTCCCCTCAGCCGCGCATCGCCGCGCCCGCCGGGTCGTAAGGCGAATGCGCAATAACCCGCGCCGCCCGCTCTTCGCCGACAATATGCACGGTCAAACTCCCGCGCTCTTTTTCACACTCCTGCAAATGCGCCGTGTCTATCAATGCCAGCGCCAAACTCTTGCCAACACAATGCCCGTATCCGCCCGAAGTAATAAAGCCGATGCGCTCGCCATTCTTCCACACCGGTTCAAAGCCGGAAGCATCCGCATCATCGGCATCCACTTCCAAAGTCGCCGGCATTTGCGCCGGTTTGTCTTTTTGCGCCGCATCCCTGCCGCAAAAATCGCCTTTGTCAAAATCCATCCACTTGTCCAATCCGGTCATCTTTGCCGTGTAAGATTGTGTGTATTCTTTTCCCCACACGCCGAAACTTTTTTCCAGCCGCAGCGAATCAAGCGCATAAAATCCGTATTCCCGAATGCCGAATGATTCCCCGGCGGCAAGCAAAGAATCGCGCAGTGTTTGATGTTCGGCGGCGGCGCAATTAATTTCATAACCCAACTCCCCGGCAACCGACAACCGCCCGATGCGCGCCCGCACCAAACCGATATCGGCATTTGCACAACCCATAAAAGGAATATCGGCGATAATACCGGCATCGCAAAGTTCGCCCAGAATATCGCGCGCACGGGGACCGGCAACGGACATTCCGCAAACCGCATCCGATATGTCGCGCACGCTTATATCGTCATATTGCCGCGCCGACTCCAAAAACCAACGCAAATGAAAATGACGCAAATAATACGAACCCATCAGCCACCAAACGCCGCCGCCCCAATTGAAAACCGTCAAATCGCCTTTCAACCTGCCATCCGCCGCCAGCATCGGCGATAATCTTATCCGCCCCTCTTGCGGAAGCCGACCGGCAAGCAACTTATCCAGCCATTCTTTTGCATCATCGCCGCGAATCTCAAAACGCGAAAAAGCCGTAATATCCAAAAGCCCGCAACTGCCGCGCACCGCCCTGCACTCTTCGCCGACAATATCGTGCGCATTGGAGCGAAGGAGTGATGGTTTTTCGGCAAAATCCGGCGGGGCAAAAAACAGCGGCGTTTCCAAACTCCAAGTGCATCCCCACCTGCAACCCGCCGCAGTCATCGGCATATAAGACGGCGATTTTCGCAAAGGTCTTCCCGCCGGCAGTTGTTCGTTCGGATATGCCATCACAAAACGCCGCGCATAAAACTGCTTTGTTGTTTGGCGGATATATTCGCGGTTTGCCGCAAAGTCGCCGTATCTTGCAATGTCCATCGCCCAGATATCCGTTTGTGCTTCGCCGCTTATCATCCATTCGGCGAGCGATTTGCCAACCCCCCCGCCTTGCAAAAACCCCGCCATCACGCCGCAAGCCAGCCAGTAGTTTCGCGGTGTTGTCAGAGGACCAACCAAAGGATTGCCGTCCGGCGAAAAAGTAAAAGCGCCATTAACCCACCGCTTAACGCCCGCCCGCGCCAAAGGCGGATAGCGGCGAAAAACAAACTGCAACTCGTCGGCAATGCGGTCGGTGTCTTCGGGTATCAGTTCCATCCCGTAATCCCACGGCGCGCCGTCAATATGCCAATGTTGCGGGCGGGTTTCATAAATGCCGATGAGCGCGCCTTTTTGTTCCTGCCGCAGATAAGTAAACCCTTCCAAATCCACCATCATCGGCAACTCGTGCGTCATCTTTTCCACTTCGGGGATGTTTTCGGTTATCAGATAATGATGCGCGAGCGGCGCCAAAGGCAACTCCACTCCTGCCATGCGCCCGACTTGTTTCGCCCACAACCCTGCGGCATTGACGACATGTTCGGCGCGCACTTCGCCTTGTTCGGTTGTCAAAAGCCATTCGCCGCCGGGCAACTGCCGCAATGCTTCCACTTTGCAATGTTCCACAACTTTGGCGCCGTTTCTCGCGGCGGCGGCGGCGTATGCATGCACAACCGCCGACGGGTCAATATGCCCTTCGCGCTGCGCCCACAAACCGCCGAGCACGCCTTCGGTGTTGATAATAGGGCAGCGCTCGCGGATTTGCGCCGCCGTCATCAGATGACAATCGTTTATGCCGATGGTTTGGAATATGCGGTATGCCGCCCGCAGCCAGCGCCATCTTTCCGGCGCGCTTGCGATGGTAATGCCGCCGGTCAGATGCAGCCCGATATCGCGCCCGGATTCTTCGGCGATTTTCGGCAGCAGGTCAATGGTATAAGATTGCAAAGCCGCCATTTGCGGGTCGGCATTGAGCGCATGAACACTTCCGGCGGCATGCCACGAAGAGCCGGCGGTCAGCACTTTGCGCTCAAAAAGCGCAATATCCCGCCAGCCGAGTTTTGCCAGATGATACAAAACCGAAGCCCCGATAACCCCGCCGCCAATAACAACAACCCGATAGTTTCCCGCCATCCAAAAAATCCCCCGCCAATTCGTGTTTTGATTATGCTTTTGCCGGAATAACAACCGCCGCCAAATCATCAAGCGTTTTTTTCGCTTTGGCTGTTAGTTCATCAACTTCCGCCCGGGTTATTACCAAAGGCGGCGCGATAATCATCGCATCGCCGACAGCGCGCATGATTAAGCCATTCTTAACACTTAAATCGCGGCATTCCATTCCCGCCGGATTGCCGTCTTTGCAAACAAAACGCCCGCCTTTGTCGTCGGCAAGTTCCAATGCCGCTACCATTCCAATGCCGCGCGTTTCGGCGACAAGCGGATGGTTGCCGAGTGTTTGCCATTGTTTTTGCAAGTAAGGACCAATGTCGTCCCGGGCGCGTTCTATCAACTTTTCGCCGCGCAAAATGCGCAAGTTGGCAAGGGCGGCGGCGGCACAAACCGGATGCCCGCTGTATGTAAACCCGTGTGCAAACTCGCCGCCTTTTTCCGCCAAAACGCCGGCGATGTCGTCATGCACAAAAACACCGCCCATCGGCAAATAGCCGCTGCTAATGCCTTTTGCCATCGTCATCATTTTGGGGCGGATGTTGAAAGTCGTGCTGCCAAACCATTCGCCGGTGCGCCCGAAGCCGCATATTACTTCATCGGCGATAACCGGCACATTGTGGGTATCGCAAATCTTTTGCACCGCAGGCCAATAGGTCGGCGGCGGCACGACAACACCGCCCGCCCCCTGCACAGGTTCGCCGATGAAAGCGGCAATGGTATCCGCGCCGAGTTTGTTTATCATATCGGCGATATCATTTGCCGCAACTTCCCCCCATTCTTCCGCCGTTTTGCAAACCCGGTCGCCCTCGCCAAACCACTTTGGCTGGCGGGCGTGAAAAACCCCCGGCAGCGTAATGCCGCATTGCTCGTGCATTGCTTTCATCCCGCCGATGGATGCGGCGGCGATGGTGCTGCCATGATAGGCGTTTTTGCGGGCGATAATGTTGGTTTTTTGCGGCTGCCCGCGCACTTGCCAATAGCGGCGGATAATGCGAATGGCGGTATCGGTCGCTTCGGAACCCGAGCCGGTGAAGAATACGCGCCCGAAGCCGGGCGGCGTGATATCCGACAACTCGGCGGCAAGGGTTATCGCCGAAGGAGTCGCGCATTGAAAGAAAGAGTTGTAATAGGGCAGTTGCGCCATTTGCGCCGATGCGGCATCGTTTATCTCCCGCCGCCCGTAGCCGACATTGACGCACCACAAGCCGCTCATGCCGTCCAGCAGTTTGTTGCCATCCGAATCGTAAAGATACACGCCTTCGGCGCGGGTGATAATCCGCGTTTTGCCCGCCTGCGCGCCGTCATCGCTAAACGGATGCAAATAATGCGCGGCATCCAGCCGCCGGTATTCTCTGGTATCCACAACCCGCATTATAGCAGTTTGGCATTTGGCATTTGCCGATTCCGTCATTCCCGCGCAGGCGGGAATCCATCGTCGCAAAGCGGCGGCATCATCAAAAAGCCAAATTTGCTAATTTGGGCGGTTGTGTTAACATAACGGCATAATCGCAAGGGAGAATACGCAAATGACAATGATTTGCAATCTTTTCGCCGCCATCATCTTGACGGGGCTTGCCGTGCGGATTGTGGTTCCGATATGGCGTATCGGGCGCTTCTTTTCAGGGCGATGCTGTTGTATTCCGTTTCGTCCTCAAAGATGAATTGCCAAAGATGGTATTCCCCGCCGCCTTTTGTTTTGCGCTTCTCAAAAAACATCACGGCGACATCTTTGCCCGTAAATTTTTTCCATTGCCGGTAGGGATAATACAACTGCCGGATGATGGTGTTGCGCGTTGCGGCGTTTTTTGCCTCAACAAGGACAATTCTGTCGCGCCCTTCGTAGCCGCTGTCCACTTCCGTCTGCACCTTGTCAGTGCTAACCGAAAATTTGCCGCCAACCGTAAATTCAAACGGCGGCGTGTATTTCCTGCCGCGAATGGTCAGCACCAGAGAATCGTCTCCGGCGAAAGTGCGCACCAAACTCGCCGCATAGGCGTAATCCAGATGCTGCATCTCCGAGTCGCCCTTCCGGCTTGACACCAGAGGAAAGTCAAGTTTGCCTGCATACTGTTGCAACGGCGATTTTATCTCCGGTATGTCCACATACCCCTCGCCCTTGATGATTTGGTATATGCCGTTTTTGACCGGAAGCAAAAACAATCCCTTGTCGCGAAACACCGCCGGGCGTTTTTCGCGCGTATCCTGCTTGCACAGGATACGCACTTCCTTTTGGCTGGTTTTCTTAAAATCCTGGCACGCATCCTTGATTTGCGCCGCCGTAATGACATACGGCGCGTCGTCAAAGTTGTGTTGCCCGAGCCGGTATTTGTCAAATATCGCCTCCCACGATGTGTCGCTCATTCTTTTCCTCACTTTCTCTTTTCCTGCACCTCTTCCGACAAGCGCGGGATGGCTCGGTCGTGGAGATATTCCCGGTTAGTATCAATGCCGACAAAGCGGCGCCCGTGGCGAATGGCGGCAACGCCGGTTGTGGCACTGCCGCAAAAAGGATCCAGCACCATTCCATTTGTGCGGCTGGACGACAAAATGACGCGCTCCAATAATGCAAGCGGCTTTTGCGTCGGGTGTTTGCCGTGTTTCTTTTCGCGTTTCGGCGCTGTGTTTATCGCCCAAACACTTCGCATTTGCCGGTTGGGTTTTTTTATCATGTCGCCGTTCCAATCGTTATTGCGCATGAGTGCGTAATCAAAATAATGCTTGGCTTTTTTGTGCTTGCGCGCCCAAACCAGAGATTCGTGGCTGGCGGCAAACATCCGGCAGGCAAGATGCGGCGCGGCGTTTGGCTTATACCATGTTATGTCGTTAAGAATGTGCCAGCCGCCCTGTTGCAGGGCAAAACCGCAGGCATAGATGGAATGATAAGTGCCCGAAACCCAAAGCGAGCCGTCATCTTTCAGCAAGCGGCGGCAAGCGCTTATCCATTCGCGGTGAAAATCAAAATCGCCCTGTGCGCCGCGGCTTTTGTCCCATTCGCCTTTATTGACGCAAACGCGCCGCCCCGCATGGCAGGACATTCCGCCGTTGGATAATCCGTAAGGCGGGTCGGCAAACACCACATCAAAAGTCGCCGCCGGAAGTTGCGCCATTGTTTGCACCGCATCGCCCAAATAAAGCGTGGCAACTTTGGTATCATAATATTTTGGCGGCGCGATAACGCACGGGGCGGGTTGCGCCGCTGTCATTGTTGTCGCCAATGCCGCCATTACGGAGATAATACCATTAAACAAAAAATATCGGCGGGATTCTCGCCGCGAGCATGAGTCAGCATTGCCAATTAATCAAGCACTGAAAGGGCGTCCCATTCTTTTGCAGGGCAAAGCCCGGCAAAAACCGCAAAGCCAAAACCTCGCCCGTTATGACATTCGCCGCCATTGTTTTCGGTCGCCCTTTCAGGGCTTATTTGTTTAATACGCCGATTCACGGGGCGTTGCCCCGTGCTATGACCATGCCGCCCTTTGCAGGGCTTTTATTATGAGCGGGCGAGTTTGGCGGTTTTGCCGAGCCATCTGCGGGTGTGTGATACCGCCGCGCGAAGATGATTGGATAACATCGCATCGGCGGCAAAACGCGCCGCTTTGCGGATATCTTCCGCTTCTATCAACTTCGCCGCTTTGAGCATTGGCATTCCGCTTTGACGCAAGCCCAGCCATTCGCCGGGACCGCGCAACTGCAAATCGCGGCGGGCGATGGCAAAGCCGTCGTCGCTGTCGCGAAGTATCTTTAATCTTTCCTTTGCCGCCGCCGACAAATTGCCGTCGTATAACAAAATGCAATAACCGCTTTTGCCGCCGCGCCCGACCCGCCCGCGCAACTGATGCAATTGCGACAAGCCCATCCTTTCGGCGTTTTCCACCACCATCACATCGGCATCCGGCACATCAACGCCGACTTCCACAACCGTAGTCGCCACAAGCAGCGCGCTTTTGCCGCGCCGGAAATCTTCCAGCACTTTGCTTTTTTCCGCCGCCGGAGTTTTGCCATGCACCACTTGCGGCATCAGTTGCGGATGATGCGCGCGGGCTTCTTTGACAACCGATTCGGCATTTGCCAGTTGCGCTTTTTCCGCTTTGGCATATTCTTTTTCGCTTGCGCTTTCGCCCGGGCTTTCGCTTATGCGCGGGCATATCCAAAAAGCCCGCCCGCCTTGTTCTTTTCTGGCGGCGATGCGCGCGAGTACTTCGGTGCGGCGCGATGCCGGTATCAAAGTCGTGCTGACTGTCGCCCGCCCCGGCGGCTTTTCGTCCAAAACGCTAATGTCCAAATCGGCAAAAACACCCATCGCCAAAGTGCGCGGTATCGGCGTTGCGCTCATCATCAACTGATGCACGCCGCCCCCCTTTTCGGCAAGCGCCAGCCGCTGTTCCACGCCAAAACGATGCTGCTCGTCGGCAACCGCCAATGAAAGATGCGGCAGTTTGACATTTTCCTGAAAAAGCGCATGCGTGCCGATGGCGATATTGGACAAGCCAAAACGCAAGCGCGACTCGGCTTCGCGCCTGTTTTTGCCGCGCACTTCGGCGCTGAATAACTCACATTTGACATTTGCCGGGGCAAACCATTCGCTCAGCGTTTCATAATGCTGCCTTGCCAAAATGGAAGTCGGCGCCATAAAAGCCGCCGTGCGCTTTTGCAAAGCGCATGCCAAACATGCAACGGCGGCGACCAATGTTTTGCCGCTGCCGACATCGCCCTGCAAAAGACGGCGCATCGGCGTGGTTTTTGCCATATCGGCGCAAACTTCGCCAACCGCCCGATGCTGGGCGGCTGTCGGCGAAAAGGGCAGGTGCGCATATAACTTTTCGGCAAAAGGCGGCGTGGTAATTGCTTCTGCCGTCTGGCGGATGCGGCGGTGATAGCGGCGGCGCAATACTATTTGATGGGCGAGCAGTTCGTCAAAACGCAAACGCCGCCATGCCGGATGTTCCCTGTCGCCCGCCAAATGCGCCAGATTCGGCGGCGGTTGATGGATAAAAGTCAGGGCGTCTTTTGTCGTCCAATCGCCGCCGTCAAAGTCGCGCAGGTCTTTCGCCACCGTCTCCGCGCCGTCAAACATTTCCAATGCCCGGCTGACATATTGGCGAATGGTCGCTTGCGGCATTTTGCCGATGGACGGATATATGGCGACCGCCTGCTTTGGCGCATCCGCCGACTGCAGTTTCGGATGCGCCATCTCCCAGCCAAACCGCCCCATGCGCACAACCCCGCGCGCCCGCAGTT
>JBPCWZ010000157.1:0-11400 GCA_051009015.1 Gammaproteobacteria bacterium | reverse complement strand
AACTTTGCGCTTTGTGAAGAAGATAATACGGATCCACGCCAATGCAATGCCCGCCGACCAGCCCGGGCGAAAAAGGCAAAAAGTTCCACTTGCTGCCGGCGGCGGCAAACACTTCGCCGCTGTCCAGCCCCGCCGATTCCAAAAGCATCGCCAACTCGTTCATCAAAGCGATATTGACATCGCGCTGCGTATTCTCAACCGCCTTTGCCGCTTCGGCGACGCGAATGGACGGGGCGGGAGTCGTCCCCGCTGTGATGGCGGCGCGGTACAAATCATCAACGCGCTTTGCCGCTTCGGCAGTGGAACCGGCGGTTACTTTGACGATATCGGCAACGCGGCGGCTTTTGTCGCCGGGGCTGATGCGCTCGGGCGAATAGCCGCAAACAAAATCATCGTTATAACGCAAGCCCGAAACCCGCGCCAGCAGCGGCGCGCAAACTTCTTCGGTAACGCCCGGATACACCGTGGATTCCACAACAACAACATCGCCGCGCTTAAGCACGCCGCCAATGGCGGCACAAGCGGCGCGCAAAGGCGACAAATCCGGCTTGTTGCCATCGTCAAGCGGAGTCGGCACGGCGATAAGATACGCAGTGCATTCCTTTGCCACATTGATATCATCAGTCAGAGTCAGATGCGGCAAAATGGACGAAAGCCGCCCTTCGCACAATTCGCCGCCGATATCCCTGCCGCTTTGCAACTGCGCGATTCTTTCGCCATCGGCATCATAACCGACAACGCAAAAACCGGCATGCACAAAACACTCGGCAAGCGGCAGCCCGACATAACCCAACCCCGCTATACAAATCGTCTCTTTCACAACAAGCAATTATACCGCCGCTCGCGCCCCTTTTCTTAACACCACTTGTCGCACTTCATACTTCAATTCTGCGAATTTAAAGCCCTGTAAGGGCGAAATGTTGTAGCACAGGGCAAAGCGCGAAAGCGCGCCGCCCTGTGAATCGCGCATGACAAATTAATCAAGCCCTGTAAGGGCGGCACATAACAACAGCGGCGATGATGATGATGCGGCGGCGGGGGTTTTGCCGGGCTTTGCCCTGCAAAAGAATGTGTCGCCCTTACAGGGCTATATTTTTGTGATGCCGAGTCACGGGGCGTTGCCCCGTGCTATAACATTTCGCCCTTTCAGGGCTTTGATATCGTCATTCCCGCGAAAGCGGGAATCTAAACGCGCCCGCGAGGGCGCCCTTTCGGGGCTTTAATTAGAGTGCGCTTTGCGCACTCAGGGTTTGCCATTTGCGGCGGCTTTGCCGCCGTTTGCGCTTGCGCGCAAATTGCCAAATGGCAAGGGTTTGGATTCCCGCTTTCGCGGGAATGACGGCGAATTAGATATTCTTATCTTGCCATTGGCATTGTTTTTGTATCGGGCATTTATGGCATTGCGGTTTTTGGGCGCGGCAGGTGTGGCGGCCGTGTAGGATTAGCCAATGATGGGCGTGGAGTTGGAATTGTTTGGGGACTTCGGTTTGAAGGCGGGTTTCCACTTCGGCGGGGGTTTTGCCGGGGGCTAAGCCGGTGCGGTTTGATACTCTGAAAACATGGGTGTCTACGGCGATTACCGGCTCGCCGAAACATGTGTTTAGGATGACATTGGCGGTTTTGCGCCCTACTCCGGGGAGGGCTTGCAGGTCTTCGCGGTTTTTGGGGATGTTGCCGTCAAAATCCTGCCGCAGTATGTCCGACAGGCGGATGATGTTTTTGGCTTTGGTGCGGTATAAGCCGATGGTGCGGATGTGTTCGCTTAGTTTTTCTTCGCCGAGTTTCAGCATTTGCGCCGGTGTTTGGACGACGGCAAAAAGTTTTGCCGTTGCTTTGTTGACTCCGATATCGGTGGATTGCGCCGAGAGGACAACGGCGACAAGCAACTGGTAGTTATTGCCGTATTGCAATTCGGTTGTCGGCGACGGGTTTTGTTTTTGCAAGGCGGCAAAAAAAGCGTTTTTGCCTTTTGTCGTCAGCGGCATTTGTTTGCGCGTTTGATTATCATCAGGGCGCGATATAAAGCGGCAAATCGGGCGAGTTGCGGGTTATGGCTTCATTAATTTGTTCGCGAGTCGCCCAAACCATAACATCGTCAAAAGTGAGGTCTCCGAAATCATTGCGGCGCAGGATGGTAAAGAACTGCGCGCTGCGATTTGGTGGCGGCGTGGTCTGACTTACGCAGTTGGGGTTGAGAATACCGGCTGAGGGAGTGTCAACAAAGGGATAGTTGGCGTTTTCGTGATTGGCGTTGTCCGTTATGGAGCGGTTGCAAGCAACGGCGGGGGGGATGGCATACTGCCCGGCGCCCAAGCCGTTTCTGCCGTGCGATACGATGACGAAGATAAGCCCGTTTACGATGTCATTAGCCGCATAGTTGCGGCGGGCGACATTGGCTATGACAGCACCCGGGACTCTGCCGTAGGCGAATGTTAAACCGGCGAACTGGGTATTGTCGCATACGGTGTCAACGCCGCCGACAACGCCAAGGCACAAAGCGATGGGCCAATTGAAGTTTTGTGTCAGGTTGCCGCCAATATTCCCCCGGATTTCATTGCGGGTTTGGAATAGCCCGGTGGCGGGATCTATCAATTCGTAAGTGGCATAGTTATCGGCGATGGAGTTTTGATTAAAGCCGACAATGCTGTGCGAATAACCGCCATCAACGGCGTAAGTGTACAAGTTGCCCCAGACATCGGTTGCCGGCAAGCCCAAAGTTTTCCACGGCAAAAATCCGCGCATGGCGGAACAAGAGCCGACGGTCCTCAGATCCCTGCCGTTGTTGATATTTACGATGTCATTAAACTGCTCCAAATTAACAACGCCGTCAGCCGCTACTGCTATGGCGGGCGCGGTCGCGTTTACAATAATCTGCAAGCCGAGATTGTCGTAATGATTACGGTCTTCGTAACCATCGCCGGTAATGTCCGGGCACGGCAAATATGCCCGCCCCGCCGGAACTTCAAACCTGTCCCGGGCAGTCCCGGTTCCGGCTAAATCAATAACCGCTCCCGGCGTTGCGCTGCGGGCGGCATAGCCGATAACCGCTTGTCTGGCGCGCTCCATCGCCACCTCTTCGCGGTCGTATTGCTCCCTCAAAAGAATGGCGCTAAGCGGCACCAATACCGCACTGCCGAGCAAGCCCAGCACGACAACGACAATCGCGATTTCAATGAGATTAAAGCCGCGCCGGTTGAAAATGCCGCCGTGTTTCATCTTATTCATCACGGCAAAAACAGCAGTTTGCCGATAGGCAGGGGGGTTTTTGCCTCGGCTTCGTTTTCGCGCGTTTTGCCGGCATCATTCAGCGCGCCCATTATTTCATCCGCCATCGTCCATCGCAAAATGTCGTCAAACTCTCCGGTTTCCGGCGTATTGCTTATCGGGTAGGAAAAGTAATATTGTTGCGACTCGCCCGCGGGAAAGGTACCGTTGCAAGCGACAAAGCCGTTGCGTCTTTCGTGTGTATTTATTGCGGCGATGTTGGCAACTGTGCCATTGCAGGTATTACCGGAGCGGCTGCGGGCGAATCTGCCGTTGTTGCCGTGCGACATAACCAAAAAAGCGACTCCCTTGACAATGCCGTTTGGAAAATTCCCGGCGGTGTATTGGTAGGGCGCCACATTGATAGGGGCCGGGGCCGGGGCCATGGCATAGAAGACCCCGGCGATAATGTTGTTGTTGTTTGCAAAAGGGCAAGGGATAGCCGCCAGAAGCGGCTTGTCGCAAACGATAAAAGGCGAAGTTGCAGTCGGCTTTGCCGCATAATTTCCCCCTGCTGCTACCACTCGCGTAGTGTCGTGCCGGTCGGCGCGGGTGGTTTCGTCAAAACCAAACAAAGCATTGGAATATGACGCATCAACATGATAAGTCAGAAAGTTGCCCCACGGGTCAACATCCGGCAACAGTTGCAAAGTGCGCCATGGAATTGTCCCCTTTGCCGATGTGCAAGTGCCGGCATTATTGGCAGCCCCCGCTATGGCGATGACAGCGGGGATGGCAATGCGGTTTTCAATACCATCGCCGTCGGTATCCGGGCAGGGCAGATAGGGCCTGCCCGGCGGGATGATGGCGGGATTGCCGCCGTATGTTATCTCCCGGTAGGCAGTCCGGTTGTGCAGGGCGTAGTTGATAATCGCGCGCGATGCCCTGTCAAGGTATAGGATGGCGTCGTTGTTTTTGCGCTTTTGATACAAATCCGCCGCCGGACCCAAAATGCTGGATATGATAAGCGCGAAGATAAACATCGCGATGGCGAGTTCAACAAGCGAAAAGCCGCGCGCGGCGGCGTTGTGTTGTTTGGCGGTTTTGGCGGCGGCGCGCATGGCGTTAATTATCGCATATTATCGCAAAAAAATCAGCAATAATCGCGCAAACGGCGTTTTTGTTCCGCAAAAGACAGCAAGGCGAAAAATGCCGCCATCTCGGGACCGCTGGTCTTTCCGGTCAATGCCGCCCGCAAAGGCAAGTATAACTTCCGCCCCGACATTCCGCTTTTTGCCGCCGCCGCATCGCAAAACTGCCGCCAACTTGCGCCATCCGCCAATACTTCATCCGCCGCCCGAAAAAACGCGCCGCCCGCATCTTTTATCACTTTTGCCGCATCATCATCGCAGGGGGCGTCTGTCAGGGCATTCGCCCATTGGCGCACTTCGGCAAAAACCGCCGCATTGTCGGCTATGGCGGCGGCAAACTTTTCATTATCCACATTCGGCGGCACAAAAGCCGACATCCACCGCAACCTTTCGGCGGCGGTCAACTTCCGCAATGCCATGCGCTGGCGGCTGTGCAACTGGCATAAGTCAAACTTCGCCGCCGCTTTGGATAACTTTGGCAAAGCAAACCCTTCGGCAAGTTGCGCCGCCGTCATCAAGCCGTCATCGGCATACTTGTGCCCGATACGCGCCAGATAGTTCATCATCGCCAGCGGCAGATAACCTTCATCGCGCAGTTGTCGCACCGATGGCGCGCCGCCGCGCTTGGAAAGCGGTTTGCCGTCATCGCCGGTCATCAGCGGCAAATGCCCGTATGTCGGCGGCGGCAAAGCCAAAGATGCCAAAACCGCCAACTGGCGCGGCAGGTTCGGCAGATGATCCTCGCCGCGCAAAACGCAGGTAATGCTGTCGGCGGCGTCATCTATGGCGTTGATGAAGATAAACGAAAAATCGCCATTCGTCCGGCGGACGATAAAATCGCCAATGTCGCCGCCGTCAAAACGCACTTCGCCGCGCACGATATCCCGCGCCAATATCGCGCCTTTCGGCATGCGAAAGCGCAATGCCGCCGCCGCGCCTTTGGTTATCTTCGCTTGTGCTTCTTCGCTTGTCAGTTGTGCGCATTTTCCGGAATATCTGGGCGCGATACCGGCGGCGATGCATGCTTTTCTTTGGCGGGCGAGTTCTTCGAGCGGGCAAAAACACGGATATACCGCACCGGCATCCCGCAACCGGCGCATTTTTGTCTCATAACTTTCCGCCCGCGAAGATTGCGGCGGGACATTTCGCCACTGCAAGCCCAATGCCGCCAAATCTTCGGTAATGGCATCCGCGCCGCCCGGTGTGTTTCGGGCGCGGTCGGAATCTTCAATGCGAAGGAGCATTTCGCCGCCCGCCGCTTTTGCCGCCAGATAACAAAATATCGCCGTGCGGGCATTGCCCGCATGCAAAAAACCGGTCGGGCTCGGGGCAAAGCGGGTGCGAAATGTCATCTGTGTTATACTACCCCACAACTGCCCCATCGGGCGGGGAGTTTGACAATGAAAACACTGACGACAAAAATTACAACGATACTTGCCTGTGCTTTTGGCATTGCCGGTTTGGCTTTTGGCTGCGCCTTTGCCGCCGCCGCCGCCGCGGGCGCGATGGTCAAAATGGATACTTCCAAAGGCGTCATTATTCTGGCGATTGACGAAGAAAAAGCCCCGAAGACGGCGGCGAACTTTCTCCAATATGCGGCGGATGGCTTTTATGACGGGCTGCTTTTTCATCGCGTCATTGCCGGTTTTGTCGTCCAGGGCGGCGGTTTTGAAAAGGGCATGCAAATGCGCGAAACCCGCTTGCCGATATTTTTTGAAGAAACCGGTTTGTTGAATGTCAAATACAGCATATCAATGGCGCGCACAAAAGACCCGCATTCCGCAACCAGCCAGTTTTTTATTAGTTTGAATGATAATCCGAATCTGGATGGCTTTGGCGGCGCGCCCGGCTATGCGGTTTTCGGGCGGGTTGTTGAGGGAATGGATATCATAGACGCCATCGCCGCCGTTGAAACCACCAAAACCGCCGATGTCAATGGTTTTAAGGATGTGCCGGTTGAGGATATCATCATTATCAAAGCCGAAGTGCAACAGGCGGAAGCCGAAATGTCGCAGGAACAAGAGCCGATGATGAAAGATGAAGCGCAAGAGCCGATGATGAAAGACGAAGAACAAGAACAAAAGCAAGAGCAGGAAAAAGAGGAAGAGCAACAATGAACCCGCGCGTAAGATTACTGACAAACTTCGGCGCGATGGTCGCCGAGTTGGACCCCGAAAAAGCCCCGCTGACGGTGGCGAACTTCCTGCGCTATGTTGACCGCGGGTTTTATAACGACACCATATTCCACCGCGTCATCGCCGATTTTATGATACAAGGCGGCGGGATGATGCGCGGCGTCGCCGAAAAGAAAGACACCGAAGCGCCGATACAAAACGAAGCGGCAAACGGCTTGCGTAATCTCAAACACACTTTGGCAATGGCGCGCCTGCCCGAGCCGCACTCCGCCAGCAGCCAGTTTTTCATCAACACCGCAGACAATGCTTTTTTGGATTACACCGCCCCGACCGGCGAAGGTTTTGGCTATTGCGTTTTCGGGCGGTTGATTGAAGGCGGCGAAGTTGCGGACGAAATAAACCGCATAGAGACAGAATCGCGCAGCGGTTATGACGATGTCCCGGCGCGGGATGTTGTTTTGGAAGTCGCTCAGCGCATTGACGCCCCGCAGGATTAAGGTTTTTCCTTATCCGGCGGCTTTTGGCATATGTCGCAAACTTCGGGCGGCAAGGTTGATTTTTTTGCCGCCGACATTCACTTGTCGCCATTGCATCCGCGCCGCAGCGAGCGGTTTTTTGCCTTTTTGCGCCTTGTCGCGCGCGAGGGGCGGGCGTTGTATCTGCTCGGCGATATTTTTGACTTGTGGCTTGGCGATGATATCGGCGGCGGCTTTGGCGCGCAAGTGCGGGGCAAGTTGCGGGAGATTGCCGATGGCGGCGTTAAGGTTTATCTGCAACACGGCAACCGCGATTTTTTGCTCGGCAGACAATTCGCCGCCGCCGCCGGTTGCGAGTTGATTGGCGATAATCATATTATTAATGGCGGCATACTTCTGACACATGGCGACAAACTTGACGCGGATTTGACTTATGCCATCTATCGCGCCATTGTCCGCAGTGCTTTGGCGCGGGGGCTTTTTGGCTTGTTGTCATCGGCGCGGCGCAAAAACATAGCCGCCAAACTTCGCACCGCCAGCGATGCCAAACGCCGCCGCCCGTTGTTGAAACCGGCAATGGCGGAAAGGTTATTAAAACGGCACAACTGCCAAATGTTAATACACGGACATCTGCACAACCCGTGCGACCAGCAATGGCAAACCGACGGCAAAACATACCGCCGATTGTGCCTGCCGGCATGGGAAGGCGGCGGCGAAGGTTATGCGCGCGTTTTTTGCCATGACGGCGGCGGCGAAGTTATTGCGGATATGATTGTGCGATAATACCAAGATGGATTTTGCCAAAAAGATGGGCGCGGCATTTGCCAAAGGCGCGCGCGCGATATTGACTCCGACAGTCGCCAAACGCGAAAGCCCGGCGGATGATGCGGCGGATGGCGAAATGTCGCCGCAAGAGCGCAAGCATTCGGCGGCGTTGATGCGGGTAAATCATTGCGGCGAAGTTTGCGCGCAGGCGCTTTATCAGGGACAGGCGCTTTTTGCCCGCGATGACAAAATCGCCGAAGCATTGCAAGAAGCGGCGGACGAAGAGATTGACCATCTGGCATGGACTTCCTCGCGCATCAGGGAACTCGGCGGGCGAATGAGCATTCTCAATCCATTGTGGTATGGCGGTGCTTTTGCCATCGGGGCGGCGGCGGCGGTCATATCCGACAAGGTATCTTTGGGTTTTGTCGCCGAAACCGAGCGGCAGGTGTCGCAACATCTGCAAAGCCATCTTAATGAACTCCCGCCGCAAGACGCCAAAAGCCGCGCCATTGTCGAGCAGATGGACACCGACGAACAACAACACGCCACCAGCGCCGTGGAAATGGGCGCGGCGGAACTTCCGCAAGCGGCAAAAAGCATTATGCGCATGGCGGGCAAAGTAATGACGCGCACGAGTTATCATCTTTAATTGCGCCTTTTGTTTGCGCGGCGGCGGCGGGGGTTTTTTGGATAACCGGTTATGAAAATCGCGGATTATAAAGTTTTTGCCGTTGCCAACCCGCGCCCTTATATCGGCGGTCCCTGCTGGATATTTGTGCAGTTGATAACAGACGGCGGCGTCAAAGGCATCGGCGAAATATACGGCACGCCCTTTCGCCCGCCGGTCGTTTGCCAAATGGCGGCGGATGTCATTGAGCGGCAGATGATTGGCGCGAATCCTTTTCGCATAGAACAAATGTGGCGGCGGGCGTATTCTTCGGCATACACACAAAAGCCGGATGCGACTTTGCTGGCGATTCTCAGCGCCGTGGAAACGGCATTTTGGGATATTGCCGGCAAGGAACTAAACCGCCCGGTTTATGATTTGCTCGGCGGCAAAGTGCGCGAACAACTTCGCACTTATACTTATTTGTATCCGCAAGACGGCGATGCGGGTTATGTGGAGCATTGCCCGCAAACGGCGGCTGCGCGGGCGGCGCAATATGTCGGCGAGGGTTTTGGCGCGGTGAAGTTTGACCCGCTGGGGGCTTACGGCGCTTTTGACCCCCGGCAGTTATCAATGCCGGTTTTGCGCAGGGCGCGGGAAGTTGTGGCGGCGGTGCGCGAGGCAGTTGGCGACAAATGCGATATATTGATAGGCACACACGGGCAAATGACCCCGTCAGCGGCGGCGCGTTTGGCGCGACATTTGGAAGAATACGACCCGTTATGGCTGGAAGAACCGGTGCCGCCCGAAAACCCGCAAGCAATGGCGCAAGTGGCAAAAAAGACAACAATACCGATAGCAGCCGGCGAGCGTTTGGCGACAAAACACGAGTTTGCGCGATTGTTGGAAGCGGGCGGCGCGGCGATAGTGCAGCCGCAGATGGGAAGATGCGGCGGCATATTGGAAGCGAAAAAGATAGCGGCAATAGCCGAAGCGCACTATGCGCAAGTCGCGCCGCATTTGTATTGCGGGCCCATAGCGGGCGCGGCGGCTGTGCAGTTGTCGGCATGCATACCGAACTTTTTGATATTGGAAGGTTTGTACAAGTGGGACGGTTTCAGCGCCGAGATATTGACAACACCCTTTGAATGGCAGGACGGCAATTTGACAATACCGACAACCCCCGGCATCGGCGCGGAACTGAACGAAGAAGTGGCAGAAAAGCACAAACTAAAACCCAACACCCCCGCCGACAAACTGCATTTAACTCCAGCCGAAAACCCGATAGATTAGTCGCCCGGCTGGCAAACTCGCCGCCGACAATGATACGCCGTTATATGCCATTTTTGGTATATGAAAAATTACTTTACGCGATTATAGAAGCACATATTGGGCATAATTTTGATATAATCTCCGAATGGATCCGGTCAAAAATCCATATTCGCCGGGCGCCGGGACTTTGCCGCCCGAATTGACGGGGCGCGATGATATCCGGGAAACGGTGCGCGTTGCTCTGTTGCGGGCATTGCACTTGCGGTCGGAAAAAAGCATTATGTTTATCGGATTGCGCGGCGTTGGCAAGACAGTGCTGCTTTTGGATATGCAAAAGCAGGCAAAGCGGGAAGGTTTGCGGACGGTATATGCCGAAGCGCCGGAAACCCGCTCTTTGCCTTCTGTTCTTGTGCCACCGCTGAAATCGGTGTTGCTGAAAATGTCCGACAGCGCAAAAATCCGTTATGCGCTTTCCGCCCTTGCCGGGTTTGTGCGCGCATTCAAACTGGAAGTTGGCGGGATAACACTGGAAGCCCTGCCCCGGCCGGGGCTTGCGGATGCCGGAGATTTGGAACACGACTTGCCCGTGCTGATGGAAACCATCGGCGAAGCGGCGAAGGAGGAAGAAACCGCCGTTGCCATACTCATAGACGAATTGCAGTATGTGGATGAAAAAGGGCTTTCGGCTTTATGCGCATCGCTGCATCGCATCTCACAACAGGGTTTGCCGGTATTGATTGCCGGGGCGGGTTTGCCGCAACTGCGCGGGAAACTCGGCAAGGCAAAGAGTTATGCCGAGCGCATGTTTAACTTTTTTGAGGCGGGCGCGTTACCGGAACAGGCGGCGAAAGATGCCATCCTTAATCCTGCGCTTGCCGAAAACATTACGATAAGCGAAGCCGCCTTGTGCGATATTGTTAATCGGGCGCACGGCTATCCCTACTTTCTGCAGGAATGGGGCAGGCATGTGTGGAATGCCGCCAAACATTCGCCCATCGTTGCCGAAGATGTCCGGTTTGCAGAGAAAAAAGCGGTTGCGGCATTGGATGCCGATTTTTTTATGGTGCGCTTTGACCGCTTGACGCCGTCCGAAAAAAACTACCTGCGCGCGATGGCGGAAGCGGGCGATGATAATATTCGCTCCGCCAATGTCGCCGAGATTTTACGAAAACCGCCGACGGCGCTGGGTCCCCATCGGGCACAGTTAATAAACAAAGGGATGATATACAGCCCCGCGCATGGCGACATTGCTTTTACCGTTCCGCTCTTTGCCGATTTTCTAAAGCGGACAATGCCTGCAGTGTCATAATACGCCATGCGGCGTATTGACGATTTCATATCCGGCGGCGGCAGTTATGCAAACTTGATGCCGCGGGCGGGGAAAGAGTTTTATAATGGCGGTTGTGCGGCCCGATTCACAGGGCGTTGCCCTGTGCTATAACATTGCGCCCTTACAGGGCTTTGATAACGCGCCGCCTTTGGCGGCGATGGATTCCCGCTTTTGCGGGAATGACGGTTATTGTTCACCTGTCGCCCGGCCGCGCGGATTAATAAGAACCGCCGCCGCCGTAGTAGTCGTAGGTGTTGGTTAAAATCGCGCTGCCGAAGCGCTCGCCGCCGGCGTTGGGGATGTATCGGATGCTCCAGATGAGTTCGGCGTCTTCATCGCGACGGAGGCATCCGCCTCTTTCGGTGTCCTGTTCTAGACAGGGGCGGGTTCCGACTCGGACGCGGTGATGTGTCCCGTCCTGTCCCTGATGGGCGACGAAATCATCGCAGTCAGGGCG
>JBPCWZ010000156.1:0-14432 GCA_051009015.1 Gammaproteobacteria bacterium | reverse complement strand
AATGCGGGGCGGATATCCGCAGTTGTGCGTCATAACCCTCGCGTGAAAATGCGGCGACGGTCAAATTCATCTTTCGGTTATCTGTTTGCGGAATGTAGTAGTTTGCGGCAAGGGCAAAGATGGAATGTTGCAATTCGCCGCCGATGGAATAGCGGAAAAAGTTGCCGTAGTCGTGCTTTTCATAATCGGCAAAGGCATTTGCGCCAAAAAGCATATTGCCGCTTGTTTGCCGATAGAAAACACCGGCATTTGTGCCGCTGTTAATATCTTTGCCGCCATAAGCCCGAAGTTGCCAGCCAAAAGCGCGGTTTTCACTTTCGGCAAAAGCGCCAATAAGATTAATGCCGACATTGCCATTTCTGCCGCCAATCGTGCTTTGGAAGTCAATGTTAACTTTGCGGACGGCGGCGAAGTTATCGCTAATGGCGTTTTCCGCCTGTGTCGCCAATGTGCTGTCAAACGCCGCCAAAAGCCGCGCCTGTTGTTGTTTGCGGAAGTCGGCAAAGCCGCCGCTTTTCGCCGTGCGGGAAATGGAAGTTTGCGGAAGTTGTTGCGCCGATGTCTTGTCGGCAAAAGTCAAAGCGTAAAAGCCGCCAATTAAAGCAATGACGGCAAAAGCCGTTTTGCCAAAGGTCTCAGCCGTGCGCCGTGCGCCGTGCGCCGTGCGCCGTGCGCCGTGCGATGATAAACGACAAGTTAAACATGCTCAATAACATTGCCAAAGAGTATAACACCAAAAACCCCGTTTTGCCAAATCCGCCAAACAAAATCCGCCGCCGTGCGAAAAATCCGCCATTACCGCCGCCATTCTTGTGTGTTGTGTTTTGCACGGGGTGATTAAAAATGTTGGCTTTTCGGCTTTTTGGCGGGATGGTGTGGTATAGTAGTGGCGGCATTCTTATCTTTGGAGGTACCAAACAATGCAACTGAAAAAACAACTCTGCAAACACGCCACTGCGCTTGCCGTGGCAATGTCCATCCTGTCGCCGGGCGGGGCTGCCCTTGCCGCCGACAAAACCCTGAAGATCGGGTTTGTCGGCGTGACTTCGGGTCCCAAAGCCGCATGGGGCATTTCCAATGTCCGGTGCATGCAAACGCGCGCCAAATGGCTCAATGAAGAAGGCGGCGTCACTATCGGCGGCGACACCTACGACATTGAAATAGTCACCTGGGATACGCAGGACAACACAACCCGCGCCCGCGAAGGGATGGAGAAAATGGTGCAAGAGGGCATTCATTATGTCGTCGGTCCCAATACCGACCCGACCGCCGCCGCTGTGCGCCCGGTCGCCGAAAATGACGGCGTGATGTATTTTCCCTACGCCTTCCCGAAGGAACTCTACAGCCCGCCCGCCGGTAATGCTGTGCTCGGGATGATAGCCAACTATCAATCGGGTCCCGCCATCTACAAATACCTGAAAGAAAACGAAGGCGTCAAAAGTATCGCCTTTTTGGCGGCGAATGAATCCGATGCGCTCAGCCAGCGGGATGGCGGAGTCGCGGCGGCAAAGGCGCTTGGGTTGAATATCGTCGCCCAGTCCGATGCCTACCAGAGTGATACGCGCGATTTTGTGCCGGTTGTTACGCCGCTTGTCCAACTCAACCCCGATTTGCTTGTCTTGTCGGGCGTTGCCGGTGGCACTGCGCCGCTTATCATCCGCGCCCTGCGCGAACTCGGCTATGAAGGGCTCATCTCCACCGAAACCGCCCAGGATGCCGAACAACTGCGCGAAGGCGCCGGCGGCTTGGCAAACGGGTTTATCTCGGTCGGCGGGGCATCAACGCCGCAAATCCGCTCGGCAACGATGGAAGAGTTCATCCGCCGCTACACCGAAGACCACGGGCAGTATGACGACGAGTCCAATACCAAAGTGTATGCTTTGGAATACATATTGGAAACGCTGAAAGCCAACCCGGGCGCGATTGACGATGTGGAAGTGTTCCAAAACGCGATGGATACTTTTGAAGCGCCGAATCCGTTTTTGAAAGGCAACGAGAAACTGACCTATGTCGGCAGTTTTTCGTTCGGGCAAAAGCGGCAGGTCGGCGTGCCGATGGTCGTCAACGAGTATCGTGACGGCGCGTTCAAAACCCTGTTTGTAACGCGGGTGGATTAACCGCCCTTTGCGGTTTTCGCAGTTTGGCGCCGGGCGGCGAACACCCCCCGGCGCTTGACTTTTGTGGAGCAGGTAGTCGTCAATGGCTTGTATCTGGGTGCGCAGTATGCGCTTATCGCCCTGGGGCTGACGCTTATCTTCGCCCTGATGAATGTGCTGAACTTCGCCCACGGGCAGATGTATGTTTTGGGCGGTTTTGTTACTTATTTTGTCTATGGCAAACTGGGGATGCCTTTTGCCCTTGCGCTTGTCGCATCGGCGCTGACTCTTTTGGCGGCGGGCGCGGCTGTTGAGCGGTTTTTGTTCCGCCGCGTGTTGCGAAAGAGCGTGCGCGAGGAAAGCACGATGTTATTGGCGGCGGGTTTGGCGTTTTTCTTTGACAGCATTATTTTGCTTTTGTTTGGCGAGAAACAGCGCGGCGTGCCGAAGATTATGGAAGGCGGGTTTGTCTGGAAAGACGACATGGGCAATTTTATTCTTGCAATGCAGAACGACCGCATTGTTGTCGGCATTTGCGCTTTGCTGATGATAGCGGCGTTTATCGCCTTTATGCAATGGACAAAGCCGGGGCGGGCGATGCGCGCTTTGGCACAGGACAGGACGGCGGCGCAACTGATGGGCGTGCCGGTGGAAAGTTATGGAATGCTCGGCTTTGCATTGGGCGCGATGCTTGCCGGTTTGGTCGGCGGTTTGCTGGTGGCGATAACGGGCGTTAGTTCCGGCATTGGCGGTCCGATATCCATCAAGGCGTTTTTGATGGTAATGATAGGCGGTGCCGGTGTTGTGCCGGGGGCGATAGCAGGTGGTTTTATTTTGGGAATGATGGAATCGGTAGGTTTGGCAACTTTGCGCGAATACGGCGACATTACTTATCTGGTTATCTTCGCAAGTTTAATGGTTTTCTTAAGCATCCGCCCGAACGGGCTGATGGGGAAACCGTGGGGTTGAAATCGGTTATAATGTCGGTATGAGTCGAGAGCGGCGCAAACTCTATCAAGCCCTGGAAAAGGCGCGGGGTTCCAAAGTTTTGGCATACATCACGGGCGACCGCCCGGGGTTGGAGGCGAAGATTGCCACCGATGTGGTTGACCATTTTAGTTTCCACCTGGACAGCATCAATGTGGTTGAAAAAATCACGTTGTTTTTGTATACCCGCGGCGGGGACACGCTGGCGGCGTGGAGTTTGGCAAATCTTCTCCGGCTGTTCTGCAACGAGTTGGAGGTGGTTGTGCCTTCCAAATGCCACAGCGCCGGCACGCTGATGGCGCTCGGCACGGACAGAATCGTGATGACCAAGCAGGCGATGCTTGGCCCGATTGACCCGTCGATTACCACACCCTTGAATCCCAAGGTGGACGATAATCCGAACTCGCCCGCCCGGGCATCGGTCAGCGTGGAGGCGATAAAAGGGTACATACAATTGACGAAAGAAGAGCTCGGCATCAAGGACGACGAAAGTTTGGCAAAAATTCTTGCTGCGTTGAGCGACAAAGTTCACCCGCTGGTGCTTGGTCAAGTTATCAGGACGAGCGGCCAGATAAAGATGCTTGCCGAGCGTCTTTTGCGTTATCAAGTGAAAGATGAAAAGCAGCGGAAAAAGATTGTGGGGTTTCTGAGCACCGAAACCGGCAGCCACGACTACACCATCAACCGGCGGGAGGCGCTGGGTTTGGGCTTGAACATAGAAAAGCCGGATGAAAAGTTGTATTTGCTTATCAAGCAAATATACGAAGACATACGGGAGGAGTTGTGCCTGACAGAGGCATATGACCCGAATCTCCTTGTGGGGGAAAAAGAACGGGTTGACTACGCCCATGCCAGAGGGCTGGTTGAAAGCGTTGAGGGAGGGACTCATCGCTTTGTTTCCGAAGGGGTTTTGTTCCGTGTTAAAATCCCGGTGCAGGTTCCCGGGCTACCGGTGCCTATTGAGCAAGAAGGATTCCATGACAACCGCAAATTTGAGGGCTGGAAACATGAAAAAGCAAACTGACTCGTCCGGGCATTATGTGCCCTATGCGGACGGGGGTTCGAGCGCGTGGCCGTCGGGGGTGTTTTTCACCTCGGCGAAGCCGGACTCGCTCGCGACCATCCACCGCAACAGTACATTCGTGCCGCGGCAAACACATTTTCCCAGTGGGAAAAACCCGCCGAAAATTAAAGACAACAAGCAGTGCTAACCACGGCCCGCTTGTTGTGCTGATGGGCTTTTAAGGGCGGCCAAGCCGCTGATGGCGCGGGGCACACCGTTGTGGAGATACAAAAATGACGACAACGAAAACAAATAACGACGCGCACGAAGTATCGGCGCAAGCGGCGGCTCTGCTTAAGTATTATGTCTATGTCTATTCGCACCCGCAAACCGGCAAACCTTTTTATGTCGGCAAGGGCAAAGGTGGGCGGATGTTTGCACATTTGGATGTTGCTAACGGCGCAAATGACGCAAAGAGCGCAACGATAAACGCCATCCGCAAAAGCGGCAAAGAGCCGCACATTGACATTTTGCGCTACGGGCTTTCGGAGTCGGAGGCGCTTTTGGTGGAAGCGGCGGCGATAGATTTAATCGGCAAGGACAACCTTGCCAATCTTGTTTCGGGAGTCACGCGCGGCTACGGGCGCATTTCCGCGCGCGAGTTTTTGGCTACTTTTGAAGCCAAATCGGCGGCGGTGCGGCATTTGGCGGTCTTGATTAAGATTAGCCGCCTGTATCGCGGCGATATGAGTGCGCGGGAGTTGTATGAAACAACCCGCGGGGCATGGGTTATCGGCAAAAGGCGCGAGCGGGCGGAATACGCCATTGCCATTTTTCGCGGTATTGCCAAAGAGGTTTATCGCATTAGCAAATGGCATTCCGCCGGAACGCTGAAATATCACGACCGCGATATTTCCGGTTGGAAACACACCAACAGGTGGGAGTTTGAGGGCGAAGTCGCCGAGGAGTCGGTGCGCCGGTTGTATGTCGGGCGCAAAGTCGGCGAAAACAACCAAAACCCGATTCGTTACGCCAACATTTAACTCGCGGCGATGATGACGAAAACAAAACAAAACATTATCGGCGTTGCCGTGTTTTTGTTTGCGGTGCTTGTTGCCGTGCCGGGGGTGCTTGTGCATTTGGGGCGCGGTGATTTGATGAGCGTGATGACGACTGTGGCTTTGCTGAGCATTATCAGTTCCGGCGTGTGGCTGACTTTTTACATCGGGCGCATTAATATCGGGCAGGGCGCGTTTGCGCTTATGGGCGGTTATGTGTCGGCGGTGCTGGTGGTGAAATATGATATGCTGTTTTGGTATACTCTCCCGCTTGCCGGTTTGTTTTGCGCTTTTGCCAGCATACTTATCGGCTTGCCGATACTGCGTTTGCGCGGCGTGTATTTTGCCATGGTAACGCTGACGCTGACCGAAGTTGCGCGCTTGTTTTTTCAATCATTGACTATCACAAACGGCCCCTCCGGCATTACCAACATCCCGCCGCCGGGCGAGTTGTCGGTTTTCGGCTTTACCCTCATCCCCGATTTTGCCGAACTGGAAAACCTGCGGCTGGGCTTTTATTATCTTGCCGTTGTTTTGATGCTGCTGTGTTTTGCCGGAATGTGGCGGCTGGTCAATTCGCGGCTGGGTTTTTTGTGCCGCTCTTTGCAGCAGAACGAAGAACTTGCATCTTCCATCGGCGTCAATATCGCCAGGTTGCGGATTTTGGCTTATGCGTTGTCGTCTTTTCTGGGCGGCATTGGCGGGGCGGTTTTTGCCGCCATTGTGCAGTCGGTGTATCCGTCCACTTTTCCGATTCAAGAATCGGTTAACTATATGCTTTATTGTTTTCTCGGCGGATTGGGTTATGTTTTCGGTCCCATGCTGGGGACTTTGGTTTTGTATTTCGGCTGGGATTTGTTGTCTCCGACCGGCGCGTATCAGTTGCTTATTTATTCGTCGGTGCTTATCATTTTGATTCTGTTTTTGCCGAACGGCTTATTAAGTTTGCCTTCTTTGTTGCGCGAGGGGGGGCAACGCAATGTCCGCTAATTTTTTGGAAGTGCATGGCATTACGCGCCGCTTTGGCGGTTTGCTGGCGGTCAATAATGTCAGTTTTGCCGTGCGCGAGCGCGAGATATTGTCGGTCATCGGGCCCAACGGCGCCGGAAAATCCACACTCTTCAAACTGGTGTCGTCTTTTTTGCAGCCGACCCGCGGCGAAGTGCTTTTGCAGGGGCGGCGCATATCGGGCAAGCACCCGCACATTGTCGCCCGAATGGGCGTTGTGCGGACTTTTCAGGAGACGACGATTTTTCGCGGAATGAGCGTGCGCGATAATGTCGTCATCGCCCATCATTTGCGCGCCCGCGCCGGATTGCTCGGCTTTTTTGCCAACACCCGCCGGGCGCGGGCGGACGAAGCGGCTTTTGGCGAATCGGCGGATGATATTTTGGCTTTTTTGGGTTTGGATGCCGCCGCCAAAGAAATGGCGGGCAACTTGCCGCACGGTCATCTGCGCGCTTTGGGCATCGCCATCGGTTTGGCGGCAAAGCCGAAAGTGTTGTTATTGGACGAGCCTTTTGCCGGAATGAATCATGACGAAACCGCCCGCGCCGTGAAGATGGTGCAGCAAGTGCGCGAGCGCGGCATTACGGTTTTGGTTGTGGAGCATGATATGAAAGCGGTAATGACCGTGTCCGACCGGATAGTTGTGCTTAACTTCGGCGAGAAAATCGCCGAAGGCGAACCTGTGCAAATCCAAAACGACGAGCGCGTCATAGAAGCATATCTGGGGCGCGAAGACGACGCCGTGGGAATATAAACAACAATGACCGAATCGCAACAACAACAAAAGCGGGAGAAGGCGCAAACGCTTTTGCACTTTGACGAAGTATCGCTTTTTTACGGGCGGGTGCATGCTTTGCGCGGCGTGTCTTTGACGGTGAACGAAGGCGAAACCATCGCGCTCATCGGCGCAAACGGCGCGGGCAAATCTTCCATTTTGCGCGCCATTACCGGCTTGCGAAAGATAAGCGCGGGCGGGATTACTTATCGCGGCGGGCGCATTGACCATCTGCCGCCGCATTCCATTGTCGCCGCCGGTATTGCCATGGCACCGGAGGGGCGGCGGGTTTTTCCGTATATGTCGGTGCGCGATAACTTATTGATGGGCGCTTTCGCCCGCGCCGACAAAGCCGCCATCGCTGATGATTTGGAAAGTATCCTCGTCAAGTTCCCGAGATTAAAAGAGCGGTGGCGGCAGTCGGCATCCACCATGTCCGGCGGCGAGCAGCAAATGCTCGTCATCGGCAGGGCGCTGATGGCAAAGCCGAAACTGCTGCTGTTGGACGAGCCATCGCTCGGCATCGCCCCGAAACTTGTGCAGGATATCGCCCGCTCCATTGTCGCCATCAACCGCGAAGACAAAGTCGCCGTGCTGCTTGTGGAACAAAACTCGCGCATGGCTTTGCGCATATCGCGCCGCGCCTATGCCGTCGCCAACGGCAAAATAGCCGTCAGCGGCGATTCGCAACAACTGCTAAACGACGACCGCATCCGCCGCTTGTATCTGGGCGGCGATGTATGACGATGAAGATAGCCGTTATCAATCCCAACTCCACGGCGTCAATGACCGAAAAGATCCGCGCCGCCGCGGCGGGGGCGGCTTTTGACGGCACGGAGATTATCGCCGCCAATCCGCCCGATACGCCCGCCAGCATAGAAGGGCATTATGACGAAGCGGTTTGCGTGCCGGGCTTGTTGCGCGAGGTTTTGCGCGCCGATGCGGCGGGGGCGGATGGTTTTGTCGTCGCTTGTTTTGACGACCCGGGGCTGGGGGCGTGCCGCGAAGTTGTCAATGGTCCGGTTGTCGGCATTTGCGAAGCGGCGATGCATTTTGCCGCCGTCATTGCCGCATCTTTTTCGGTGGTGACAACTTTGCCGCGCGCCGTGCCGATAGTGGAAGAACTCGCCCATCGTTATGGAATGACGCACAAATGCCGAAAAGTCCGCGCCGCCAACATTCCGGTTTTGGCATTGGAAGACGGCGATGGCGCGGCAAAAATCGTCCGCGCCGAAGTGTTGCGGGCGGCAAAAGAAGACAACTGCGAAGCGGTCATTCTCGGCTGCGCCGGTATGGCGGATTTGGCAAAAGCGTTAAGTGCGGAATGTCAAATGCCGGTTTTGGACGGCGTTGTTTGCGCGCTGAAAATGTGCGAGGCATTGGTCGGGGCAAACCTTGCCACCAGCAAAGCATGCGCCTATGCCGCCAAAACACCGATGAAAACAAAGCCGCCGATGATGGCATAATTAGCGGCAGGTGTTAGTTCTTCTTTTGGAAATAGGCATTGCGGCGGGTTTGGTCGGCGCGATTGTCTGGTGGGTTGTGCGCCCGGCGCGGCATCGCGGCGGCGGCGATAATAACAAATAAGCGATGCACGACATTGGCAAAAAACTGACGGCATTGGCGGCGGCTTTTGTGATGGCGCTGCCGGTGCCGGTGCATCAGGCGGCGGCAAATGTGCAAAGCACCGCCCGCGACGACAAAAACATCACCGCGGCGCGGCGGCATTTTCTCAAAGACCGCCGCCAATCGTTTGAGAATGCGGCGGGCGCGGTATCCAAAGGCAGCGTGTATCAGCCGCTTATTCGCTATTGGCGGGCGGTTTTTCAGTTGCGGGTTAATCGGACGGAATCGCTTTCGGAGTTTGTCGCCATTGAAAACTCGCCTTATTTGCGCGATACCGGCCGGCGGCAGTTGCTGGAATATTTCGCCCGCAAGAAGTTGTGGCGTCCTTTTGTCCGCTATGCCAAATCGCCGCGCGCGCCGGTTTGCGCGCGGTTGCTGGAAGATTTTTCCAAATCGCGCGGGGCGGTATTGCGCCAATGGCAAACCGACAAAAACTTCGGCGACCCGTTATGCGCGGAGTTATACAAACTCGCCCACAAGCGCGGCGTCATCAGCCAAAAGATGATATGGCGCAAAATACGCGACATCTCCGGCGACAGGGGATTGAGCGCCGCCAGAAGGCTTATGCGGATTTTTCCCGGGCGTCATCGTTATGCCGATTTGCGCAAGGTTGTCAATACCGCCCGCAACTATCTGGCAGGGCGTCATAAGTTATCCGACCGCCGCAGCCGCGAACTGCTAATGATAGCCGCCGCCGTCAGCGTGCGCGGCAATCCCGATTTTGCCATCCGCCGCTGGCGGCAGTTTGACCGGTATTTTTCGCCGTCCGAGAATGCTTTTGTTTATGCCAAACTCGCCGAGTGGGCGGCAAGATGGCGGCGCGATGATGCTTTGGGGCTATACCGCCGCGCCGATGCCTTTGCCGCCAGAGCCGAAGACCGCCCGCAAATATACGACGAAAACGCCCGCGCATGGCGGGTGCGCGCCGCTCTTTTATACGGCAGGTTTGACACAGTGCTGGCGGTTATCGCTACCATGCCCGCCGAAGAGCAGGAAGTCAGCGCATGGCGTTATTGGCGGGCGGCGGCTTTGGCGCGGCGCGGCGAGGCGATAACGGCGGATATTCTCATGCGAAAACTCGCCGGAGACGAAGATGATTTTTACGGCTTATTGGCAAGGCAGGAAAGCAACCTGCCGCTGATGAATGATGACAAAAGCGGCGCGGCAACAAACAAATCCGCCGATGCCGCCGAAGATGCCGCCGCCGCTACAGGAGATTTTGCTTTGGCGATAGCACTGCGCAATGCCGGGGAGGAAACTTTTGCCCGGCGAATCTGGCGGGCGGCGGTGCGCGATGAAGATGCGGACAAAGACGAGATTATCAATGCCGCAAGCGTGGCAGACCGCCAAAGATGGTTTTTGGCTTCCATTGATGCGGCGGAATATCTGGGCGCGCCGCGCCGCTTGCGCTTTCCGACTCCCTTCGCCCGCGAAGTATTGGGATATAGCCGCAGGTTTGGTTTGGATGCCGCTTTTGTTTATGGTTTGATACGGCAGGAAAGCCGGTTTATGCCGAAAATTTCATCTTCGGCGGGAGCGCAAGGGCTTATGCAAATAATGCCCCTGACCGCAAAACAAGTCGCCCGCAAGCACGGCTATAACAAATACAAGCGCAACCGCCTGACGCTGGCAAATGTCAATGTCATACTCGGCACGACTTATATTGCCGATCTGGCAAAACTGCTTAAGAATCAGGCGCCGCTCATCGCCGCCGGTTATAACGCCGGACCGCGCCGCGCCCGCAGATGGCGAAAGGGCGAAGCGGCAAAAGTGCCGTGGCCCGTTTTTGTGGAGAATATTCCCATTACCGAGACGCGCCTGTATGTCAAGCATCTGCTTGCCAACCGCGCCCACTATGACGAAGTATTATCGCGCGAAGGCGAAAGAAGCGATTGGATAGCGCGGGCGGTCGCCCAAAAATAACGCCCCCGTCATTCCCGCAAAAAGCGGGAATCTAATGGCAAAAAAATGGCGACATTTCTGCCGCCCTCTTTTTGCCTGCCGCCGCCGGTTATTTTTTGCGGGGCGGTTGGTGGCGTTCTTTCAGGTCGGCGGGGGTTTTGATGTGCGTTAGGTGCTTTGCGCTGTCGGCGCACAGGACAAGCAAGCCGCGCGAAAGCGCTTCTTTCACCGCCTTGCCGCCCGGGTCGGTTTGCTGGTATATCATCGCGCCGATGACTTTCTTGCCTTTGGCAAAGCCCGGCAACACCTTGGCAAAAACCGGCAGGCGCTCGGCGGCAAAGCGGATGACGCCCTCCGCCGACAACTTTGTCTTCGCCTCTATCACAATGGCGTATTTGCCATTGATGCCCAGCATGTCGTATTGGTAACCTTTCTTGCCGGACGCGAGGTTGAAGATGACATCTTCAAGGAGATGACCGCACAAATGCTTCATCTCGGACAAGGTGACAAACGCCGCCCGCTCAAAACTGAACCCCCGGTTGTTGGCGGCTTCGCCGGACTCCTGGGTCAGGGTTTTGACCATCTTGCCGGTCTCCGCCAAATCCTTTTTCAGTTTGGCGTGGCTCTCATCGGCGAGTTTGTCGCGCTCGGCTTGTGCCTTGGCGCGCTCGGCTTCTGCTTTGTCGCGGGCGGCATCGCGCTTGGCTTGTGCTTTGTCGCGGGCGGTGTCGCGGGCGGCTTGTGCTTCGGCGGCTTCCTTGAGGATGCGGGTTGTTGCCGCAAGGTTGGCGGTGATTTGCTGTTGCAGGTCTTCGGTGGCGGGCTTTTTGGCCATGGTTTGTTTGTTTTGTTTTTTGTTTTGCGGCGGTTGTTTCGGGTTTTGGTTACCTTTGCACGAGTCGCCGTTGCATTAGTTTAGCATTAAACAGTGTGCCGATGACTCTCCGCAGCATTGATTTGACATTAAACAGTGCGGCGGCGACTCTCCGCGGCATTAGTTTGGCATTAAACAGTGCGGTGACGACTCTCCGGCGCTTTTGCATGAGTTTTGCAAAAGCAAAAACAACCCGAAACAGTGCCACGGCGACTCGTGCAAAGACAAAAACAAGCCGGATTAGTGTTGTTAAAACATTTAACAAGGTTAGCAAAACTCTCGCCCGCCCGCAAAAAACCCCGCCGAAGCCGTATTTTCGGGCGTTTAAGGCAAATTCGCTGCCGCCGTCATTTCGGCAAAAGCAGGAATCTATGGGCGAAGCGCGGATATGGCGCAAAAGGGGCGGGTTTTGCCGAAAATTCCAATTCGGGTTGTATAATGGCGACAATTTAAACCCGCCGCAAGGCATCCAAACAAGGAGAAAACAATGACAAAACAACTACGCAGGACAACTATTTGCGCCGCTCTGTTGGGCTTGGCGGTATTGCAAGCCGTCATTCTTGGCGCATTGTGGGCGCAAGTATCGCCGCATCCGCCGAATTGGGTTGGTCCTTATCTGGGGGCGATGATTGCGTTAGCGGCGGCGTCAATTCCGTTAGTGCATCACGGCATTAAAGCCGGATTGGTCGGCGCGATGATAGTTGCGGTGATGGCGATATTGTCGGTTGGACCGCAAAAATTTGTTTTGGAAGCAAATGCGGCAGTTTTGTCGCCGGTGCTGATTGTTGGCACAATGCTTTTAGTGGTGGTTTTGGTTTTTAGCGTCAAAGAATGGCGTAGTGGAGACGCTGGTTAAAGCGTGTTGGAAAACCGCCGCTTGCCGTCAATATAATGATTGAGGTGCATATTATTACTGCGTTGCTTGCCCTTATATTGGGGGCAATGCAGTTTGCGACTCAAAAGGGAACGCGCCGCCATCGTTTTATCGGGCGTGCGTGGTTTGCGGCAATGGCGGTAGTTTGCGCCACTTCACTTGGCATTTATGAAGTTAACGACGGCAAACCGAGTTGGATTCATATCCTCACTGCCATTGTTATCTACTCTATGGCGGTCGCCATCATCGCCGTGCGCAGGGGCGATATCCGCCGCCATCGGCGAGCATTAATCGGCTGCTACGCCGGATTAATCATTGCTGCATTGTTTGCCCTTGTTATACCGGGGCGTTATATTCCGCAATTACTTGGTTATTAAACCCACACCTCAACCACCAAAGGAGATAAAAATGAAATCAGTCCTAATTGTCTTGTGTCATCCGGACGCATCTTCCTTCAACGCCTCGCTGAAAGATGTCGCTGTTCAGACATTTGCCGATGCGGGATACGCCGTAGAAGTGTCCGACCTTTACGCGGATGGATTTGACCCCGTGGAAAAGCCGGAACACTACCGCAATCGGCAAAATGCGGGGTTCTTTTCCGCCCTCGCCGAGCAGCGTCACGCTTTTGAAACGAAAACCTTGCACGATGATGTGGCGCGGGAAATCCAGCGTCTGGAGCGCGCCGACTTGGTTATTCTGCAATTTCCGCTTTGGTGGCATTCGCAACCGGCAATGCTTAAGGGTTGGTTTGACCGTGTCTTTGTCAGCGGGGGATTATATACGAGCAGCATGCGCTACGATAGGGGCTACTTTCGCGGAAAGCGGGCAATCTGTTCGGTAACATCCGGCGCGCCGGAATCCACATTTGTTCCAAACAGCCGGGGCGGCGGTAAAATTGAACAACTGCTCTGGACGGTCAACTATTCCCTGTACTATATGGGGTTTTCGGTACTGCCTCCGTTTCTCTCCGCCGGCGTACAAGGACACGGGTTTGCCTATCAAGACGAAACGCAGTTCAAGGAAATCATGGACGCGAATCTGTCACGCTGGTCGGAGCATTTGCGGCAAATTGACAAAGTGCAACCCATTCGCTTCTATGGCTGGAGCGATTGGGACAAGAATGGAATCTTGTTGCCGAGGGCGAAGTAAGAACTTCGGGGGACGCCCATAGATTCCCGCTTGTGCGGGAATGACGGGAAGGGCGGGAATGACGAAAGGGGCGGGAAGTTTATTACAAAACCGCCGTTTTCCGCCCGCCGTTTTTTGCCAGTGTTATCTTTTGCAAGCCGCGCACGGCGTTTATGCGGTATAGTTTTGCGGCGCGGCGCAAATCTTCGGGTGTTAACTTTTGTTCTTTCAACTCTCCGCTTTGTATCATTTTCGCGCGCATAACTCCGGGCAAAAGCCCGCATTCCAAAGGCGGCGTCAGCAACTCGCCGCCGATATGTGCGCAGATATTGGCAATGCAGGTTTCGGTTATCTCCCCTTTTTGGTTTATCAGCACGGCATCGTCAAAGCCGAGCGACTGCGCTTTTTGCAGCAGTTTTTCATAACCGGCGCGGCGGTTTGTTTTGTGGCGGCAAAACAACAACGGCGGCGCGGGTAATAAACACAAATTCGCCGTTTGTTGGCGCGGCAAAGGCGACACTTGCAAAGTTATCCGCCCGCCCGCATTCATCGTCAATCTTAACTTTGCCTTTTGTGCTTTTGCTGCCGCATCGGTAATTTGCCGCCGCACTTTGGCGCGGTTGATGGCAAAGCCCAGTTGTTTTGCCGCCGCCGTCAAACGCCGCAGATGCAGCGGTAATAATGCGACTTCACCGCTTTCGGCGCGCATTGTTTCAATCAAAAGGGCAGGCGGCGGGGCGGAAAGAATCGCCGTTTTGTTATGACATTCGCGCCATTCTCCGCCGCCGGTGGAATCGGCAACTATTCCACTGCCCGCGCCATAACATATCGCGCCTTTGGTTTTGTCTATCACGGCGGTGCGGATGGCGACATTAAAACGCGCCTTGTCCCCGCCCGCCCAGCCGCAAGAGCCGCAATACACTCCGCGCGGTGATAACTCCAACTCTGCTATCGCCCGCATCGCCGCTATCTTCGGCGCGCCGGTTACCGAAGCGCACGGAAACAATGCGCCAAAAATAGCGCCCAAACCGGCATTGCTTTGACATTGCACGGTGGAAGTCATCTGCAGCACGGTCGGATATTCCTCTATTTGCAAAAGCG
>JBPCWZ010000155.1:0-15096 GCA_051009015.1 Gammaproteobacteria bacterium | reverse complement strand
GGGCGGGGCGGGGGTTAGCGGCTTTTGCCGATAACGGGATTATGCAAAGGTCTAAGCCGTGCGCCGTGCGCCGTGCGCCGTGCGCCGTGCAATGATAAACGACAAGTTAAACATGCTCAATAGCATCGCCAGAGAGTATAACACCAAAAAAGCCCGTTTTGCCAAACGCGCCAAAAAAAATCCCCCGCCGTGTGAAAAATCCGCCATTGCCGCCTATCTTCGTCATTGCCGCGAAGACGGTGCTTTTTTTGCGGAGATGACGGGGGCGGCGGGAATATGGCGTTTATTCGCCGCCTTGTTTGTTTGCATGTTTGCGGTAGATGTCGTTTGCGTTTGCGCCGGTTATCTTTGCCGCCAGAGCCGCGGCGCGGCGCGGCGGCAACTCGCGCACAAGCGTGTCAAAAACGCTTGCCGGTGTTTGCGCGCCTTTTGTCATCGCCGGAGATTCGGCATAAACGGCAAACTCTCCCAGTTGCGGTATCTCGCCTTCGGCAAAAGCCCGCACAATGTCGGCGGCTTTGGCATCCACTATTTGTTCGTGCGCCTTGCTCAACTCGCGCCCGACAACAACCCGGGCATCATCGCCAAAAGAACCGGCAAGCAGTTGGCATGCGTCAAAAACACGGCGCGGCGATTCAAACAAAACAATATCGCCGGACAAGGCGGCGATATCCAAAAAAAACTTCCGCCGCTTGTCTTTGGCGCGCGGGGCAAAGCCCAAAAAATGCACCGCCCCGCCGCGGCAACCGGCAACACAAAGCAAAGCGGTCAAAGCACTCGCGCCCGGAATGGCGCTGACGACAATACCCGCGGCGCGGGCGCGTTTTGCGATGCGGGCGCCGGGGTCGCTAATGCCCGGTGTTCCGGCATCGGAAAGATAGGCGGCGTTTTGATGCCCGCCGTGCAGCATCGCTTTTATGATTTGTTGCGCTGCCGCTTCTTCGTTTTGCGCCCGCGCCGACAGCAACTTTTTGCCGCGGATGTCGTGGGCGGAAAGCAACCTTCGGGCGACACGGGTATCTTCGGCGGCGATGATATCCGCCGCGCGCAAAGCATCCAGAGCGCGCAGGGAAATATCGGCGAGATTGCCGATGGGCGCGGCTATCAGTTGTAGAATCGGCGCGTGCACAGATTGTTGTTGGCTTTGGCGTTTGTCGCGCCGCCGGTTGATGCCGCCCCCGGTCATTTGCCAAAAACCAATGCCATAACTTCACCCGCTATTGTCGCACAACAAACGGCATCGCCGGGCTTGACCGTCGCTTTGATACTTCCGGTTAATGCCGGAGGCATTACCGCCCGCGCCGCCGTTGGTTTTTATGAAGAATGCCAAAGTGTGCAAAACGCAAGCGAAAAGGGCAATGGCAAGGACGCGAAGTTTTTGCTTTACGCCACGGACGGCAAAAAACAGGCGGTTGTTGAAACATACCGCACCGCCGCACAAAACGGCGCCGATGTTATTATCGGTCCCTTATTAAGGGAAAATGTCGCGGCATTGATTGAAAAAATCCCCGATGCGCCGGTGCCGACTTTGCTGCTGCAACCGGGTGCCGGCGGCAACTATTATTTTCTAACCGCCGAAGCGGGGCGCGAAGCGGCGGAGTTGGCGGAGTTGATAATTGCCGCCAAAGCGACCGAAGTCGTCATTGTGCTGCAAAAGTCGGATTTGGCATCGCGCCAGATGAATGCTTTTTCCGTGCGCTGGCTGCAAATAAGCGGCAAAATCCCGGATATATTCCGCCCCGATGATGCCGGATGGACGGCGCTTTTTGAGCGTCATAGGGATGCGGCGGAAGACGGCAGGCGCATAGCGGTTTTTGCCGCCGGGGATGCGGCTTTTGCCCGCCGCACACGGAATTTCACGCCGTCCTATCATCCGGTTTTTGCCGGAAGTTTCAGTTATGACGGCGCGGCTTTTGCCGATAATATTTATATGATGGTAATGCCGCAACTTCTGACGCCGCCCGCAGACGGCGACTCCGAAGTTGTGCGCCGTTTTCGGGCGCTCGGCAATGATGTCTGTCATCTGGCTTTGCGGGTTGATTTGTGGGCGGGCGGTTTTGTTTATGACGGCAAAAGCGGCGACATTCTACTTAAACTTAATGGCAAAGAGTTTCGGCGGCGCGGTGTTTTGGCGCGCCAGCGCGGCGGAAGGTTGCAAAAAGCCCCGCCGCTTTCGCGGCTTTTTGCGCAGTAAGCCGGATGCTATTGCGCGGTATCATCGGCAAAAACAGGCGCGCCGAAGGTTTTGCCGCCGAAGATATTGCGGCGGCTTATTTGCAAAAGCACAACTGCCGCATTTTGCAGCGCAACTATCAAATCCGCTTTGGCGAAGTGGATATCATCGCCGAAGACGATGGCGATATTATCTTTGTTGAAGTGCGCAAACGCGGCAGCATTATTGATGCGGCGGCAAGCATCACGCCGTCCAAACAAAAAAAACTGCGCGCCGCCGCCGCACACTATCTGGCAAAGTTGCCATTCCCCGCCCCCTGCCGCTTTGACGCGATACTGACCGACGGCAAAGGCAACATAAAATGGCTGAAAAACGCCTTTTTGCCATAAGCGGCAGCAGGAGTTATAAGGTGAAAAACTTTGGCACTGTTTCGGTTGCTTTGCCGTAGCGGGATTCTTCAAAGATTGTTGCAGTCGGCTCCAAGTTTAATTCAACGCATTTTGCACCCGCTTGTTTGGCGATACCGGCAAAACCCGCCGCCGGATAAACATTGCCCGAAGTGCCGATTGATACGAAATAATCGCATTCGCCAAGCGCATCGTTTATGCGCGGCAAAAAATGCGGCATTTCGCCAAACCAGACGATATCCGGGCGCAAACCGCCCGCTTGTGCGCATAACGGGCATTTGTCATCCTTGTTTATGTCGCCTTTTGCCGCCATCGCCTTGCCGCATAATGTGCAGCGCATTTTTAATAACTCGCCATGCAAATGCACCATCTCGCAACTTCCGGCGCGCTCGTGCAAATCATCAACATTTTGCGTTATCAGCAAAAAACCGCCGCCCCTTTTGCAATGCGCGCGCTCAAAAGCCGCAAGGGCAAAATGCGCCGCATTCGGCTTTGTTGTTTTCAACTGCGCGCGGCGGGCGTTGTAAAAACGATGCACAAGCGCGCGGTCGCGGGCGAAACCTTCCGGAGTCGCGACATCTTCTATGCGGTGGTTTTCCCACAAACCATCCGCCGCCCGAAAAGTCCGCAAGCCGGATTCCGCCGAAATGCCCGCGCCGGTCAAAACGACAATATTGCCAAAAGGCGCCGATGACGCCCCTTCTTTTTCGCCCGTCAAACCGGCATGGACGGCGCGGTTTGCCCGAACAATATCTTGTGTGCCGCTTCGCCGTCCAGTTTTGACGCTATTGCTTTGGCATCTTCATACACCCCGGCAACAGCCGGGCGGGCGGCAACCCGCGCCATCCATCCGGCAACATTGGGATATTCGCCGATATCAATGCCTTGCATCTCAAAAGGTTTCGTCCACGGATAACACGCCATATCGGCAATGGAATACGCCCCGCAAATATAATCGCGCCCCGCAAGTTGTTTATCCAGCACCGCATAAAGGCGCATCGCTTCTTTTTCGTAGCGGGAAATGGCATATTCAACTTTCTCCGGCGCGTATTTGCGAAAATGATGATTCTGCCCCAGCATCGGGCCCAAGCCGCCCATCTGCCACATCAGCCACTGCAGCACTTCATAACGCCCGCGCTTGTCGGCATCCGGCGGCATAAACTTGCCGGTCTTTTCGGCAAGATACAACAATATCGCGCCGGACTCAAAAACCGCCAGAGGTTTGCCGCCCGCCGCGTCAATATCCACTATCGCCGGAATGCGGTTGTTTGGCGCGATGGCGAGAAAAGACGGCGCAAACTGCTCGCCCGCGCCGATATTGACCGGCACAACACGATGCGCCAACTGCGCCTCGCGAAGGAATATTGCCGCCTTGTGTCCGTTTGGCGTCGGCCAGTAATACAAATCTATCATCGCCCTGCATTATACATTTTGGCGTTTTAATGGCAAAATCCAACATTATGACTAACAAACCGCAACCGCAAAACGACATTGACGCCGAAGAAACCCGCGAGTGGCAGGAAGCCCTGGAAGCCGTCATCGCCCATCAGGGTCCCGAGCGCGCCCACTTCCTGCTGGAAAAACTCATAGACCAGGCGCGGCGCAACGGCGCATACCTGCCCTATTCCGCCAACACCGCCTATATCAACACCATACCGCCGCCGCAACAAAAACCCTCGCCCGGCAATGCGGAATTGGAACACCGCATTCGTTCCATCATCCGCTGGAATGCGCTGGCGATGGTCGTGCGGGCAAACCGCAAACCCGGCGACCTCGGCGGGCATATCGCCTCTTTCGCCTCGGCGGCGACTTTGTATGATGTCGGCTTTAACCATTTCTTCCGCGGCGGCGACAACGGCGATTTGGTCTATTTTCAGGGGCATTCGGCACCCGGCATCTACGCCCGCGCCTTTTTGGAAGGGCGCATATCCGAACAGCAACTGGAAAACTTCCGCTCCGAAGTGGATGGCAACGGATTGAGTTCCTATCCGCATCCGTGGCTGATGCCGCATTTTTGGCAGTTTCCGACTGTGTCCATGGGCTTGGGCCCGATAATGGCGATATATCAGGCGCGCTTTTTGCGCTATTTGCAAAACCGCGGCTTGACCGGAAAAGGCAAAGACGGCGGGCGCAAAGTGTGGGCTTTTATGGGCGACGGCGAAATGGACGAGCCGGAATCACTCGGAGCGATATCTCTGGCGGCGCGCGAGGGTTTGGACAATCTTACTTTTGTCGTCAATTGCAACTTGCAAAGATTGGATGGCCCCGTGCGCGGCAACGGCAAGATAATACAGGAATTGGAATCGGTCTTTCGCGGCGCGGGATGGAATGTCATCAAAGTCGTGTGGGGGTCGTATTGGGACGCCCTGCTCTACCGCGACAAAAAAGGCATATTAAAAAAGCGCATGCTGGACGCGCTTGACGGCGATTATCAAACCTACCGCGCCAACAGCGGCGCATACATCCGCGAGCATTTTTTTGGCGCCAGCCCCGAGTTGCGGGCGATGGTCGCCGATATGACCGACGACGACATTTGGCGGCTGAACCGCGGCGGGCACGACCCGCACAAAGTATATGCCGCCTATCATGCCGCAAGCAGCCACAACGGGCAGCCGACGGTGATACTGGCAAAAACCATCAAAGGATACGGAATGGGCGATGCCGGCGAAGCGCGCAATATCGTCCATCAAAAAAAGAAGATAAGCGCCGATGCCATCCGCCGCGTGCGCGACAAGTTTCGCGTGCCGGTGGCGGACGACAAGATAGAAGATGTGCCTTTTTACAAACCGCCGGAAGATTCGCCGGAGATGCGTTATCTGCACGACAGGATAAAAGCAATGGGCGGCGGTTTGCCAATGCGAAAACCTTGTGCGGAACAATTGCAGGCGCCGCCCTTATCCATGTTTGGCGCGCTTTTGGAAGATTCCGGCGAGCGGCAGTTTTCCACGACAATGGCTTTTGTGCGCATGCTCGGCTCGCTGACGCGCGACAAGAATATCGGCGAGCGCATTGTCCCGATAGTACCGGACGAATCGCGCACTTTCGGCATGGAAGGGATGTTTCGTCAATTGGGCATCTATTCCGAAAGCGGGCAACAATACCGCCCGGAAGATGCCGACCAGATGATGTATTACCGCGAAGACAAAAAAGGGCAGATACTTCAAGAAGGCATCTGCGAAGCCGGGGGAATGTCATCGTGGATAGCCGCGGCGACTGCCTATGCCAACTGCGGGCTGGCGATGGTGCCGTTTTTTATCTTCTATTCCATGTTCGGCTTTCAGCGCGTGGGAGATTTGGCATGGGCTGCGGGCGATATGCGCGCGCGCGGCTTTTTGCTCGGCGCAACAGCGGGGAGGACGACTCTGAACGGCGAAGGTTTGCAGCACGAAGACGGGCACAGTCAAGTGCAAGCGCATCTGATACCAAACTGCCGCTCCTACGACCCGGCTTATGCCTGCGAACTGGCGGTGATTATCCGCGAAGGGCTTTCGCAAATGCTGGAAAAGGGGCGCGACGAGTTTTATTACATTACCCTGATGAACGAAAACTATCATCATCCGAAGTTGCCCGAAGGGGCGGAGGAGAATATCCTGCGCGGCATGCATCTTTTGCAAAAAAGCAAAATGAAAAAGCCAAAAGCAAAAGTGCGCCTGCTCGGCGGCGGCGCGATATTGCCGGAAGCGGTTGCGGCGGCAAAAATGTTGGAAGAAGATTTTGGCATCGCCGCCGATGTTTTCAGCGTGACAAGTTTTAATATGCTGGCAAGAGACGGCAGGGAATGCGCGCGCCAAAACCGCCTGCAGCCGGATGCCAAAAAACCAATGCTTTCGCATGTCGGCAAGTTGCTGGGCGGCGAAGAGTCGCCGGTAATCGCGGCGACCGATTATATTGCTTTGTATGCCGAGCAGATTCGCGCCTTCGTCCCCGCCCGCTATGCGACATTGGGAACAGACGGCTTCGGCAGGTCCGACACCCGCCAAAAGTTGCGCCGTCACTTTGAAGTAGACCGCCACCACATAACCCAAACCGCCTTGTCGCAACTCCTCCAAGACAACAAAATCCCGGCGGCAACCGTCAAAGCGGCAATAAAAAAATACCAAATAAACCCCAAAGCCCCCAACCCGCTGTTGCTATGAACCCCGACACTAGCCCCTTCACCCCGCGCCAACCGGCGGCGGCGGATATCTTCACCGGTCGCGAAGACCACATTGACGCTTTGCTCGCCGCCGTGCGCCGGGCAAAAAGCGGCACTATCACAACGGCATGGATTAGCGGCGAGCGCGGCATTGGCAAAACTTCGCTTGCCGCTTTTGCCGGAATCGCCGCCGAAAGAAACGAAAACGCGCTTTTCGCGCATGTCCCGCTGGGCGGCGTCAATTCCCTGGGCGAAATGGCAAAAGCGACATATCATCGTGTGCTGGAAGCAAGCCGCGACAAACCGTGGTGGGAAATAATGCGGCAGCAGTTTGGTAAGCGGGTTGAGGAAGTCGGCATGTTTGGAATGCGGTTGCGGCTGAATTTGCCGGACAGCGAATTGCCGGACACGATGGAATTTTTTGCCGAGCAACTCGCGCATCTCGCCGCCAAAAGCGGAAAGGATGTTTTGACGCTGGTGTTTGACGACATCAACGGCATCGCCGGTGAAAACTTTTTCGCACATGGCATCAAAAGCATGGTGGATGGACTGACCACGCGCAAAAAGCCCGTGCCGGTGTGCATGATTTTTGTCGGTTTGGAAGAGCGGCTTGATGCCATGTGCAAAAACAACCCTTCGGTAGCCCGCTGTTTTGACCCGCTTATGCGCGTGCAACTTTGGCAATTGGAGGAAAGCGAGATTTTTTTTCGTGGTGCGTTCAAACGCACCGGAGCGTCTATGGATGACATAGATATTACCCTCCTCTCTAGTTTATGTGGAGGTATGCCGACAATCGCACACGAAATTGGCGATGCCGTCTGGCGAATGGCAAACGACAAAAACATAACCAAAGAGCAAGTCACTAGTGGCGTTCTTATGGCTATGCGGTCAATCGGCGAGCGTTTTCTGCAACGGGAGGTTGTCAATGCGTTGCAGGGCAAAGATTACCGTTCTATACTCGGCAAAATTGCCACGAAGTCGGGTGTGCAGTTCACAAAACAAGAACTGCTCGCGCCGGGATTTTTGACCGATAACGAAAAAAAGGGGCTTGCCAATTTTCTCAAGCGCATGCGCGACCTTGGCGGGATTATATCGGTGAAAGGGGAGCGCGGCGTCTATCGTTTCCCGTCTTTATTCCATCGTATTTATTATGCAAGGGAGGCAAAGTGGCAGTGGCTGAAATAATTCTGCCGCGAAAGCGGGCGGCGATAACCACTGCTTTACCTGCGATGCCAAAGGCAAGCGGCGGTTTTGCAACCATGCCGCTTTTGCAGTCTTTGCCGAGCCGAAGGGGGCGGACTACTCCTCCCGCTTGACATTATCGGTCAAAGACCAAATCAGCGCGATAAGCCAGCCGATGCCGTAAAACAATATGCCCACTATCGCGCAGACGAATATTGCCGTTGTGTTGCGATGCCGCCGATGCCGAGCGATTAAGCCCGGCAACAGCACCACAAATATACCAAAGATGATTAGCCATATTCCCAAGAATGCTTCCATCGTTTTCTCCGTGTTTTGTGATTAGTCGTCAAACCATCTTTTTGCCTTTTGCCACGCACTTTCGTTTTTAAGCAGAAATTGTGCCATTCTGCTGTCTTTGCCATGCTCGGCTATGGCTAAATCCAAAGGTGTTTCGCCGAATTCGTTTTGTCCGTCAATATCCGCCCCCGCTTTGACAAAGGCAAGAGCCAAATCAAGCCCGCCCGGGGTATTGCAACCCTTTGCCACATTATGAAGAGCCGTCCAGCCCTTTTTTGTTTTGGCGTTAGTATCCGCTCCCGCCTCAACAAGAGCCCTTGCAATTCCGATTCCACACACCTCTGTTGCTATATGCAAAGGCGTATAGTCATCAATTTTGGCGTTAACATTTGCCTCTGCTTCAATGAGAGCGAGTGCTGTTTCGGTTAGAGCATATGCTCTTTCGGGTTTGTCATTCCGTCTCACAAGTTCAACCAAAGTGCTATGCAAAGGCGTCCAACCTTCGTTATTTTTGGCATTAACATCTGCTTTCGCTTTGATAAGGGCAAGCACGACTTCAGTTTGACCTGCCGATGCCGCACCATGAAAAGGCGTATTGCCATATTTATTGGCGTTAACATCCGCCCCTGATTTAATGAGAGCGAGTGCTGTTTCGGTTAGAGCATATGCTCTTTCGTGTTTGTCGCCCCATATCTTAAACCAAAACGAATTTTTATACAAAGGCGTATTGCCATCGTTATCTTTGGCGTTAACATCCGCTCCCGCCTTAATAAGGGCAAGCGCAATTTCGGTTGTACCCCGCTCTGCCGCACCATGCAAAGGCGTCTCGCCACCGTTATCTTTGGCGTTAACATCCGCTCCCACTTTGATAAGGGCAAGCGCGGTTTCGGTTATACCCTCCCTTGCCGCACCATGCAAAGGTGTCTTGCCACCGTTATCTTTGGTGTTAACATCCGCCCCACCGTTAATCAAGCGATTGACTTCGGCAACTTTGCCAAGCAACGCCGCCCAATGCAAATCTGTTTTGCCATCATCGGCGAAAGCCGCCCCGCCGATGATGGCGGCAAGGAAAATCACGCACAGGGCGCGCAGGAAGTTAAGCATTGTTGTTTTCCGTTTGTTTTGTTTTGCCGGATGCGGTGGGTTGTCGCACGGCACTATCATAGCATAGCCCCGCCCGATGGCGATAATCGCCGCTGTCAGCATCATTTTCAGTTGTGTTTTCATTGTCTTCTCCGGTTGTGTATCAGCCAAAGCCCGACATAAATGTCAGGCGATTGCTACAACTAACCAGTTAAGGATGTCCCCGTTATTCCCGGGCAAAGCACCGGTCTTATATTGACAGGGTCGCCCGACAGGGGCGAACTAGTCAGTTGTAGCAATGTCAATATTACACGAAAACCAGCCAAAAATGCCAAATCCGTCAAAAAATTCCCGCCGCCCAAAAAATAAAGGCGGAAGTTCGGCATTCGGGGCGGGTGTGGTATTATCGGCTTACGGAGGATTTTTGTTATGGCCGATATGACTGAGCGATTGACGGATGCGGATTATACGCCGCCTTTGCCGCGGGCGGCGGCTTTGGGGGTGCAGCATGTTTTGGCGATGTTTGCCAGCAATGTCACGCCCGCTATCATCGTCGCCGGGGCGGCGGGGCTTGCCGGTGCCGAAAAGGTGTTTATGGTGCAAATGGCGGTGTTGTTTGCCGGTTTGGCGACGCTGATGCAAACCATCGGCATCGGCAAAATCGGCGCGCGGTTGCCGATAATGCAAGGGACTTCTTTTGCCTTCGTGCCGATAATGATTCCCATCGCCCAAAATGCGGGAATGGCGGCGATATTCGGCGGCGTCGTCATTGGCGGCATTTTTCATTTTCTTGTCGGAATGTTCGTTATCGGGCGCATTCGCAAATACCTGCCGCCCCTGATAACCGGTTTGATTGTGCTAAGCATCGGCATCGCCCTTATTCCTGTCGGCATCCAATATGCGGCGGGGGGCGTGTGGGCGATGAATAACAAGCCGGAGATATTCGGCACATTGGAAAACTGGACGATGGCGCTTGTCGTTGTTTTTGTCACGCTCGGCATCAAGTTTTTCGCCCGCGGGTTTATGACTTCCGCCGCCGCTTTGGTCGGGCTTGTCGCCGGTTATGTCGCCGCTTTGTTGATGGGCAAGGTGCAGTTTATGCAGATAGCCGAAGCGGGCTGGCTTGCGCCGCCTGTGCCTTTTCGCTTTGGCTTTGAGATAACTTTCGCCGCCGTTGCCGGTTTTTGTTTGATGACTCTGGTGTCGGCGGTGGAGACGGTCGGCGATATCTCCGGCGTCGCCAAAGCCGGGGCAAACCGCGAAGCAACCAAAAAAGAAATAACAGGCGGCACAATGGCGGACGGGCTCGGCACGGCGGTCGCGGGCATTTTTGGCGGTTTGCCGAATACTTCGTTCAGCCAGAATGTCGGCTTGATAGGTTTGACCGGCGTGATGAGCCGGCATGTCGTCAGCATCGGCGCGGTGTTTTTGATAGCGGCGGGTTTGGTGCCGAAGATAGGCGCAATTGTCGCATCAATGCCGGTGCCGGTTTTGGGCGGCGGCGTCATCGTAATGTTCGGGATGGTAGCGGCGGCGGGTTTGAATATGCTGTCGGATGTAAAGATGACGCGGCGCAATATGGTGATATTGGCGGTGTCGCTTTCGGTCGGGATGGGTTTGAAGGCGGTGCCTTTGGCGGTGCAGTTTTTGCCGGAAACGGCAAGGTTGCTTTTGACGACCGGCTTGTTGCCGGTGGCGGTTATCGCTTTTGTGCTGAATATCGCCCTGCCCGAAAATGAGGAGAAGGAAACAAAAACCGGTTAGAATGCCGGTTGTTGTTTTATCAAAAGCGGGAGGTTGTGAAAATGATGACAAGTGCGACAGGGAATATGATGAAAGTTGCGGCGGCGGCTTTTGTCGTTGTTGTTATGGCGGCGGGCGCGGCTTTTGCCGATGACGGCAAAGACGGCGGCGAAACATTTGACTGGCTGCGGATGGAGAACGGGCGCATTCAATCTGACGACGGGTTTGCCACTGCCGACCCGGAATTGGCGGCGGTTTTTGTCCCCACCGGCAGAGACGGAAGCGCCCGAACGATAACGCTGACAATAGCCGGTGCGACCTATCGCGCGGTTTTGCGGGGGGGCAGATATTACAGCAACGAAGAAAACCCCGATACCTCAATGGACATTCCGGCATCGGCGGAAGTTTTCGGCGAAGACGGGCGGCGTTTGTTTGCGGCAAAGGGATACAAGTTTATAGAAGCGCGGAAACAGGACGATGGCAATGGCATCGTCATCCGATATTATCGCGGCGTAATGGGCTGCGGCTTAATAGATTATCACCTCCTCCCCTCCGGCAAAAACCTGACGCTAACAAAAGCCCAAATAATAAGCACCAAAGATTATTCCCCCTGCCAAACGAAATAATCAAAAGCGCGCCATTATGACGCGGTGCCGTGCAGTTTCATCGCGGCTTCCTCCAGTTCTTCCTCGTCCCATGTGTACGAGCATTCGCGGCAACTTATTTCGCCGCATTCGCCATCCGAGGATATGACTTCGTCCTCGTAATACGGCGGCTCGTCGGTTACCACAAGGCGCACCTTATTGACGCTGTCGACGGGCATGTAAAACTCGCTACTGCCACATTCGGGGCAGCGCAGTACGGGTTTTTGTTTGGTTGTTTCCATTGTTATACCTCCATTGGTGGAGGGACCATAACACAAAAACCGTCAAATTCGGAATCGCTTAAAGTATTCGTCAATCTCCCCGCGCATTTCAATGCCGGTTTCCTCAAAACAATCCAGCAAACTGTCAAACACCGGCTTTCCGGCAAGAAAATCCCAAAACGCATCCGCCACTTTAATCTGCACGCCTTTTTCCAGCACGCCGCGCATTGTCCAGTGTTTATAAGGTTGCGGATGGTCGGGGTTGTAGGGAATGGCAAGCGTCGCCGCAACTTTTGCTTGCGGGTTCGCATATAGCACCGTTGCCGTCCATTTCAGCAGGTTGTCCTTGTATTTCTCAAACCCGTCTATGTTTGGCTTGGCGGTTTTTATTTCCACCGGATAGTGGCAACCGTCGCGCCCGATAATATAAACATCGGCACGGCGCAAATTGACTTTTATGGCTTCGCCCCGGCGACAAACGCGGCGGATTTCTTCCGTCTCCGCCGACAAGTTTGGCACGCGCTCGGCGGACTGCAAGCCGCGAGTGATTTGATTAATCGCCGCTTCCGCCCCGGCACTGATATAGCCGCCGGATTTTTTTGCGCATTCCACCGATTGGAAACTGCGGTTGGTCGTCGCCAAAGTCGCCGCAACCGGCTCGTATATCGCCGTGCCGAATGTCGTGTTGAGCGATTGAATAAACGAAAACAGCGCCATGCGGTCTTTGCCGAGCAAGCGGGTGTGAAAGGGCATAACCGTCTTGCCGTCCGGCGAGTAGTTCTTAAACTTCTCCCGCAGCGATTTGGCAATCGCGGCTTTGACGAAGGTTTTTTCTTTGGCGGTGAGCGGCATCAGGCGTTTTTGAGATGAAAGATGGACTCGCCATAAGCGCCTTTGTTGCCTTCGGCGCGGTTAAGCACCGGGCGTTTGTATTCTTTGACAATTGCCATCCGCGCCCGCGCCGCGATTTGCGGATAAAGATTAAACTTGTCATTGGCGACCAAAAAAACATCAAAATCCGGCGTCATAAAGCGGCGGCAGTTAATCAGCACATCGGCGATGCCTTGTGCATATTCTTCACGCGCCGCCCGGCTTTTGCCTTTTTGCATCGCGCCTATCTCGCAATCATCGCGGCGGCGATAGCCGAATAACTCGTATGCATAAGCATGCTGCTCGTGATAATCAATCAAACCGACATACGGCGGGCTGGAAAAAATGCCGCGTATCTTTTGGCGGCGGGCAAGCGCGGCAAGCGGCGGGGTTTGATTCTCCAAACCGCGAAAAAAATCCAACTCGCGCGCATCGCCGGCAATGCAAGTTTGCATCGCTTCGCTTCGCAACTTGGCAAACTGCGCCAAACGCCCGGCGGTGTCTTGTGCATAACGACGCCACCAGCCAAGCATGGAAAACAGCGGCTTGCACATTTTGCCGTGCTTGGCGCAATAATAAGTTTCCGTTATTGGCGTTTTCAGCGTTGCCAAATCGGCATGCGTTGTCGCCCTGCTTGACCGCGCCGCGCGGCTTAATAGCATTCTTAACATATCGCGCATCGGCGGGTCTTTGATGGCGTTTATGGCGCGGCGGGCGGCTTCAATCTCGGCGCGCACGGATGGGAAAAACCAAATATCCAAAAAGCCGCCTTCGCTAAGCGGTGATTTGATGCCATGCTTTTTTGCCAAAGCGCAATACTTCGGCAAAAACAAGCGCTCTTTTTGTGCGCCGTATTTTTCCTCATCCACTTTGCCTTCGCGCACAGCCCGCCGAAAACGCGGCGAAGGAAAAAACTTGTCATTAAACACTTTCAGTTGCGCCAGCAGTTCTTCCTCAAACTTCCGCGCCGCCGCGCCGCTTTTATCGTTTGCAATATGCCTTTCCACTTGTTCGGCGGCTTTGACAACGGCGGCGGGGTCAATCCGGCATGTTTTCAGATTCGCTATCATGGCATTGAAGTGCGAGATATCCGCGCCAACGGCATGCATGCCCAACTCGGCGGCTTGCACAAGAGTCGTGCCGCTGCCGCAAAACGGGTCAAGCACAATATCGCCGGTTTGGAATACCGCTCCGGTTTTGAATTCATCGGTGCGCGCATCCAAAAAATATTCCACAAGTTGCGGAATAAACTTGCCCTTGTAAGGGTGCAGGCGGTGGACATGCTTGGTCGTTTCCGATTCCTTGCACTCCTCAAACGACAGCCGCCAATTGACATCATCGCCCAACACGCTCTTATAGGCGCGTTCGCGCCGCCCGCGCCACGATTGATAATAAGTTTCCAAAGATGCCGCGCTGACAGCAGACGCGCCGCCGCCGGTTTGCAGTTTTGGAACGCGCCCGTAGTTGATGAGATATGCAATATTAGCGGGCGTGATATCGCGCCCGAAGCGGTGCGAAGCCCATTTGCTTGCCTCGTGAACGGTCAAAAGCGGGGCGCTACTATCGCCCGGATGCAAACCGCCGCCGCCAATATTCTCAACGCCCATTTTTTCCATTATAACAAAAGAAAGCAAAGCCGGATATGCCGCCCAAAAAGGCGGGGCGAAGTTGTGTTATGATGGCGGGGTTATGGTTGCGAGGGAGCGGTTGTTGCGGGAGGAATTGGCTTGTGCTTTTCGGTGGGCGGCGCGGCTGGATATGCATGAGGGCGTTGCCAATCATTTTAGCGTTGCCGTTGATGACGGCGGCGATGCCGAAGGCGGCGGCGAAAGTGCCGAAGGCGGCGAAAATGCCCGCGGGGATAATCATCAAAGCGGCGGGCGGCGGTTTTTGATGAATCCTGCCGGGCGGCATTTTTCGCAAATGCGCGCGTCCGACTTGTTGTTGCTAAATGCCGATGGCGAAGCGCCGAAAGGCGAAAACGCCCCCGACCCGACGGCGTGGTGCTTGCATGGCTTTTTGCATCGTCATCTGCCCGGGGCGAAGTGCATTTTGCACACCCATTCGCCTTATGCGACCGCGCTTGCATCCCTTGCCGATGGGAAGTTGTTGCCGATTGACCAAAATGCCTGCCGGTTTTACGGGCGCGTGGCATATGACGAAAACTTTGGCGGAATGCTGCTTGCCGGGCAGGAAGCGGCGAGGTTGGCGGAAGTTGTCGGCGACAGGAATGTTTTGGTCATGCGCGGGCATGGCGTGATGGTTGCCGCCGAAAACATTGCCGAAGCGTTTGATTTGCTTTATTATTTTGAGCGCAGTTGCAAAAACCAGTGGCTGGCGA
>JBPCWZ010000154.1:0-6162 GCA_051009015.1 Gammaproteobacteria bacterium | reverse complement strand
GGCGATGCTATTGAGCATGTTTAACTTGTCGTTTATCATTGCACGGCGCACGGCGCACGGCGCACGGCGCACGGCGCACGGCGCACGGCTTAGACCTTTGCATAATCCCGTTATCGGCAAAAGCCGCTAACACCCGCCCCGCCCCCCTCGTCATTCCCGCGAAAGCGGGAATCCAACTCTTTGCCATTTGTCCATTTGCGCGCAAGCGCAAACGGCGACTTGTCGCCGCAAATGGCAAAACACGAATCAAAAGCCCGGCAAGGGCGCCCTTGCGGGCGCGTTTGGATTCCCACTTTCGCGGGAATGACGGGACTTTTTTAATGTCATTCCCGCCCCCTTCGTCATTCCCGCCCCCTTCGTCATTCCCGCCCCCTTCGTCATTCCCGCCCCTTTCGTCATTCCCGCGAAAGCGGGAATCCACATCTTTGCCATTTGTCCATTTGCGCGATAGCGCAAACGGCGGCTTTGCCGCCGCAAATGGCAAAACCCTGAGGGCGCAAAGCGCACTCGTCATCATAAACGGCTACTTGCCGCAAAACACCAAAAAAGCCCGTTTTGCCATATCCGCCAAAAAAAATCCGCCGCCGTGCGAAAAACCCGCCATTGCCGCCCCCCTCGTCATTTTCGCCTATCCTCGTCATTGCCGCGCAAGCGGGAATCTCCTTTTAATAACGAAAGATGGTAATGACGGGGAATGCCGCTAATCGGGGTATAATGGAAAGATGGCAGAAGCCAAAGTCATCGGCAACTATATCGGCGGCGAGTGGCGCGCGCCGGAAGGCGGTGCTGTGTCAAACACAAACCCGTCAAACCCGTCCGACATTATCGGCGTTTATACGCAGGCGGACGAGGCACAACTGCAATTGGCATTGTCGGCTGCCGTTGAGGGTTTTGGCAAATGGCGCGCGGCGGGGCTGGAAAAGCGGCAGGCGGTTTTGACGGCGATAGGAAACGAAATGATGGCGCGCGCCGCCGAACTCGGCGAAATGATAGCGCGCGAAGAAGGCAAACCGCGCGCCGAAGGAGTCGGCGAAGCATATCGCGCCGGGCAGTTTTTCAACTACTTCGCCGCCGAGGTTTTGCGCCCGGCCGGGGAGAGTGTGGATTCGGTGCGCGAGGGCGTGGAAATAGAAGTGCGGCGCGAACCTTTGGGCGTTGTCGCCGTCATATCGCCGTGGAACTTTCCGCTGGCGGCGGCGAGTTGGAAGATAGCACCGGCGCTGGCTTTTGGCAATGCCGTCATTTGGAAACCGGCGACTTTGACACCGGCATCCGCGGTTTTGCTGGCGGAGATTATCGCCAAGCAGGATATTCCGTCCGGCGTTTTTAATTTGCTGATGGGCGGCGGCGGCACCATCGGCAGCAAACTCGCGGCGGCAAAAGAAGTTGATGCGATATCCTTTACCGGCTCTTTCGCCGCCGGACGCGAAGTTGCGATTGCGGCTGCCGGGCAGATGACAAGATTGCAAGCGGAGATGGGCTCCAAAAACCCGCTGGTCGTGATGGACGATGCCGACATTGAAACGGCGGTGCAATGTGCGGCGGGGGGGGCTTTTGGCGGCACGGGGCAAAAATGCACCGCTTCTTCGCGCATTATCGTGCATGACAAAATATACAAAACCTTCGCCGAAAAACTCGCCGAAAAAACCAAAACCCTGCGCGTGGGCGATGCCCTGGCGGAAGGGACGGAGATAGGACCGGTCGCAAGCGCGGCGCAACTCAAATCCAACATCGCATATTTGACACTCGCCCGCGACGAAGGGGCGGTTGTATTGACCGGCGGCGAAGTGCTGCAAGAAAGCGGTTATTACATGCGCCCGGCATTATTGGAAGGCGACAACACAATGCGCATTAATCGGGAGGAAATGTTTGCCCCGATAGCGTGTTTGATTCGCGCGCGCGATTATGAAGAGGCACTCGCCATCGCCAACGACAGCGACTACGGGCTTGTCGCCGGTATCATTACTTCGTCTTTGGCGCGGTCGGCGGATTTTCGCCGCCGCGCCGTTGCCGGTTGCGTGATGATTAATTTGCCGACGGCGGGAACGGATTATCATGTGCCTTTTGGCGGGCGCAAGCGCTCGTCCTGCGGCCCGCGCGAGCAGGGGCGGGCGGCGGCGGAGTTTTATACCGCAGTCAAAACCAACTATGTGCGCGGCGGAAGTCCGGGATAGTTTTTCCGACACTCCTGCGCGCATAGATTGCCTGCAGTATTGCGACATGTCGCCCGCGCGCATTTTGGAAATGCGCGAAGGCGAATTGGATGCGGTGCATGTGACGGTTGCATATCACGAGCATTTTCGCGGCGCGGTTGACAACATTGCCGCATGGCGCGAAATGTTTGACAGGCATTCGGATATGCTCATGCCCGGGCAAACGGCGGCGGATGTCATTGCGGCAAGGGAGAGCGGGCGGACGGCGGTTTTTTTCGGCTTGCAAAACTGCGCGCCGATGGAAAACGATTTAAGATTGCTCGGCATTTTGCACCTGCTCGGCGTGAAGTTTATGCAGTTGACATACAACCAGCAATCGCTTTTGGCGAGCGGTTGTTTTGAGGAGAAGGATGGCGGCATTACCGCAGCCGGGCGGGAGGTTATCGGGGAGATGAATCGTTTGGGGATGATAGTGGATTTGTCGCATGCCGGGGAGCGTTCGCTCTTGCAGGCGGCTCAGTTGTCTTCCCGCCCGGTTGCGGTAACGCATGCCGCCCCGAAGTTTTGGCGCGACTCGCCGCGCCATCTTTCCGATGATGCCTTGCGGGCGGTAGCACAAAGCGGCGGAATGCTCGGCTTAAGTTTGTATCCGCATCATCTTGCCGGCGGCGGCGAATGCACTTTGCAAAGTTTTTGTCAAATGGCGGCGCGCACCGCCGATATTATCGGCACGAAACATTTGGGTATTGGTTCCGATTTATGCCGCGGGCAACCCGACAAAGTTTTGGCATGGATGCGCGACGGGCATTGGCGGCGGGGCGATAGTACAAAAGAAGCGCCGGTTTTTCCAAAGCAACCTTTGTGGTTTAAATCGGCGGCGGATTTTGGCAACTTGCAAGCGGGTTTGACTGCGGCGGGGTTTGACGAAGCGGAAGCGGACGGCATTTTGGGCGGCAACTGGCTGCGGTTTTTTGATGAAGGGTTTGCGCCGCAACAATAGCGAAGGCAAGCCGCCGCAAGCGGCGTTGCGCCCGCCGCAGTTTGTTATGCATCTGCCGCGCATGGGCGCTTTTCATCAAACGCGCCTGAGTTTTATGCGCTCGCTGCTGCGCGATTTGTCCGATGCCGATGTGCGTTTTTCGCGCAAGTTGTGGGATATCAACAAAGACGGCGAAGGCAGCGCGGTTTATGAACTGCGCATCGGCAAAAGGGCGTATTCCCTTGCGGTTTATGCGCACAACCTGCCGCCGCAAAAACGCAGCGACCGCGTCATCGCCGAAGAATGGGATGCGACTTTTACTTTGGTGGATGGCGAAGTGGATGCGCAAGCGGCGGCGATAATGCGCCCGCAAGTATCAAAGCAGGAAGCGGGGCGGCAAAGCAATCGTCAATTGGTTTTGTCGCGCGCCAATCGCAGCGTGCGGCTTTTTGAATATGTTGTGGATTCTCTGGCGCGCGGGCGGCAGCCTGCGCAATCGCGCCTGAGCGAAGTCGGTTATCTTATGCGCACGACTGCGGTTTATGCCAACGGCAAGTTTGGCCTTTGCGGGCGCGAAGGGTTTGCGCGCCGCCGCGAGTTGCGCGCGCCTTTTCGCGCCGAGATGCTGGCGGTGTGGATGTTTCGCACTTTCACCGCCGACATTGCCGGGCATCTGGCAAAAACACGCGCCCCGCACAAAGCGGTTATGCTCAATGCGGAAAACCGCAAACTGCTGGGTATCGGCAATGCGACCGGTTTGGGAATGGCGCCGTTTTTGATAAATCATCCTCTCCTTTTGCACAAGTGGATGCGCGCAAGGGAAACTTCTCTGGCAAGAGTGCGGGCGGTTGAAAATGCGAATGCCGATAAGCGCGGGCGTTTTTTGGCGGCGGCGATGTTGGCAAAGACGCATGTGGAAAAATGGCATACAAGCGACAAAAGCCAAAGCGCGAAGATAATAAGATTAAACGAAGATATCGCCGCCGTCATCGGACATGCGGGCAAAAGTGCAAAGCGCGGGGGTTATTTTTGGGATGCGCTTTACCGCTGGGGGGAGGCGCATCTGAGTTTGGAGGGTTTGGAAATGCTGGTGTCGCTATTGATGGAACCTTTCGCCGAAGTGGTTGATGATCTTGCCGCAACAATGTCATCCGCCGCGCCGACTCCGCACATAAAGGGGAATATGACAACGGCAACAATGCGCAAGTTGCTGCAATCAAAATACGGCTGGGCATTGGCGCATAACTTTGCGGCGAGCGGCGAAAAGGCGCGCTTTTGGTATGTATCGGCGGATAAGATGGAGCCGCGTTTGGGAGTGTGCAAAACGGAACAAGGAGAAGAAAAGCAGTTGCCGCTGGTTATCGCCCGTCAGATGCAAAGTTTTTATGCGGCATTGTCCGACTATGACCGCGGCGGCAATAAAACACTGGCGGATTTTTTGCATGAACATCCGCAACATCGTCATAGTGCGCGCCGGGCGTGTTTTGCCGGGGCGTTTTCTTACGGCGAGATACGGGCGAATCTGGCATCGCAAAGTTTGCTGCCGCTGGATATGTTGCGATGCAAGTTATCGTTTTTCGGCGCGACTCGTTTTGACCCGCGTTCCGACCGCTGGCTGCGCATAACAATGTATCAAAACGCCCCGCATCCGGACGAACACTGCGGCGGCGACAACTGGATATGGCAATGACCGAAAAGAAAAAGACGGCGGGCGTGTTATCGGCAAACGAAATCGCTACCGGTTGCAAGATGGCAATGCGCGGCGGCGGTTGTCAATGGGGGATGGCGGAAGAGGCGGGTTATGCTGCGGAATGGCTGGCACGGCGGGGTTTGTTTGTTCCGGCGGCTTTTGCCGAAGTGGTAAAAAACCGCCCGAAGTTGTCGCCGCCGCATTCGGTTGCGAAGTTATCTCCGCGCCCGGGTTGCGATGCGCAATGCCCCGTTTGCCTTGGCGCGTTTTTATCCGACAATGCGGCGAGTTTGGCGGACGGCAGGCAGTTATTACTGCGAAAGGTAGCATCGCCGTTATTGGTTGCCGCGTGTTTGCCGATGGCGGCGCGGGCGTTAAAAACCGCCCTGCTCCTGTCGTGGCGCGGCGGCGGCATCGTGCTTTTGCCGTCAAATATCAAAGGCGGAATAAAAGGCGAAAAGGCAAAAGACGGCGCGGCGGTTTATGGCAAAGTGCATAATGCCTTCGCCCCGCTGGCAAAGTTGCAAACGATAAATGCCAAAGAACTGGCGCAAATAGCAAAAGCCAACCGGACGACATGGCAAATAACCAACACTCCTTCACAAATCCCCGCGGGTGATAATGATTGGCGGCGCCTGATGCAGCGGGCGAAAAAAACAATGGTAGCGCCAAGCAAAACCTCAACCATCAAAGGGGCGGGCGCGGGATTAACCGACAACGACTAAAAAACCGCCGCCGAAACATACTACAATACTTAAAGCATGAAACCCGCCGCCCTTTGCCGCGCTTTTGGAAACTTGCGGGGGCGGTTTGTCCGCCCGCCGGTGATAGACGGCGTTGAAACTTTGCGGCTTTTTTGGGCGGAGCATACCGCCAAAATCGCCGGAGAGATGACCATGAAGTATTCCCAAAAACGGCTCGGGCGCGGGCATTTTGGCATGTGCAAGAACGAAGAATACGCCCGCGAATTGGTCAGTTGTCAAATCGCCCTGCATGCCGCCGTCATCGCCGACTTCGCATCTTTGACGGCGGAACAATTGCAACTGCCGGACATTCCGCCCAAACTGCGGCGGATGATGTGCGATATCCACCAAACCTACGCCGCCACCGCACCGGCGACAACAACCCCGCACGTTCCGGCGCAACTTGCCGACGGGCATTTTTTTCGCGGCGGCGGCGTCAAGGAACTATCCGACAAAACCGGCGCATTGTTGTTTGGCAAAATGCCATTGACCGAAGACCTCCTGCCCGGCAACAAACAAATATTTCGCGGGCAACTGCGGGCGGCATACATATCCGTGCTGCAGCAGTTCCAAAACCGCGCCGACAAACCAAAACTC
>JBPCWZ010000153.1:0-5154 GCA_051009015.1 Gammaproteobacteria bacterium | reverse complement strand
CGCCCGATATGTTTGCGGCGGTATCGCGGGAATATTCCCAAAGAATCGCGACGGTTGCGATAACAGCCGCCCCGATATTGACAACACCGCCCGATAATACCAGCATTACTATTATGACAATGCGGACAATGATAACGATGACATTCCGAGTTGCGAGTGTGCAATTTTCAGCGGAGTACCATGAAATTAATCGGGCTAACCCTATTGTGTTGCCAATTACAATAAGGAGGGCTATAACGACACACCTTAAAATGCTGGTAACTTTGCCGCCCGTTAATATCCTCCCTCCTTATGTGCTAACGGTGATGAGAGATTTGGCGGTGGTATTTGCCGGTGCACAAACCGCCCCGGTACAGTCATTCCCCGAGAATATACCTTCTGTCGCCCCGTCCGGCTTGCGCACTTATACAATAAGCGTCACGGAAGGGAGCGAGGATATTGTTCGTGAAGAGCCGGTAATAACAACGCTAACGACATTTTCAACAATGACCATAACACTCGGCGATACTTCGGCAATGAGCGAAATACCGCCATCAGATTCCCGCTTTCGCGGCAATAACGAAAAGAATACCCCGCCAAACTCCCCGCAAAAGCGGGCGGCGTTTTCGTCAATCGCCCCCCGCACCTTTTCACCCCCCCCGCCCCCCCGATATTCCCCCGCATAGATTCCCGCTTTTGCGGGAATGACGGGGGGAGATAGTGGCGGGTTATGTTGTTGGTTGTTCTTCGCTCAGGCGGCGTTCGGCGCGGAGGACTTCGGGCATTTTGTTTAGCGCGACTAACAACGCTTCCAAAGCGGCGAGGTTTGGCACTTCCACTATCATCTCCAAAATGATGGCGCTGTGCGCCAAACCGCCGCCGTCAAAGTTGCAGGTAACAATGTTGATATCGCGCTTGCTGATGGCGCCGGATATGCCGGTGATTAAACCCGGGCGGTTGCGGCATTCCAGCGTTATCGCCGAAGAATACAACCGCCGCCCCGGGTTGTCGTGCCATGCGACTTCTATCCATTTTTGCGAGCGGCGGTTGAGTTTTGGCACCGTCGGGCACAGCGAAGAATGCACAACCAAGCCGTGGTCTTTTTTTAGCACGCCGATAATCGGCTCAAACGGCAGCGGGTTGCAGCAGGTTGATAACTTTATCGCGGCGTTGCCACTTCCCGCTATAAGGAGCGGGGCGTTTTTGCCGCCTTTACCGGTTTGCCGCCTTGCCAAACCGCGCGCGGCGATATCGGGCAGTATCTTCCCCAAGCCGAGTGCCAGATACAAATCCGCCCGCCCGGCCAAGCCGTTGCCGCCCAGAAAAACACGCCAATCTTCCGGGGCGATATCGTCTGTCGTCATGGCAAGTTGCCCGAGCGATTTTTTCAGGAGTTTCTCCCCCAGCATCGCCGCGCCTTCCCTGCCCGCCGCGTTGATGTGATTGCGAATGTGCGAGCGGCTGCGCGCGGTTTTGGCATAGTTCAGCCAGTGCGGCAGCGGCGATATGTCCGGATGCGTTTCTATGTCCACCTGGTCTCCCGTTTTGAGTTGCGTAGCCATCGGCATTTTTTGCCCGTTGATAACCGCCCGCTCGGCATGGTCGCCGACATTGCTGTGAATGATATAGGCAAAATCAAGCGCCGTTGCCCCGTGCGGCAGGGTGAATATCTGCCCCTTCGGCGTGAGAACATACATTTCGGCGGGCGACAAATCCACTTTGACATGGCGCATAAACTCGCCCGGCGCCGGATTTTCGGCATGCAAGTTAACCAAAGAAGAAAGCCGCGCCAATGCTTCCCGTTGCGTTTTGTCCAGCGCCGCGCCCTGCTGTTTGTATATCCAATGCGCGGCAAGCCCGTGTTCGGCGACTTCGTGCATTGCCCTCGTGCGGATTTGCAATTCCACGCGAATTCCGGAATCGGACATCAGAGTCGTGTGCAAAGATTGATAGCCGTTGGATTTGGGGATGGCAATGTAATCCTTAAAGCGCGACGGCGCGGGCAAAAACAACTCGTGCATTTTTCCCATCGCCGAATAGCACTCCATCCGCTCGCCGACAATAACGCGAAAGCCGACAATATCTTCCACTTGCGCGAATGACAGGCTTTTGGATTCCATCTTGCTGTGAATGCTGTGCAGGTTTTTCTTGCGCATTTCAATTGCGGAATGGCTCAGTTGCAAGTCGCCGAGGGCATCGCGGATTTGTTGTTCTATGCGCGTGATGGTCTGGCGGCTGCCGGCGGCGGATTGTTTGAGCGCCTTTGCCAAAATGCGGTGGCGGTGCGGGCGCAGATGGCAAAACGCCAAGTTCTGCAACTCATCGCGCACGGTGGAAAAGCCGAGCCGGTCGGCAATGGGCGCATAAACGGCAAGCGTTTCGGCGGCGATGGCGCGGCGGCGCGAGGATGGCGATATCGCCGAAAGGGTGCGCATATTGTGCAGGCGGTCGGCGAGTTTGATGAAAATAACGCGCCAATCCTTGCTGGCGGCGAGCAGCAGTTTGCGAAAGTTTTCCGCCTCTCTTTCCTGCCGGTCTATGCCTTCTATCCGCCCGATTTTGGAAAGCCCGTCAACCAGATGGGCAATGTCGCCGCCGAAAGTTTGGCGGATTTGTTCCAGCGTCACCGGCGTGTCTTCCACGACATCGTGCAAAAGCGCGGCGACAATGGACGGCGAATCAAAATGCCAGTCGGCGAGAATATCGGCAACCGTCAGCGGATGCATAATAAACGGCTTGCCGCTGGCGCGGGTTTGCCCGGAGTGGGCGCTTTCGCTGTAATCATAGGCGACGCCTATCTCTTCCACCAGCGGCGGCGGCAGGTAGTCGGAAAGTTTTCGCCGCAATGCGGCGATGGCGGTCATCGCTATCCCGACAGGGGCGGTACTTTGTGCAAGCCGTCTTTTATTTCGCGCAGGGCAACAACGAGCGCTTTGTCGTCGCGAATGTCCACAAGTTGGTCGCCCTTGCGCTGAATGTCGCGCGCCCGCAGCGACAGGTGATAGGCAAGATTAAAACGATTGTCGCATTGCTGCATGCAATCCTCTACGGTAGTGCGCGCCATTGTTGTTCCTCGGGGGGTGTGTGTCAAAAAAAACCGGGCGGCGAACTACAAAGCGGCGATAATGCCGCTGATTTTTTGCACCGCCGTGTCCAAATCATCGTTGATTATAACATGGTCAAACTCGTCCCGGCTGCGCATTTCCGCTTCGGCGGCGGCAAGCCGCCGGACGATGTCGGCGGCGGAATCCGAGCCGCGCTTTTGCAACCTGCGGCGTAACTCGTCCATGGACGGCGGGCTGACAAAAATGCCGACAAACGGGATCTTGCCGCGCACCTGCCGCGCGCCCTGACAATCTATTTCCAGCAATACTTTTTTGCCGCATGCAAGTTGGTCCAAAACCCACTGCGCCGAAGTGCCGTAGTAGTTGTCATGAACGCGCGCCCATTCCAAAAACGCGCCGCGCTCGCGCATGCTTTCAAACTCTTCCTCGCCGGTAAAAAAATACTGCTCGCCGTGGCGCTCGCCGGCGCGCGGCGGGCGGGTTGTGTGCGATATGGAAAGCATGACCGCCCCCGAATCGCGCAATCTGCCGACGATGGTGCTTTTGCCGGTGCCGGACGGCGCGGCGAGGACTATCAGATGCCCGCCCGCCCGCTTTGCCGAATTAATCTCCGTTTGCGCCATTACCCGCAATTATAAATTATAATTACCGCTATTATGCAAGTTATTCCCGTCATCCGCGGCGCGCGCGATTTGCTGCCGGCGGATTTGGCGCGCTGGCATTTTGCCGAGCGGGCGGCGGCGCGGTGTTTTGCCGCTTACGACTACGGCGAGATACGCACGCCGATATTGGAGCGCGCCGAGTTGTTTGCGCGGCAGTTGGGCGAGCATACCGAGTTGGTTGAAAAGCAAATGTATCTTTTTGCCGATGGCAAAAACGAAATGCTGGCACTGCGCCCCGAAGCGACGGTGCCGACTGTGCGGGCGGTTTTGCAAAGCGGCTTGCATCGCGCTTTGCCGGCGCGGCTGTGGTATGCGGGCCCGATGTTTCGCCGCGAGCGCCCGCAAAAAGGGCGCTACCGGCAGTTTTGGCAAATCGGCGCGGAGATACTCGGCGCAGCCGAACCGGCGGCGGATGCCGAACAGATAATGATGACCGCCCGCCTGTGGCGCGAACTCGGCATCGGCGACAAACTGCGCCTGACGATAAACAACCTCGGCAACGGCGAAGAGCGCGCAAGGCATCGCGAAAAACTCCGCGCCTATTTTCACAAGCGCCGCGATGAGATGGGCGAAGACGCCGCCCGCGCCGAGACAAATCCGCTGCGCCTGCTGGAAAGCCGGGATGTCAAAACGGCCGCCGTTGCCAAAGACGCGCCGCAACTTGCCGCCGAATTGGGCGATGAATCCCGCCGTCATCTGGATGCGGTAAAAAACACCATCAGCCGCGCCGGAATCAAGTTTGACGAAGACGGCGCGCTTGTGCGCGGTTTGGATTATTACAACCTGACGGTTTTTGAATGGTCCATCGGCGGCGACGAGCGGCGGCAAAACGCCGTTTGCGGCGGCGGGCGGTATGACGGCCTGGCGCAACAAATAGGAGGCGGCGCGTCAATGCCCGGCTGCGGTTTTGCGCTGGGTTTGGACAGGGTAGCGGACATCATCGGCGCGCAACCTTCGGCAAGCGCGGATTGTTTTGTGGCATTTGGCGACGGCGGCGAAGACGAAAGCAAACTTGCCGACATTGTTTGCGAACAATGCCGCGATATGGGCCTCAGCGTGCGGCGGCATATCGGCGGCGGCAATCTGGCGCGGCAACTGAAAAAGGCAAACGCCATCGGCGCGCGGGCGGTTTTGATTATCGGCGCGCGCGAAATGGCGGCGGGTTGCATTACAATTAAGATAATGGCAAGCGGAGAGCAAACTTCAATCGCGGCGGCGCAAGCGGCGGCGCATGTGCACAAGGTGCTGGGATAAAAGATGGCGGACGAAGACCGGACGGAAGAGCGCGCCCTCGCTTTGTGGCGGCGTTTTCATTTTCCGCTGATATTGCTTGTTGTGACGGTGCTGTCGGGCATTGTCGGTTTTACTTACACGGCGCAAGAGCGCGAAAGCGCGCGGCTGGCGGCGGGCGAGGCGCTTTTTGGCGTGCATGCGGCGGCGGAGAGCGG
>JBPCWZ010000152.1:0-4044 GCA_051009015.1 Gammaproteobacteria bacterium | reverse complement strand
AGCCGACGATGCCGAAAACATCGCTGACGCCGTAAGCGGAAAGGGTCTCTACCAGCGCTTCGCTGGAGGTCATTCTGGTTGCCATCGGTTTGCTCCTTGGTTTTGCCGTGTTTGGAAAAGTGGTTGTGTTTTGGAAAATCGGCGCTAACGCCAAAAGCGAATTCTACACCACCGCACCGCCATTAATAACATAAAAAACGGGGATAAATTTATAAAAAATCGCGCACAAAAACGCCCGGCGAAACTATTGCTATGCCCCGATAACCGGTTTGCGCCAGCAAATGCCTGTCGCCGGATACGACATAACCCGCCTTTGCGACAACGGCGCATTCCAAAAACTTTTCATCATCAACATCGCCCGGCACACAATCGGGCAAAAGCGGCGGAAACGGGTAAAAAAGACCGCCGCGCATCATCGCAACGATATCATCATTAATATGCTTTGGCAACTTTTCCGCCCGGGCGAATTTACGGGCGAATTTGGCGCGATATTCCGCCATTATCGGCAACGACAAACATAAAACCATTTGACGCTCGCGCCAGCATTGAATAACACGCGCCGAAACCCCGCCGGGTGTGTAATACGCCGACACCCAAACATTGGTGTCAATAACCGCCCGCAGGCGACTCACCCGCGGCGGGCGTTGTTATCGGGGGATTCCACCCACCGCCCTTCTCGCTTTGCCCGGGCAATATCGGCTTTGGTAGTGCCCGATGCTTTGAGCAATTCCCTTTTTTCGCTTTTGCCGCGAAGTTCGTCACGCACTTCGGCGAGTGTTTGCAGGTATTGCTCTCCGGTCGTGCCATGCGCTTCCAACCCCGCGCACAACTCGTCCCAAAACTCCTTGTCAAAGCATTCGGGCGTCAGCGGCGGCTTTTGTTTTTTGGGGCGCGCCCGCCGCCCGCCGCGCACCGCGACTTTGCCAACATTGGCAAAAGCCGCACCCGCTTTTTTGGCAACTCCGGTTAGGGGCATAGCCTTATTATAGCGCAAACAAACGGCGGTATCCAAACAGGCACGGGACGCTTATGCTTTCCCTTTCCAGGGGATCATTTTGGCTTCCAGTTTGCGCATGCCGACATCTATCGCGGCGGCGATGATGCCGATGATGATAATGCCGACCAGCACCAAAGCGGTGTTTAGAATTTTTCCGGCAAAAACAATCATAAAGCCGGTTCCGGCGGTAGCCGCAACTAACTCGGCGGCAACCAGCGTCCCCCAGCAAACGCCCATGGATACGCGCATGCCGGTAAATATTTCCGGCAGGGCATTGGGCAGTATTACTTTTATCAGCACCTGCTTTTTGGATGCGCCCAAAGTATAGGCGGCGTGAATCTTGGACAGCCGGATGCTTTGCACACCCGCGCGCGCCGCCAAAATCATCACCCACAAAGCCGCCAGAAACAGCAGGAAAATCTTCGGAAAATCGCCAATGCCCATCCAGATAATCGCCAGCGGAATCAATGCCAAAGGCGGCACCGGCCGCATCACTTCCACTATCGGATCCAAAATGCCGCGCGCGACCTTGGACAAGCCCATGGCAAAGCCGAGGGGAATGCCAATAAGGCAACCGAAAACAAAACCGACCGCCATGCGATACAAACTCACGCCGATGTGTTCCAGCAGCGTGTAGTTGCGAAAGCCGTCCGTGGCGACATTGACAAACTCGCCGATGACCGCGCTGATGGGCGGCATATAAAGGGAAAGCGTGCTGCGTCGGCTCTCTTCCATTCCATCCAAAACGGCGCCGTATATCAGCCACAAGCCGATGACGGTGGAAACACTCAGAATGCTCCAAAACAAGCCGCCCTTCGCCGCTTCCGGGTCGCCGAAAGAAACGGTCTTGCGCGCTTCAACGCCCGCTTTGACCAACCCGAGTTTTACCAGAAGTGTTTTCATCATTACCCCCCTGCGCCCATACCACCCGGGCGCGCAATTTTGTAAGATTCGTCAATATCCTGCGCCAGTTCCTGCTTGCCCATAATATCCTCCTCCATCTCCCAGATGAGAGTCAGAATTTCCTCGCGCTTTTGTGTGAACTCATCGGTTATTTTGATATCGCGCAAACTTTCCTTAAGCCCGCGGCGGGCGAACGACAGGCGGTATTCTTTGTGAATCCGCCCCGGGCGCGGTGCCATGACAAAAACGCGCTCGCCCAAAAACAACGCTTCTTCAACGCTGTGCGTTATCAGTGCGATGGTCTTGCCGGTTTCATTCCATATCTTGAGAATCAACCCCTGCATCTTCTCGCGCGTCAGCGCATCAAGCGCCCCCAGCGGTTCATCCATCAGAATCAACTCCGGCTCGTTTGCCAAACAACGCGCCAAAGCAACCCGCTGCTGCATGCCGCCGGATAACTCATAAACCGCCTTTTCGCCAAAACCCTGCAAGCCGACGGTTTGCAAATAGCGATCCACGATGTTTTTGACCTCGCCGGATGCCACGCCTTTCATCTTGGGACCAAAGCCGATATTCTCGGCAACGGTCATCCACTCAAAAAGCGCACCCTGCTGAAAAACCATCCCCCGCTCGGGACCGGGTCCGGTGATGAGATTATCCACTCTGGGGCGGTCGGGACCGGGTCCCGAAATTTCACCGGCGCCGAATGTCGCCTTGCCGGAAGTCGGCATCAAAAACCCGGCAACGATATTAAGCAGAGTCGTCTTGCCGCAGCCGGAAGGTCCCAGCACGGTCAATATCTCGCCCGGTTTCAAATCAAAGGAGACATCCTTAAGCGCCTCCACTTCGCCGCCGCCGGGAAGTTGATAAATCATTCCCACGCGGTCAATGGACAATCCGGACATTTGCATTCCTCCTCTTGTTGCGACAAGCGGCGGCGGCGGTCAAACAACCGCCGCCGTGTTTTTGCCGCCGTTAATTACTTGACCCGCTCCAAAAAGGAAGTGTCAATAACGCCGCTGTAATCGTCCAGCGCGCTCGGCATTACGCCTTGCTCTACAAAGAAATCCGCGGCGTTTTTGGTGAATTCCTGCACCTTGCCGCCCATCCATGCCGCAGACAACTGCGCATCCTTGGACGGAAAAGAGAAAGTGCCGCCCGCGCCCAAATAACCTTGAACGCCCGCCTGATCCATACCGGATGCTTTTACAAGCGTATCCCAGTAGCGGTTTTTGTCGCCGGCAAACTTGTTATTCCAATCCTCGGTTTCCTGCAAAAACGCCACCAACTGCTCGGGGTCTTCTTCGGCAAATTCCTTGGTCACGGAAATGACATCAAAAGTAAAGATGCCGACATTTTCCTGTTGCGAGCCGGTCATGATGACTTGCCCCTGCTCTTTCATCTTGTCCAGCGGACCGCCAAAAGCACAACCGACATCAACCTGCCCGGTAAGAAAAGCCGCCGCCGCATCGGCGCCGCCTTGCACCGGCACGACCGAGACATCACTGGTGCTCAGCCCGTAATAGGCAAGCGTTTTGAGCAGTTTGTAATGCGTTACATTGCCAACCGGCGTGGCAATCTTTTTGCCTTTGAGCGAATTCGCCATTGATGCGGCGGTGCTTCGGTCAAGCGCCGAATTTTTGTGAACAACGCAGTTGTCGGCTTCGGCATATCCCACGGCGATGCCGACCATCTTAATCGGCAGCCCTTTGCTGACGGCGACGATGAAAGGAATCAGCCCTTGCGAGTAGGAAATGTCAATGCTGCCGCCGGCCATTGCCGAGGACATGTCGTTGCCGCTGCCGAAAGAAGTCCATTCAACATCGGCGTCCAGCTTCTCGTTGAAGGTTTCTTCAATCTGCCCGATTTGGTTTGGCGTCGGCCATTCCAAAAAGTAAGCGACATTAACTTCATCGGCGGCATGCGCAAACGGCGCCGAGCAGGCGACGGCGATGGCGGCAAACAGCCGTATAACGGATTGTATTTTCATTGGTCTTTTCTCCCTTGATTTTTACCGGACACCTCGCCCGGCAAATGCAACATTACCACAAAAAAACCGCAAAAAAGCCAATTTGCCGTTTTTTTTGTAATTTTTTTATTTTCGCCGGAATTGCCAAAAACCGCGCCTTGCACATTTTTGCCGC
>JBPCWZ010000151.1:0-10214 GCA_051009015.1 Gammaproteobacteria bacterium | reverse complement strand
CCGCGCCGGGCGGCGCATTGCGGATGAGATGTATTTTTTCGTCGCCGCTGGATATTTTCATCTCGGCGATGCCCGCCGCGGAAAATAACTCCAGAATGGACTTAAGTTTTCGCAAATCCACGCTTTTTTCTCCTTACATTGTCAAAACTACCACAAAACACGCCAAAAAACAAAATAAACAATACCGCACTTTGGCGAAAGTTGCCGTATTTTCCGCCATTTTGCGCCCCCGCCCTTTTCGTCATTCCCGCGAAAGCGGGAATCTCCCAAACTATCGCCGCGATAGCGGCGCGTTATAAAAGCCCTGTAAGGGCGGCATGTTGTAGCACAGGGCAAAGCGCGAAAGCGCGCCGCCCTGTGTTGGCGCAACAAATTCATTAAAGCCCTGTAAGGGCGACACCCCTCCCGCGATGTTTGGCAATTGCCGCCGTTTTTTTGTGTCGCCCTTACAGGGCTATATTTATAATAATGCCGATTCACATGGCGTTGCCCTGTGCTATAACATTTCGCCCTTACAGGGCTTTAAGAATGCGCCGCTTCGCGGCGATGGTATGGAGGTTCCCGCTTTCGCGGGAATGACGGGAAAGGCGGGAATGACGGGGGCGGCGGGAATGACGGGGTTTTTCGCGGGAATGACGCGGCGGGGGCGGTTTTGTTGTTATGGGCGTTTATAATAAGCGGCGATGACTTCGGTTAGCGTTTTTGATTTGTTTAAGGTTGGCATTGGTCCTTCCAGTTCGCACACTGTGGGGCCGATGATAGCCGGGCGGCGGTTTGTTGCCGCGCTTGATGCGGGCGGCTTGTTGCCGGTTTGCGTTCGGGTGCGCGCCGAGTTATACGGCTCTTTGGGCGCGACCGGGCGCGGGCATGGCTCTACCAAGGCGGTGCTTTTGGGCTTGGCTGGCGAAACGCCCGAAGGGTTGGATGTGGAAAACATTCCCGCCAAACTGGCCGCCATCCGCGAAGGCAAACAACTGCGCCTGATGGGGCGGCATGTCGTCAAATATAACGAGCGCGAAGATTTGATATTGCACAAGCGCAAGAGTTTGCCTTATCATCCCAATGGAATGATCTTTCGCGCTTTTGACGAAAGCGGCGCGGAAGTGATGACGCGGGCGTTTTATTCGGTCGGCGGCGGGTTTGTTGTTGATGAAGAATCGGCGGCGAGCGGCGGCGATATCATCAAAAGCGATTCGCGCCCGCCTCCGCCTTATCCTTTCGCAAGCGGCAATGAACTTCTGGCGATATGCGCAAAAACCGGAATGCCGATAAGCGACATAATGATGGCAAACGAAAAGACGATGCGCGATGAAAATGACATTCGCCAAAAGTTGCTGGATATTTGGCGGGTAATGCAGGAGTGCGTGGACAGGGGCGCGAGAACCGAAGGTGTTTTGCCCGGCGGGTTGCAGGTAAAGCGGCGCGCGCCGCAACTTTTTTGCCGCCTGCGCGAGCAGGAGAAGAATGATAATAATCCGCTGTTGATAATGGATTGGATAAACGCCTGCGCCATTGCCGTCAATGAAGAAAACGCCGCCGGCGGGCGGGTGGTAACGGCGCCGACAAACGGCGCGGCGGGTGTTGTGCCTGCTGTTTTACATTATTATGCGCGTCATTGCAAAGACGCCGATGATGACGGCGTGGTGCGTTTTTTGCTGGCGGCGGCGGCGATAGGCGCGCTTTACAAGATGAATGCATCCATCAGCGGCGCGGAAGTCGGCTGTCAGGGCGAGATAGGGTCGGCTTGTTCTATGGCGGCGGCGGGGCTGGCGGAAGTATCGGGGGCGAGCCCGCAACAAGTGGAAAATGCGGCGGAAATAGCGATGGAGCATAATCTGGGTTTGACATGCGACCCCATCGGCGGCTTGGTGCAAATCCCATGCATAGAAAGAAATGCGGTCGGCGCAAACAAAGCGGTCAATGCCGTTCGTTTGGCGCTTGCCGGAGACGGCGCGCATTTTGTATCGCTTGACAAAGTCATCCGGACAATGCGCGAGACGGGGCGGGATATGAAAGACAAATACAAAGAAACCGCCCGCGGCGGCTTGGCGGCAAATGTGCTGGAAGTGCCGGTAAATATTGTGGAATGCTAAGCCGTCATTTTTTCAATTCCGCGCTCTTGTGAAAACAGGGGCGGGAATAATGACAACTAAAATAACTTGCACAAGGGGATGATTGCGCGGCGGTCGGGTCCGGTGGAGATTGCCGTTATTTTTGCGCCGGTTAGTTCTTCTATGCGCGCCAAAAAACGGCGGGCGTTGGCGGGAAGTGCGTTTTCGCTTGCGGCGTTGGCGGCGGTTTCGCCTTTCCAGCCGGGCAGGGTTTCATAGATAGGTTGGCATTGTGCCAGCATTCGGCTGTCCGGCGGGGCTTCGGGGCTTGTGCCGTTTTGGCTTTGATATCCTATGCATATTTTTATCTCCGCCAAAGCGTCAAAAACATCCAGTTTTGTCACTATCAAATCGCGGCAGCCGTTGGCGCGCAAAGCACCGCGCAACATTGGAATATCCAGCCAGCCGCACCGCCGCGCACGACCGGTTGTGGAGCCAAACTCCATTCCCACCTTTGCCAGCATTTCGCCTTCCGCGCCTTTCGCTTCGGTCGGAAAAGGTCCGCCCCCTACGCGGGTAGCATAGCCCTTAATCACCGCCACAACGCGCGGCGACAGTTGCACGCCCAAGCCGATGGCGGAATATGCCGCCGAACAATGCGCCGAAGTCGCAAACGGGTATGTGCCGAGTTCTATGTCCAGCATCGCCCCCTGCGCGCCTTCCAGTAATACCGATTCGCCGCTTTCGCTTGCCGCCGCGAGTTTTTGCGGAATGTCGGTGCAAACAAAAGGGCGCAAATATTCCGCCATTTGTTTGGCGTTTTGCCAGATGGCATCGCCGTCTATTTTGTCGTTGTTGTAATACGACAGGAGATGATTGTAATAGTTGGCATTGTCGCGCAGCAAATCTTCGCCCGCCGCGCCAAAACAATCGCACAAGCGAACCGCCCGCCGCCCGGCTTTGTCTTCGTGCGCGGGTCCTATGCCGCGCAAAGTTGTGCCTATTGTTTTTTTGCCGCTTTCCCTTGCCCTGTCAAGTGCTTCGTGATAGGGCAAAACCAAAGCCGCCGTGCCGCTGACAAACAAACGCCCGCGCAAATCTATGCCGCGCTTTTGCAGCAGGTTTATCTCCTCGGCAAGGGCAGGCAGCGAAAGCACCACGCCGTTGCCGATATAACACTTTGCCTTTGCATGCAGCACTCCGGAAGGCAGTAAATGCAAAGTCGTCTTTTCGCCGCCGACAACTATGGTATGCCCCGCGTTATGCCCGCCCTGAAAACGGGCGACATGGTCGGCATTTGCCGCCAGCCAATCCACTATTTTGCCTTTTCCTTCGTCGCCCCATTGTGCGCCGATAATCGCCAGCGTTGTCATCGTTTTGTTTGTGTGTTATTTATTGTTCGCGCACTTGCCATTTGCCGCTTGCGGTTTTTTGCAAGCACGGCGGCGGCGGGTTTTCGTCATAGACAAAACGCAAACGCCGCCCCGCTTGTTCCAATGCGGCGACCGCCCGCCGCCATTCTTCATTTGCCAAAACTTCGGCATTCAGCGGGCAGGATATCGGCATATCCTCCTGTTGTTGCGGCGGAAGATGTTCGGCTATTTCGCGCAAGTTTGCGCTAAACCCCGCCCCGCGTGAAAACACGCCCCCGCGCGCCGCAACAAAGCCCGCGCCATAAAAAACAAAAACCGCGCCGGTATGATAGCCATAACCGCCGATATCGCTAAAATCCGCTTCGGCATCGCCGCCGTCCGCCGACAACTGCCGCCGCAAAAGCGCAACTTCGTCCACCATCGGCGAAAAAGCCGAAGGCAACAAACTGCGCGCTTCGTCAATGGCATCTTCGCCGCCGCCGATAGCGCACAACTTTGCCAGCATTTCGCCGCCGCCGATGGCATTGATACTTTTGGCATCTTTGCGAATAAAGTGGCGCAGTATTTCATCATGCCGCTGCGGCGGCACCGCTTTCAACAACTCCCGCACAATGCCGACATGCGCGACCGATGATGCTATGTCGGTAATGCCGATGGCGGTTAACATTCCCGCCGTAATGCGCGCTATTTCCAAACCGCCGCCGCTGTCGGTTGCGCCAAACATCTCCGCGCCAAGTTGCATTTCCTCGCGCAACTTCCACGCCTGCGGCGGATGGGTGCGAATGACCGGGCCGCAATAACAATAACGGCGAATGCCGCCATCGCCCGCCGCTTTGTCATAACGCAAAACCTGCTGTGTGTGGTCGGCGCGCAAGCCCAAAGTTTCGCCGGATAATGTGTCGGTCATCTTGAAAGTGTCGGCATCCAGCGTTTTGTCGCCCGCCGTCAGAGTTTCCAAATGCTCGGCAAGCGGCGGGGTAAAAAGGCGGTAGTCATGGGCAAAAAGCCAGTCCAATGCCAAACGGCGGCATCGCTCGGCGCGCCCGGCAAGCGGCGGCGGCATATCGCCCAAATGTCCCGGCGGAGGTTTCATCACTGCAACTGCAACTTAATGCAAATATTAATTATCAATGCCTAATCATCAGTGCAAAACATTGCCCGCCTGTTCGTCGGCATGATAAGACGAGCGCACCAGAGGACCGCAAGCGGCATGGGCAAAACCCATCTTTTTCGCTTCTTTGGCATAGTCGTCAAAAACCGGCGGCGGCACAAAACGATGCACCGGCAAATGCCCGCGGGTCGGCTGCAGATACTGCCCTATCGTCAGCATCCCGACGCCGTGCGCGCGCAAATCTTTCATTACCGCGATTATCTCCGCATCGGTCTCGCCCAAACCGACCATCAAGCCGGATTTGGTCGGCACTTGCGGATGACGGCGGCGGGCTTCTTGCAGAAGTTTCAGGGAATGATGATAATCCGCTCCCGGGCGGGCTTGTTTGTAAAGGCGCGGCACGGTTTCCAGATTGTGATTGAAAACATCGGGCGGCGCGGCGGCTATTTTCGTCAGAGCATTATCCATCCTGCCGCGAAAATCGGGCGTGAGGATTTCCACCGTCAGTTTGGCATTGGAGGCGCGGCATTCTTTGATGCATTCGGCAAAATGCCCGCCGCCGCCGTCCGCCAAATCATCCCTGTCCACGCTGGTAATGACGACATACGACAAGCGCAACGCTTTGATGGTAGCGGCAAGGCGGGTCGGCTCGGCGGCATCCGGCGCCAAAGGGCGGCCATGGGCGACATCGCAAAAAGGGCAGCGGCGGGTGCAAATATCGCCGAGTATCATAAAAGTCGCCGTGCCTTTGCCAAAGCATTCGCCAATGTTCGGGCAGGATGCTTCTTCGCAAACCGAATGCAGGCGGTTCTCGCGCAATATGCGCTTTATCTCGGCAAAGCGCTCACCGCCCGGCGCGCGCACGCGAATCCACGGCGGCTTTGGCATGAGTTGTTCCGCCGGTATTATTTTGATGGGGTTGCGCGCGGTTTTGGCTTCGCCGCGCTGACGGCTCAAATCACTTCCGCTTATCATGGCTGCGTCATTTTATCACCGCCAAACGCCGCCCGCAAATGCCGCGCCATAACCGGCATAATATCTTCCGCCCCGCCGTCAAAGCCAAAATCCGCCATTTGCGTGCATTGCATTCCCTCATAACCGCAAACATTAATGCCGTCAAAAGGCGACAAATCCATCGCCACATTCAAACTAATGCCATGATAACAACACCCGCGCCGCACGCGCAAGCCCAGCGCGGCTATCTTTTTGCCGCCGACATACACGCCCGGGGCGGCGGCATTGTCGCTTGCACAGATGCCATAACCGGCAAGCACTTTTGCCACAACTTCCTGCAAGCACCGCACCAATGCCCGCGCGCCCAACTGCGCCCGGCGCAAATCCAAAAGCAGATACGCGACAACTTGCCCGGGACCATGATAAGTCGCCTGTCCGCCGCGATCGCTTTGCACTACCGGAATGGCGCCGGGCGAGAGAATATGCCGCCGCCCGCCGCTTTGCCCGAGGGTATAAACGGGAGGATGCTGCAAAAGCCATAACTCATCTTGACATTGCGCCGTCCGATGGTTTGTTATCTCGCGCATTTGCTGCAGCGTTTGTTGATAATCGCAAAAGCCGCGCAGTTGTGTTTTCATCATTATCCGCTTGCGCGCTTGTCTTTTATTGCTTAATCTGTTCGCGGGCGCGCGCCAAATCGGCGGCGGTATCAATGCCGAAACTTGCCGATGAAACTTCCGTCAATGCTATCTTTTTGCCGTGCCAGAGAATGCGCAGTTGTTCCAGCGATTCCGCTTGTTCCAAAGGCGAAGGCGGCAGTTTTGGCAGTTGTTGCAAAAAACCGGCACGAAAAGCATAAATGCCAATATGCGCCCGGGCGATTGTTAAAGGCGGGGGAGTATCGGCATCTTTCGCCGCCGGTATTGCCGCGCGGCTGAAATACAAAGCACAACCTTCGCCATCGGCGATGACTTTGACAACCGCGCTATTGTTGTATTCTTCGGCATTATGCAGTTTGCGCATTGCGGTAGCACAAACGCATTCCTCCCGCCGGTAAAGAAGTTCGGCGACTCCGTCAATAACCGCAGATTCAATAAAAGGTTCGTCCCCCTGCACATTGACAATAACATCATCGTCAACATTTGCCACTTCGGCGGCTTCGGCGATGCGGCTGCTGCCGCTTTGGTGCTTGCCGGTCATGACCGCCTCAAAACCGGCATCGCGGCAAACTTGCAAAACTTCGCCGTCATCGCAAGCCGCCAAAACCCGCGCCGCGCCCGACAGCCGCGCCCGCCGCAAAGTATGCACTATCATCGGCACGCCGCCGATATCGGCAAGCATTTTGTTTGGCAACCGCCCGGACTCCCGCCGCGCCGGAGCGATAACGACAAATGACACCGCCTATTCCGCCAGAGGTTTGGCTTCTTCGGCAAGCAGCACCGGAATGCCGTCTTCGGTAATGGCAAATGCCAGTTGTTCGGCGCGGCATATCAGGCGCGCGTTTTCGCGGTCGTATTCCAAAGCGCCGCGGCACAGCGGGCAAACAAGTATTTGCAAAAGTTCGGCATCCATTGTTATGTCGTCGTTGATGTTGTTGCGGCGGCGGCGATTTGTTCGGTCATCTCCGGCGGCAAAAAAGCGCGCAAAGCCAAACCATACAACCGCGCATGGCGGGGATATTTTAGCGCATCTTTTTCGGTCGTCAGCACGGCATCGGCTTTTATGTTGTCAAGTTGCCGCTGCGGCATTATGCCATGGTCGGGCAGGGATAAGGTTGTTTGCGGGCGAATGCCGCTTTGTGCCAACACATCAAAAAACTCGCGCGGGTTTGCAGTTCCGGCGAAAGCGGCGGTTGTTTTATGATGAAACCACTGCGGCGGCAGATGCACATCGGGGTTTTGCGTGTGATAAAAATAATGCGGCTGCAGCACAACCATAACGGCATTATCCGGCGCGCCTTCGGGCAAGGCGGTTTTATTTGTGCTATTTGCGTCATCATCACCGGCGGCGGCGATATTGACAATGGCGCTAAGCGTGCAAGATGACGCCCGCTTTTTGCCCTCGCGCAAAGGACCGGCGGGCAAATGCCAGCCATTGCCAAAAAGATAATCGCCGCGCATGGCGCAAACTTCGGCGCGCCGCGCCATCTTGTAATGCTGCAAGCCGTCATCGCTGATAATCATTGTGCATCCGGCTTTTGCCAGCATCGTCGCCGCCCGATGGCGGTTTTTGCCGATGCAAACCGGCAAACCGGTTTTTTGTTTTATCAGCAAAGGTTCATCGCCGACTTCGCGCCAGTTGTCATCTTCACAAACAAACCTTTCGCCGACAAAGTTGCCGCCATAACCGCGCGATACGATGCCGACTTGCCAGTTGCGTTTTTGCAATTCGGCGGCGAGGGCGATAACAATCGGCGTTTTGCCGCCGCCGCCTGCGGTAATATTGCCGACAACAACAACCGGCGCGCCGCATTCTTTTGACGGCAAAACGCCAAAGCGGTAAAGCAACCTGCGCCCGCCGGAACAAGCGCCATAAAGCGCGGCAAACGGCAGCAAGGCGAAGTTTGCCGCCCGCCGCCGCCGCCAAAACGCCCGCCAATCATGCATTCATAGCAGTATAATCCAAACCGATGGTTTTTATTCCGGTTATTATTTGCGGCGGCAGCGGCGCGCGCCTGTGGCCGCTTTCCCGAAGCGCAATGCCAAAACCTTTCGCGCCTTTGCCCGGGCGGGCGGACAACCGCTCCCTGCTGGATTTGACTTATTCGCGTCTGGCGGCATTGCCCGATGTCGGGGAAGTAATGACCGTTTGCGCCGCCGAACATGTGTTTTTGTGCCGGCGGGCTTTTGATGCCGCAATGCCAAAAACCGCGCACGACATTATCGGCGAGCCGTATCGCCGCAATACCGCCGCCGCCGTTGCCGTTGCCGCGATGCGGGCGATGGCGAAGTTTGGCGAAGATGCGATGTTGCTTGTGCTGCCCGCCGACCATCTGATTCGTCATTTGGATGTTTTTGCCGATGCCGCAAGCCGCGCCGCGGATGCGGCAAAAAAAGAGCGCATTGTTTTATTCGGCATTACTCCCAATCATCCGGCGACCGGTTATGGTTATATCCAAAAAGGAGACGCCCTTAATGATGACGGCGTTTTTGCCGTCCGCCGTTTTGTTGAAAAGCCGCAAGCCGACAAAGCCGCGCAAATGATGGAACAGGGCGGGTTTTTGTGGAATGCGGGAATGTTTTGCTTTCGCGCCGGTGTTTTGCAAAAGGAGATGCAAAAACACGCTCCCGAAATACTGCAACTTGCAACACAAGCGGCAAAAAACATTGACGCCGAAACCTACCGGCAGTTCCCCGAAGTATCTTTTGATATCGCGCTGATGGAAAAAACAAACAATGCCGCAGTCGCCGAAGCCGACAAAATGGGATGGAGCGACCTCGGCACATGGCGCGCCATCGGCGACACTTTGGCGGCGGACGAAAACAACAACAAGACATGCGGCGATGTTGTTTTGCACAACAGCAAAGATTGCATTGTCATCGGCGGCAAAGGGAGATTAATCGCAACGGCGGGCGCGACCCATCTTCATATTATTGACAGCGGCGATGCATTATTGGTAGCAAATGCCGAAAGCGGCGAGCAACAAACCCGCGAGTTATTTGCCGAACTACAAAAACAAAACCGCCCGCAAGCGGCAAATGCACAAACGGAACTACGCCCGTGGGGGGGGTATGAAGTGTTATTGGAAGCGGAAGGATGCAAAGTCAAGCGCATCAGCGTTTTGCCCGGCGCGCGCCTCAGTTTGCAGTCGCACAATCATCGCAGCGAACATTGGACGACGGTGCAAGGCGCGCCGACGGTTGTCATCAATGATAAGGAGTTTGACATGCCAAAAGATTCCTCCTGCCGCATTCCCCGGGGCGCAAAACACCGCATTATCAACCGCACAAAAGAACAAGCCGTGATAATAGAAGTCCAACTCGGCGATTATCTCGGCGAAGACGACATTACCCGCTACGAAGACGACTACGGCAGAAAATAAACCGCGCTTTGCGCGCGTTTTGTTTCGGTTGTTAAAAATCCCAGCGCCAATTGATTGACAGGGCGGAGGGGGACTCGCGGCGGTGCGTTAATGCTATTGCCAATTGGGAGTTGTCGCCGGGGGTGAAGGCGTATCCTATGACGAAAAATAACGGGGATTCTTCCGCCAAACTTATCCGCTGCTCTGCCGTTTGGTAGCCGCGGTTATGCATTGCTTGTGTGCTTTCGTCTTTTTGCGGGTTTGATGATTGGTTTATTCTTAATACCATATCGCCGCGGCTTATGCTTGTTTGTTTGCCGATGCCTATGCGGAATGTGTCGCCTTCCCTTAGCCAATCCCTTGCCGCAAAACCGCTATTCCATCCTTCCGCCACGACTCCCGACATTTCGCCGACTATGCCGCCGAACTTCGCATTAATATCCGCACGCTGATAACCGCCGTATAACCGCCATCTGCTATCCAAAGCATAACTCGCGCCGATATCCGTTTGACGAATTGCGCCGCCGTCTTTTAGCGGCATTAATCCGCCAAACTTGCCGCCGAGAAGAGTATCGCTTTCGCTTATGTGCGAATGCGCCGCCATAAATCGCAACTTTGGAATGCTTGACAAACTCCGCCGCCACGATATTCCCATTTGCGAATATTCCGCTTTTTGTTCTTCTCCCCGTGCGGCGAATAGTTGC
>JBPCWZ010000150.1:0-5342 GCA_051009015.1 Gammaproteobacteria bacterium | reverse complement strand
GACCGCGCCCACAGATTCCCGCTTTTGCCGATACTTCGTCATTCCCGCGAAAGCGGGAATCCAACGCCGCCGCCATTGCGGCGGCACTTTGCGAGGTTGTCTTTGGCGGTTGTTTATGCTTGTCCGGGCGGGGGGACATTGACGCTTCGCGTCAATGTGTTGGATTCCCGCTTTCGCGGGAATGACGAGGGCGGAGGGAATGACGAGGGGGGAATGACGGGGGGCGCGGAAAATGTTAAACCTTTTTGTTATTAAAGAAAAGTATTGCGGCGGTGAAAATCGCAGCCGCCGCCAAAATAACGGGCCATTGCCACACTTCGGCGACAAAGCCGCTGAGCAAGTTGTCGTCCAGTATCATTCTTGAACCGATGCCGGCGAGCAAAGCCGCGCCCGCTGTTATCAGCCACGGGGCTTTTGTCATCAGGCGCAGGATGATGACGCTGCCGCCTATCATTATCGGCACGCTCAGCGCAAAACCGATAATCACCAAAGTCAAATCGCCGTCCGCTGCCCCCGCTATCGCCAGAATATTATCCAAACCCATCACAGTATCGGCGATGATGATAGTGCGCATTGCCTGCCAGAAGTTTTGCGCCGCCGGTTTTTGGTCTTTGCGGTCGCCGTCATCATCCGCCGCCGCCAGCCGCCATGCGACATAAAAAAGCAACACACCGCCAATAACTCTCAGCCCCGTCAGTTTCAGCAACTCAAAGACAAACAACACCAGAATAATGCGCACCAATATCGCGCCGAAAGTCCCGGCGATTATCGCCCGCTTTTGCAACTTCGGCGGCAAGTTGCGCGCCGCCAGCGCTATGACAACGGCATTATCGCCCGCCAGCAACAAATCCACGGCGATAATCACGCCCAATGCCGCCCACCACTCCGGCGAAAAAAACTCAAGCATCGCCGAGTGCCGGGAATACCACCAGATGGCGCGGTTTTGCCGTAATGCGCACGCCTTCGCCGATGGCAAAATTGCAGTGTGATGGCATTTCCGACAGCACGGTTTCCACGCCATCGCCATCCGCGCCAATGCGCAACTTATACAAAGTCGTAGGTCCGCGAAAAGCCCGCTCGCAAACAACCGCCATAACGCCGCCATCCGTCACGGCGGCAATATCATCGGGGCGCAGCAGTATTTTGACGGCATCGCCGGGCTTTGCCAAACCTCCGGCGGCGAGCGGTTTGTTTTCGCCGCGCAACAAACCCAGTTGTGTTTGCGCGCCGCCGTCCGCCGTCAGTTTGCCTTTGATGAGCGCGCCATCGCCGACAAACCCGGCGACAAAAGCACACTGCGGGCGGTGATACAAGTTATAGATATCATCCCACTGGCAAATCGCGCCGTGATTAATCACGCCGCCGACATCGGCAATGGCAAATGCCTCGTGCTGGTTGTGCGTTACCATCAAAGTGGTAATGCCGCTTTCTTTGACAATGGCGCGCACTTCGCGCATCAGATGCTCGCGCAAGGCGGCATCCAAACGCGAAAACGGCTCGTCCAGCAACAACAACTTCGGCGCATTCGCCAATGCCCGCGCCAAAGCCGCCCGCTGCGCTTCGCCGCCGGATAACTCGTGCGGATAGGAATTGGCAACAGCCGATATCCCGCACAATGATTCCAATGCTTCGGTCGCCATCTTTCCCGCGCCGCCGTTTGGCTTTGCGCCGTTTGCTTTTGCGCCGCCGAATAGAATATTCTGGCGCACGGTAAGATGCGGAAACAGGGCAAAATCCTGAAAGACCATTCCGACTCCGCGCTTTTCGGGCGGCAGGCGGGTTTTGTCTTCGCCGCCGATGAGAATGCTCCCCGCCGAAGGTTTTTCCAAACCTGCTACGCATGCCAGCACCGTGGTTTTGCCGGAACCCGATGGTCCCAGCAAACAGCCGATATCGCCATCGTCCAAAGCCAGCGACAAGTGATTAAGCGCCGCGACTTTGCCGTAGCGGTGCGTCAATCCCTTTATTTCCAAGCCCGGCATAATGCGGATTCTATCGCGCCCTTTGGCGCATATCGCGCCCTTCCATCAGAAAAATCGCGCTAACCAGCGCGCTGCCGGCAAGAGTCATCAAAACCGCGGCGGGCGCGGCATACACCATCGCTTCGTCCGATGCGTATTGATAGACAACTGTCGCCAAAGTGTCAAAACCGAACGGGCGCAGTATCAGGGTCATCGGCAACTCCTTAAAACTTTCCAGCAGCAGCACAACCGCCGCCATCGCCGCCGCCGGACGCAAAAGCGGCAGATGCAAGCGCACAAACAAAGGCGTGCGCGAAGGCGGCATCAGCCGGGCGGCGGCATCCAACTGCGGCGATATTTTGTCCAGCCCCGCTTCCAGCGCGCCGGATGGAATAAGAAAAAACCGCGCAGCACAAGCGGCAACCAGCAAAAACAAGCCGCCGTAAGCGACAACGCCCGCACCCGAAAACACGGCAGCCAAAACAAAAAACCCCTGCGCCAATATAGCACCGGGCAAGGCATAACCGGATTGCGCGAGTTTGGCAAACAGCGCAAAAACGCCGCTTGCGCCATTGACGCGCTTGTCCCAGACAAACACCGCCGCCGCGCACAACAAAACAACTATCAAAAGCAGCGACAACACAACGCTGCCAAAAGCGCCGTCGGCAAATGCCGAATGCCACAATGCCACCGGCGCCGCCGCCGACAATTGCACCAGCCGCATAAGCGGAAAAACAAAACCGGCAAACAGCGGCGCGCACAACAACAAAGGGACGACAATGCGCCACAAGCCGCCCAGCGGCGGCGTCCGCTCGCATTCAAAACAGCGGTCGCAATGGCGCAAATGCCGCTTTTGCATCGCATAACCGCGCCGCTCCAACACTACCAAACAGGAGACAACCAGCATCGTCAATACCGCCAAACGGCACGATGACCGCAAATCGCCGCGATTGAGCCACAAATCATAAACCGCAGCGCCAAAGGGATTAATGCCGTAATGCTCGGCGACTGCAATATCATTCAGCGATTCCATCAACACCAACGCCGCGCCGACCGCCATCGCCGGACGCGCCAAAGGCACGGAAATGCGCCAAAAAACCGACCACTGCGAATGCCCCATCAGGCGCGCCGCGCTTTGGATATGACAAGGTTGCTGGCGCATTGCGGTGCGGGCAAAAAGATAAATATACGGATACAACGCCAGCGCCGTTATCAATATCGCCATCGGCATTCCGCGGACATTGACCGCCATCTTGTCAAAAAAATCGGCATAAACATAACCGCTCAAATACGGCGGCAGGGCAAAAGGCAAAAACAACGCCCACGACAACAACTTCGCGCCCGGAAAAGAACGCATGACCGTCAGCCATGCGGCGGGCAAGGCGATAATGATGGCAAGCAAAGTTGTGCCGCCCGCGTATAGCAGCGTCTCCGATGCATAATGCCAAAGCGCCGCCGCCGACAATCCGCCTTGCCGGCTTGCCGCATCGCTGGCAAAATGCTCGCCGACCAAACCCGGCACAACCGCCGCGGCAAACACCGCAACAATCGGCGCGGCAATGACGGCGACAACAAACCACGCAGCCGCCCGCAAAGCAAAAGCGCGCGGGGCGGCAGAGGAAGGAATGGCGGCGGTATTAGCGGTCAAAGCCGATATTTTCCACCATAATGGAAGCATCCACCCGATGAAGCGCGGTATCTGTCGGCGCGGCGGCATCTATCAGGCGCGAGCGGTAAGGTTCCAACTCGGGCGGGAATACGGCATCATCGCTAACCGGAAACTCAAAGTTTTCCGATGCATACAAATTCTGCGCGCGCGCGCCGACCAAAAAGCGCATTAACTTCAAGGCATTATCGCGGTTTGGCGCATGTTTGCCGAGGGCGATGCCGCTAACATTAACACTCGGCTTTTGCGGGATAATCATCTCCACTTCGGCAAGCAATCTTGGCGCTTCGGGATTATCCTTGCGCAGCATCTGAAAATAATAATAACTATTGGCAATGCCGACTTTGCACTCGCCATTAAGCACGCCGCGGATTTGCGCGCGGTCGTTGCCTTGCGGGCGGCGGGCGAGATTTTCCTTGACACCGCGCAGCCATTGTCTGGCTTTGTCCGCCCCGTGCCGCCCTATCATATCGGCGATAAGCGAAATATTATAAAGATGCTTGCCGGAGCGCAAACAAATGCCATCCCTTTCGGCAAGTTGTTCATAAGTTTTGATGCCGCTGCCTTTGGGCGCGAAAATAGCGCGAATGCGGCGGGTAATGCCAAACCAATAACCATCAGGGTCGCGATAATCATCCGGTACTTTATTAAGCACATCATCGTCGACCTGCACAATAAGCCCGGCGGCGGCAATATCGCGCAACTTGCCGATATCCAATGCCATAACAACATCCATCGGCGACTTGTTTCCCTCCGCCTTAATGCGCTCAAACATTCCCTTTTTGACAAAAAGCACATTAACCTTAATGCCGCTTTCTTCCTCAAACGCCAGCGCAAGCGGGCGCAAAAAAACTTCCTGCCGGTCGGTGTAAAGATTGACTTCGGCGGCATAAACCGGCGCCGCCAAAAGCAAAAACACGGACAAAAGCGCGGTAGCGGCTTTTGCTCCCGCCTTGCGCCGAAGAAATCGCATGGTTTTGTTTCCTTTTGTTTGGGTTGTTTGGTGTTTTGCGGCGGTTATGTCGGCTTGTGCTTGCCTTTGCACGAGTCGCCGTTCCATTAGTTTAGCAAAAAACAAGGCAAATCCGCGCAGGCGGGAATCCATCGCCGCAAAAGCGGCGCATAATAATACCGCGCCCTTATGCCGCGCTTTTTCGGGGGCGTTTGTGGGTTTTGGTTTGGTTGCGTTTGGGGATGTCAGCCAAGGTTTTGACCGGGCGCAAGGTTTTGTCGTCTTCGGCGCGGAAAACCATCATCTTCAGTTTCAGCGCCTCTTCCACCGCGCCCTTTCTTGCCTTTTGATATATCAGTACGCCGCGCACCTCTTTGCCTTTAGCGAGAATGTGATAGCGGGAGCGCCTGAACAACTCCAGCCGGTCAAAGACAAAGCGCCGGACATCGTCGCGCTTCAAAGTCCGCTTCGTTTCGCCGACCATGATTATCTTGCCGTTGATGCCTATCCAATCAAACTCGCCATTGCCGTGTTTGCCGTGGACATGCGCATTGGTAGTGACCTCGTCAAACTCCACACCGCCGATTGACATGTCGCCGACAATGGCGGCGGCGACATCATGCTCCAGCATTTCGCCTTCCTCGGTGGTTTCCGTGCCCATGATTTTGTGAAGTTCCGCCAATCCTTCCTCGCTCCGGGCAGCGGATTCGGCGACGGTTTTCGCCATTTTTTCAATGGCGATTTCCCAGTCGGCTTTGGCGGC
>JBPCWZ010000149.1:0-12453 GCA_051009015.1 Gammaproteobacteria bacterium | reverse complement strand
GTGCTGACGGAAGCGACAAAAGAATGCCGCAAAAACCAAGTGCTTTCCTTTCAACATTGCCTGCGCGGCAAGGGCGTTATCTACGCGGAATATCATTAAGCGATGACGGCGCGGTCGTTATTGTTTTGCGCCGCGCTTTCTATGGCGGCTTGCGGCGGCGGGCTTGACCTCACGCCCGAACCTTTCACGCGGGAAAGGGCGGACGGCAAAATCCCGGTAAAGGCGGAGTTAATACATCGTCAAGTGCAGGCGGTTTTGGACGGCATGCCCGAAGGCGAGGCGGAAGTCGCCCGATGGCAGCACATTGAAACCGATTATAACGATTGCCGCCTGTTGTCCGGCAAAGCGGAAAAGGCGGCGGAGCAAGTGTTTGCCGATTGCATGTCCGAGCGCGGCTATGTGTATATGTATCGCATTGACGCGGAGCAGTTCCACAATGACATTGAGTTTGAGATGGAAAAGAAACACGACGCCCGCATCGCCGCCGAGCGCAAAGCAGAGGAAAAGCGCATAGCCGCCGCGCAAAAGGCAGAGGAAGACCGCATTGCCGCCGAAAAGAAACGGCAGGAAGAAGTCGAACGCGCCCGCCGCCAAAAAGAATTGAACGATGCTTTAAGGACGGCGGTGCGAAATGGCGATACCGAAGAAGAGGCGCGATTGATAGCAGAGGGCGCAAATCCATACTTTGCTAATTATGAGCGCGGACTAATTGCCGCTGAAAAGAAACGGCAGGAAGAAGCGGAGCGCGCCCGCCGACAAAAAGAGTTGGATGATGCTTTGGTTGCGCTTTTGAATTTGGGGATTAATGTTAATCTTGCCAAAGTCAAGCGCCATATTGATAATGGGGCGGATATCAATACAAAAGGAAAACAGGGTTGGACGCCTTTGCATATTGCGGCAGCGCAAGGTAAAACCCAAATCGTCCTTTTCCTTGTCAAAGCGGGGGCGGATGTTAATGCAAAAGATAATGATGGTGATACGCCTTTGGGTTTTGCGGCAGCGGGAGGTCTAACAGAAATCGCCCTTTTCCTTGTCAAAGCGGGGGCGGATATTAACACAAAACATGACAATGGCTTAACGCCTTTGCATGTTGCGGCAGTGGAAGGTCATACCGAAACTGCGCTTGCCCTTAACAAAGCGGGGGCGAATATCATAGCAAAAGATAACCTTGGCGCAACGCCTTTGCATTATGCGGCAGCATTGGGTCAAACCGAAACTGCCCTTGCTCTTGTTAATGTAAGAGCGTATATTGACGCAAAATCTGATAGTGGCGCAACGCCTTTGCATTGGGCGGTAGTAAGAGGCAAAACCGAAACTGCACTCGCCCTTGTCAAAGCGGGGGCGAATGTATTTGCACGAACAAATAATGGGGAAACGCCGTTAGATGTTGCCATAAAAGATTATGGCAAAAACAGCAGAATCGCGCGCATTCTACGGAATGCGATGGGAAGATAGGGCGACAAATTGGAATAACCAAGGGAAGACAAACCGATGATTACTTTTTTGCGCATTTTTTGCTATCTCTCGGATATTCCTTTTTCGCCCCTGCATTGGGTGGCGAAGATGGGCAAAGTCGCCAAAGTTAAGCGATTGCTTGACGGTGGGGCGGTTGTTAACGCAAAAGACAACCACGGCGTGACGGCTTTAGAGTACGCGGCAAAACACGGTCAAACCGAAACCGTGGATGTCCTCATTAAGGCGGGGGCGGATATCAACGAAAAAGATATCTATGGCTGTACGCTTTTGCATGAAGCGGTATCTCATGGTCGCGCCAGAAACGCACTTGCCCTTGTCAAGGCGGGAGCGGATATTAACGCGAAGAATGTCATTGGCGATACGCCTTTGCATTTTGCGGCAGGATATGTTAGCACCGAAACCGTCCTTGCCTTTGTCAAAGCGGGAGCGGCTATTGACGCTAAAAATAACAATGGCGGGACGCCTTTGCATTATGCTTCAGCGCATGGTCAAACCGAAACTGCACTTGCCTTTATCAAAGCGGGGGTGGCTATCGGGGCACAATCTAACGATGGTGAGACGCCTTTGCATAGTGCGGCAAAGCGGGGTCAAGCCAAAACCGCCCTTGCCCTTGTCAAAGCGGGGGCGGATATTGAAGCACAACCTAACAATGGCGGGACGCCTTTGCATTGGGCGGCAGGGTGGGGTTGCACTAAAACCGCGCTTGCCCTTGTCAAAGCGGGGGCAGATATTAACGCCAAAAGCAAGGATGGCGGGACGCCTTTGCATAGTGCGGCAGAGAGGGGTCGCACTAAAACCGCGCTTGCCCTTGTCAAAGCGGGGGCGGATATTGGGGTAAAAGATAGCAGTGGCTGGACACCCTTGCATTATGCGGCATGGGAAGGTCGCACCGAAATAGCCCTTGCCCTTATCAAAGCGGGGGCGGATATTAAAGCACAATCTGGCTCTGGCGGAACGCCTCTGCATTGGGCGGCAATGCGCGGTCGCACCGAAATAGCGCTTGCCCTTATCAAAGCGAGGGCAGATACTGAGGTGCAAGATAAAGATGACGCAACGCCTTTACATTTGGCGGCAATGAGTGGTCGCACCGAAATTGTGCTTGCCCTTGTCAAAGCGGGGGCTGATATTGAGGCAAAAACAGACGATGGTGGAACGCCTTTGCATATTGCGGCATATAACGGTCGCGCCGAAACCACGCTTGTCCTTGTCAGTGCGGGGGCGGATATCGGGGCAAAAAGTACCCATGGCTGGACTCCTTTGCATTTGGCGGCAGATGATGGTCACGCCGAAACTGCACTTGCCCTTGTCAAAGCGGGGGCGGATTTATTTGCGCGCACAAATGACGAAAAGACACCGTTGGATATTGCCATAGAAGAGCACGGCAAAGACAGCGTCATCGCGCTTTTTGTGCAGGGGGCGATGAAAAAGATAGGCACAAAAAACGAGCAAAAAGCCGACAAGTTGCTGCGCGAATTGGAATAGCGGCGGTTTGTAGATTCCTGCTTTCGCGGGAATGACGGCTTTGTAGATTCCCGTTTATGCGGGGATGTCATTACAAAACCGCCGCTTGCCGTCCTTGTCGCAGGTCAGGCAATGGTTATCGCCGTCAATGGCGTTATAACAAATCGCCGCCCATCCGCCCCCCGCCATCATTCTTAAAGCCCTGTAAGGGCGACACCATTGCCGCCGTCGTTTTTTGGTATCGCCCTTACAGGGCTATATTGTTAATAACAACGATTCACGGGGCGATGCCCCGTGCTATAACATGCCGCCCTTACAGGGCTTTGATAATGCCGCCATTGGATTCCCGCTTTCGCGGCAATGACGGAATTAAAATGCGGCAATGACATTACAAAACCGCCGATTGCCGTTTTTGTCGCAGGTCAAACAATGGTTTTTGCCGTCAATGGCGTTATAACATATAGCCGCCCATCCGCCGCCCGCCATCATTCTTAAAGCCCCGTAAGGGCGCAATGTTATAGCACAGGGCAACGCCCTGTGTTAGCGCATTCCAATAACCAAAGCCCTGTAAGGGCGACACCATTACCGCCGCCGTTTTTTGGTATCGCCCTTACAGGGCTATATTGTTAATAACACCGATTCACGGGGCGTTGCCCCGTGCTATAACACGCCGCCCTTACAGGGCTTTGATAACGCGCCGCTTTCGCGGCGATGATTTAGGAGATTCTCGCTTTCGTGGGAATGACGGGGGAGGCGGGAATCTCCTTTATGTCATAGCCCTGAAGGGGCGTCCCATTCTTTTGCAGGGCAAAGCCCGGCAAAACCCCCGCCGACATCATCATAATCGCCGACATCGTTTTCGGTCGCCCCTTCAGGGCTTATTTGTTTAATACGCCGATTCACGGGGCGTTGCCCCGTGCTATGAACAGGTCGCCCTTTGCAGGGCTTTAATAACGCGCCGCTTTCGCGGCGGTGGATTCCCGCTTTCGCGGGAATGACGATAAGAATGCGGGAATGATGGTTATTGGCTGGCAATTGGCTTATGTGCTTTTTGCCAGTTGGTCAAGTATTGCCGGGTTTTCCAGTGTTGATGTGTCTTGGGTTATCTTTTCGCCGCTGGCGATGACGCGCAAAAGGCGGCGCATTATTTTGCCGCTGCGGGTTTTGGGCAGGTTGTCGCCAAAACGGATATCTTTCGGCTTGGCTATCGCGCCTATCTCATCGCCGACCCAGTTGCGAAGTTCTTTTGCCAAAGATAGCGCATCATTGCCTTCCGGGCGCGCGCCTTTCAATACGACAAAAGCCACTATCGCTTCGCCGGTTGTCTCGTCGGGCTTGCCGATGACCGCCGCTTCGGCGACTTTGGGGTTGGCGACCAATGCCGATTCTATTTCCATCGTCCCCAGCCGATGACCCGATATATTCAGCACATCGTCTATCCTTCCCATCATCCAAAAATAACCATCGGCATCGCGGTTTGCCGAATCGCCGGCGACATAAAACCTGCCGCCCGCAACCGCTTTTGGATAATAAGTTTCCTTATACCGCGCATCATCGCCCCAGATGGTGCGAAGTTGCGAGGGCCAGGGTTTGGTAATGACCAAATACCCGCCGCGCCCCGGCGGCAGATGCCCGCCCTTTTCGTCAACAACCGCGGCAAAAATGCCCGGCAAGGGCAAAGTGCAGGAGCCGGGCTTTGTCGCTATCGCACCGGGCAGGGGGGCTATCATATTGCTGCCGGTTTCGGTCTGCCACCATGTGTCTACTATCGGGCATTTGCCGCCGCCGACGGTGTTGTAATACCACATCCATGCTTCGGGGTTTATCGGCTCGCCGACCGTGCCCAAAAGCCGCAATGACGACAAATCGTATTCCTTCGGCAAATCGCCGCCCGCTTTGATGAGCGAGCGTATCGCCGTCGGCGCGGTGTAAAAAACCGATACTTTGTGTTTTTGTATCAGTTGCCAAAAACGCCCGGCATCCGGATAAGTCGGCACGCCCTCAAAGATTACCTGAGTCGCCCCGACAGCCATCGGGCCATAGGCGACATAACTATGCCCCGTTATCCAGCCGACATCCGCCGTGCACCAGAAAATATCATCGGCGCGATAGTCAAAAACCCAGCGCATGGATAATATCGCCCCCAGCAAATAACCGCCGCAAGTGTGCAGTATTCCTTTGGGCTTGCCGGTGGAGCCGGAAGTGTAGAGAATAAAAAGCGCGTCTTCGGCATCCATCATTTCCGGCTCGCGCTCGCTTGCCTGTTCGCGAATGGCATCATGCCACCAAATATCGCGGGAGTCGTCAAAAGATACATCGCCGCCGGTGCGGCGCAAAACGACAACTTTTTTAATAATGCCCGGTGCCATTTCCAAGGCATCATCCACGGTTTTTTTCAGCGGGATGGTTTTGCCGCCGCGCACGCTTTCGTCCGCAGTAATGACGGCAACCGCGCCCGCATCTTTTATCCGCTCGGCAAGGGATTTTGCCGAAAAGCCGCCAAACACAACAGAATGCACCGCGCCCAATCTTGCGCATGCCTGCATCGCTACGACCGCTTCCGTGCGCATCGGCATATAGATAATAACGCGGTCGCCTTTTTTCACGCCCATCGCCGACAGGGCATTGGCAAAGCGGCAAACTTCGGCAAGCATCTCGCGATAGGTGCGCGTTTCGGTCTTGCCGTCATCGCGCTCGCAAATAATCGCCGTTTTGTCGCCGCTCTCCGCTATATGACGGTCAAGGCAGTTTGCCGATATGTTGAGTTTGCCGCCGCAAAACCACTTGTGAAAAGGCGCGCGCGCGCCGTCATACACTTGCGAAAACGGCTTTTGCCATGTTATCTCGCCTTCGGCATGCCGCCGCCAAAAGCCAAGCCAATCTTCCCCTGCTTCTTTGACAAGGTTGTCATAAACCGCCCGCGAAGGGACATTGGCATCGCCAAAACCCGCGGGCGGCGCAAAAGCGCGCGTCTCCTTAAGTACCGAATCAATATCGCTCATTTGCCTTTCTCCCTTTGTTATCCCTTATTAAAAGGAAACGAAAACTTCGCCGTTTTCTTCGCTTGCCGGATAGGTTTTTGTGCGCACGCCATCAACGCCAATGCATTCGCCGGTTTTGATGCTGAACTCCCAGCCATGCCGCGAGCAGCGGACGACTTCGCCGTCCATTGCAAACTCATAGCGGTAATCATCAACCGGCGCATTCGTCCCGCAAACGGGACCTTCGCAAATGCTCGCGCCCTGATGCGGGCAAACATCAGCAAGGGCATAATATGCACCGCCGACATTAAAAACACCAATGCGCCGCGCGCCGATGGTAATGACTTTCTTCGCCCCCGGCGGCAGTTCGGCGGCGGCGCATATCTTGTGTTTTGTCATTCTCCCGCCTTTTGTTATGCCGCTTGTTGTGCGCCGCCGGTTTGCAGGCGCGGGTAGGTTTTGAGGGCGTTGCCGCCGAAGAAGTTATCACGCCATTCTTTTGGTATCCGCAGCGCGGTTATCTCGTCCTGGTCCCAATGCGGATAGTCGGAGGCAAACATCAGCGTGTCTTTGGCATTCATCGCCGACAACAACGACCACAGCGATTCTTTGTCCGGCGGGGCTTCAAGCGGCTGAGACGACATGCGCACATTGGAAAAGAAATATTCCGACGGCAACTTCTTCACCCACGGCGTTTCCTTGCGCAGCGCTTTCCAATTGGAATCCCACCGCCACAGCAATGGCGTCACCCAGCAAACGCCGCATTCCACAATGACAAACATCAGTTGCGGAAACTTCTCAAAAACGCCGTTCATCACCATACTGACCAGATGCGTCTGCGCGGGTTGCGTAAAAAGCGTGTGCGCTTCGCAATAATAGCGCGGCGAACCGTTGGCAAAAGGCGCGGTATTAATGCCGCCGTTGCCGCCCAGATGAATGGCAAAAGGCAAACCCGCCTCGGCGCATGCTTCGTAAATGGGATGATAAAACGGGTCGCCATAGGGCATTACCGAGCCGTGCGATGCCATTACTTGCACCATCCGCGGATGCGACCCCAGGCGGCGAATCTCTTGCGCCGCAAGTTGCGGATCCTGCGGGGCGATGATGATGGAGCCGTAAAAACGCTCGTCTTTCGGCAGCCACTCCGCTATTTGCCAGTCGTTGTAGGCGGCGGTCAGCGCCGCAGCCAGATGCGGGTTGCCAAGCGTGGATGCCTCCAAAGGTTCGTCGCCGGTGAGGATGGCGACATCAATCTTGTTGGCGTCCAGATGCTTCGCCTTCATAATGGCGTAGTTATCCTCCTCGCTTTGCGGCTGGACATCCTGCCGCTTGAAATCTTCGGGGTGAAACCACGCCCGATGCCCGTGCGGGAAAGAGCCGGGCGGGCCCGTGCGCTCGCCGCGCAAATAAAAATCCCGCCACCAATCTTTCAGGTAGGGCAGGAGGACATCGGCCGAGTTCCAGTTGTTGTGGACATCGCAATCAACGATAAACATTTTTCCGCTCCTTGTGTTTTTGCCTCGCGGGGCATCCCGCGCCTTTGCCGATTTTAAGGCAAAAGAGCGCCAAAACAACCGTTTTTATTTTTGCGCCTTATTTTCGCGCGGCAAAAAAACCACAACAATGTCAGCCGCGCCGCAACGCCCAGAATGAATGCGCCAAAACCGCGCCGAGGATTATCACGCCCGCGCCGATGGTTGTTTGCGGCGGAAACTCGCCCAAAAACAACAATGCCAAAACCGAGCCGAATATCGTCTCCAGCAAAAACAACAATGTCGTCTCCGGCGGCGGCAAACGCCGCGCGGCATATGCCGTCAATAAAAACGCCACCGGCACGACAACTACGCCGTTCAATGTCAGCCAGGCAAAATCGCTTGTGCTAATATCCGCATAATCGGCAAAAGGCGCGCTCAGCAATGCGGCAAAAAACCCGCCCATCATCAAACCGGGACCGGCAGCCATCGTCCGGTGCTTTCGCAAAATAATGCTTGTGCCGGCAAGCGATGCCGCCGCCCCGAGTGCCAGCAAATCGCCAATGCCGATACTTTCCGCCGCAGAGTCCGGGCGCAAAAGAAATATCACCAAAACGCCCAGCGCAACGACAACCGCCGCCAGCCATGTTTGCACCGCAACAACTTCGCCGATAAACAAGCGCGCGCCAATCGCGGCGAGCAAGGGCGAAGAGGCGATGATAACCAGAGTATTGGCGATATAGGTGTATTTGATTGACAAGGCAAAGGACACCGTGCCGATGCCAAAAACCGCCGCATACAAAAGCATCGGACGCCAGCGAAACCCCCGCCGCAAGGATGGGAAAACAACAAACAATGCCAGCGCCGCCAGCGCTATCATCAAACCGCGCACGGCGGATGCGGCAAATGCCTCGCAGTCGGCAAAACGCAATAACAAGGAATCCGGCGACAAAACCGCAACGCCGGTAATGCCCGCTATCAAACCCGCCGGACGCTCGCGCATTGTTTTATCTATCCGAAAAATACCAGCAGCCAAACAACGGCGGCAATAATGACGGAGATAAAAACTCCCGCCGATGCGGCATCTTTGGCTTTTGCCGCCAGCGGATGACGGCGGCTTTCGGGCGGCAGTTGCTGCGCCGTCCAATCCACCGCCGCTTCAATGGCGCTATTGATTAACTCGGCGACAAGCACCAGCAATAACACCGCTATCAAAAGCGCTTTTTGTCCGGCGGTAATCTCGGCAAACAATGCTACCGGCAAAAGCACGGCAATAATCGCCACTTCCAAACGAAAAGCCGCCTCTTCCAAAAACACACAGCGCAAACCGGCAACCGACGCCGCAAACGCCGCCATCAAACGGCGCAGCGACAAAAACCCGCCCTTGCCTTTGGACACTTGTAAGTTAGAGTGTTTTGGCGCGCTCGCGCAGTTGATATTTTTGGATTTTGCCGGTCGCCGTCTTGGGCAGTTCGCCAAAAATCACATAGCGCGGGCGCATATAACCGGCAAGTTTGGCGCGGCAAAACTTCATCAGTTCTTCCGCGCTTGCCTCTGCCCCCCGGCGAAGTTCCACAAAAGCACAGGGCGTCTCGCCCCATTTGTCATCCGGCTTTGCCACCACCGCCGCCAGCAAAACGGAAGGATGCGCGCAAAGGGCGGCTTCCACCGCCACCGAAGATATGTTTTCGCCGCCGGAAATGATGACATCTTTCAGGCGGTCTTTTATCTGCAAATAACCGCTCGGATGCATTACCGCCAAATCGCCGCTGAGAAACCATTCGCCGCAAAAAGCCGCCGCCGTTGCTTGCGGGTCTTTGAGATACCCTCTCATGATGGTATTGCCGCGAAGTGCTATCTCGCCCATGCTTTTGCCGTCGGCGGGCAGGGGGTTGCCGTGCGAATCCAAAACCGCCCAATCCTGCAATATGGGATAACCGACTCCCTGTTGTGCCTGCATCTGCGCGCGCTCATCCGGCGGCAAAGATTCCCACTCCTCCTGATGCGCGCAAATAGTCGTGTGCCCGAATGTTTCCGTCAGCCCATAAACATGCGTCACAGAAAAACCCGCTTCTTCCACCGCCGCCAAAACAGCGGGCGGAGGCGGCGCGCCGGCGGTCATCACTTTGACCGCATGCGGCAACTTCCCGCCTTTGATATTCTTGACCGCTTCGGCAAGCATCGCCAAAACAACCGGCGCGCCGCCGAGCGAATCGGCTTTGTGTTCTTGTATCAAACGCAAAATATCGCCGCCATCAACCTTGCGCAAGCACACAATAGTCCCGGCGAGGAGTGTTTGCGTCCATGCATAACCCCAGCCGTTGCAGTGAAACATCGGCACGCTGTAAATATAAACGCCGTGCTTTTGCATATCCCATGCCGGAATGCTGCCCATTGCCATCAAATACGCGCCGCGATGATGATATACCACGCCCTTGGGCTTGCCGGTCGTGCCGGAAGTGTAGTTCAATGTTATCGGCTGCCATTCGTTATCGGGCATAATGCACAACTCTTCGCCGCCGCTTTCGGCAAGCAAAGTTTCATAATCGCACGCGCCGATATTTTCGCAAATGCCGTTTTCGTCATCGGGAATATCAATAACAACCGGCGGCTTTTTCATCTTTGCCACCGCCGCGCCGACTTTGGCGGAAAACTCGCCATCAACAAAAACCATCTTCGCTTCGCCATGTTCAAAAATATGGCGCATCGTGTCAATGTCCAGCCGGACATTGACGGCATTCAAAACCGCCCCGGCCATCGGCACGGCAAAATGCGCCTCAACAAGTTCCGGCGTATTGGCGGCGACAAAAGAAACAACATCGCCTTTTTGGATGCCGCGCTTTGCCAAAGATGCCGCCATCCGCGCGCAGCGGGAATACAAAGCCGACCACGACAACCGCCGCCGCCCGTAGATAATGGCAGTGCGCTGCGGATAAGCGCGAGCCGTGCGCAGCAAAAAACTCACCGGCGAAAGCGGCACATAGTTAGCGCGGTTTTTGTTTAATCCTGCAGTATCCATCATATCTATCCGGCGGCAGAGTTATCCACAAACGGCATTTGACAAACCCGCAGCCGCCGCCCGTCATCGCCGCCGATACTTTCGGCATAAAGTTGCGCGCCGATATCGTTATGCGGATTGTCCAGCATTGCGATGCCAATATTTTTTTGCAACCTCGGCGAATAAACGGCACTGCGCACTTTGCCAACCCGCGCCCCGCCGGGAATATCCAACACATTGCGCCATCTCGCCAAAGGCGCAACAAAAGGAGAGCCGTCCAAAACAACCCCGGCAAGTTTTCGCCCGATACTTTTTTGCGCCCGCAAAGCGCGCTTGCCGATAAAATCAAAATCGCCGTCAAGATGCACCAGCCGCTCCAAGCCCAGATGCATCGGCGTATCTTTGCCATTAATATCCGCGCCGTAAGAAAGCAAGCCGCCCTCAATACGCCGCACCGCCGAAGGCGCGGCGGGACAAATGCCGAAAGGTTTGCCGGCAGACATAATGCGCTCCCAAAGCCAATCGCCGCGCTCGCCGTCGCAAAGGTATATTTCATAACCGCGCTCGCCGCTCCAACCGGTGCGCGAAACAACAAGCGGCGCGCCTTCAAAATCAAACCGCCGCAAATGAAAATAAGCCAACTCCCGCACCCACTCGCCAAACATCGCTGCGGCGACATCCGCCGCCTTCGGACCTTGCAACTGCAAAGGAGAAACATCCGGCTCGCGCAACACAACATCAAAACCGCCGCCCGCCGCAATACCCCGACACCACAACATCAAATCCGAATCAGCGGCGGAAAGCCAAATAAGATTCTCTTCAAGGCGCAAAAGCACAGGGTCATTAATAACACCGCCTTCGGCATTTGTAATGAGGACATAACGGCATTTGCCCGGCGCGCAAGATGACAAATCGCGCGGCGTCAGATACTGCGCAAAGGCAAAAGCATCGGCGCCGCTTATTTCCACCTGCCGCTCGGCGGCGACATCCCACAAAGTCGCGGCAGTCGTCAGCGCAACATATTCCTGCCTGCCGTCGCCATATCGCGCCGGCATGCAAGTGTGGTTGTAAGTCGTAAAGGCACTCGCGCCCCAGCGCAAAGTCGCCTCAAAATAGGGCGAAGGCCGAACGCGGCTGCCAAAGGCAAAAACCGGCATTTTGTCGTTTGTCATTTTAAGAATGCATCCTGTTTGCGGTAAGGGCAATTATACCGCCGCCCGCGTCCCTTTAATGTCATTCCCGCCTCTTCCGTCATTCCCGCGCGGGCGGGAATCTATGGGGGGTTATTGTTCGGGCGTGGTTGATAGGTTGCCGATGACGCCGGGGGTGTTTAAGTTGTCGCCGCGGATGATGAAAGTTTTGTTGGCGTTGTTTGGCAGGGAAATGTTGGGCGATTGTTGGGCGACGCCGCAGATGGTTGTGTTTGTGCGCCTTATGCATATCCCGCCCGCTTCTCTCAATACACGGGCATTTTCCTCAAGCCGTGTATTCCCTTCAAGAAATGCATGAAACACCGCTATCCGGTCAAGCGGCGTATCGCCGTCGTCTCTTGTAATGTTGACCGATATGCCATCCATCGCCAGCAGTGCTTCCAGCGGGCGGCGTGTGGATGCTCTTTCCAATGCCGAAAAATGCAGCATTGCATGTCCGTTTTCCGCCTTGCGATTGACATCGGCACCGGCGGATATCATCACGGACATTTTGGCAAGTTGCGGATGGGGCGTGCCGGTAAATGTCGCATTGGCAAGATAGTAAAGTAAAAGATGGCGGGCATCCGGGCTTTCCACCGCCTCGTTCAAATCCGCGCCGGTGGCGGCAAACTGACGCATCGTTTCCAAATCCATCGCCCGGAATGCGGCGATGCGGTCGTTGCGATTCGCGTCGGTCGTCAGCCCGAAAGCATTGCCATCGCAACCTTCGCGGACACTGCACGAAGTAATAAAGCGCAAAGTCAAAGTATCCTGCCCGGTATATCCGGAGCGGACATACTCGCCGCCGACAAGCGTAAAGCCGACGCCGCTTATCGTCACCGTCATCAAACCGGCGGCGGGTTGCGACAAAACGA
>JBPCWZ010000148.1:0-3378 GCA_051009015.1 Gammaproteobacteria bacterium | reverse complement strand
CATTCCAAACCGGCGCATCGCCAAACCAATGATGCCGCAACTGCAGTTGATGATAGTTGCCCCCGGCGGCGCGCAAAGCGCCATTGCCCTGACGGCGCACGAAAAAGTTGGCATTGTCAATATCGCCATTATTATCCCCGCCATAATCATCATCCCACAAGTTATCAACCGCGCGCATCGGCGACAACTTCGGCGCGGCGGCGATATCCACATTAACGGGCGCATCATAATACCTATCATCCAAATAGCGCACCGCAGAATGCACCCCGCCAATCTGCCCGCCAATATCGGCAAAAGCATGCGGCAATCGCACTTTGCCAAGCGCCAATAGCGGCGGCGGAGCGGTGCTTGCGGCATTGACCGCATTGCCGGTATTATTGCCGCCCGCCTCGTCTTCGCCGTTTGGAAAAACCAAATGTGCGCTGTCTTGCGTATTGATGGCGGCGGATATGTTTATCATTCCGTGCCCGTATATTTCATCAACGCCCACCGTGCCCAAATCCTCGGCGGTATTCATCAAAATAGCGGCGATAACCGACATCGGCATATCCGGAAAGCGGCTTTTTAATAAAGCAAGCGCGCCGCTAATATGCGCGGCGGCATGACCTGTGCCGCTTCTGGCTGTCAAAGAGCCGTTATGGTCGTAGGCAAGAATGGACACGCCCGGCGCCGCCAAACACCAATATTTCGCCAGCCCGCAGCCGTTGGAAAAATGGGCGATAGTTCCCTGATTGTCAACGGCAACGGCGACTATCCATTTGCCCAAAAGTTCCGGCGCGTATCTCGGCGCCAAACCCCAGTGCGACGGTTCATTTATCTGATAGGCGGATATCGTGACCGGCTTGCCGAGAGCGGTGAAAGTAAGGTTTCTGCCCGCCGTGAAAGGAATATGAACGTCGCCATCAATGCGGCGGGCGATGCCGCCCGTTATGGTAAATACATAATCCTGCTGTCTATGTCTATCGCCGATAATTCCGGTGGTAATGGAAATCAACCCGCTGGTAATGCTTATGGTCATGTTGTAGGTTTGCGCCGCAACCGCAGTCGGATAATCGTAATCCCTGATTTGAATGGAATAGTAGAGGGATTGAAGAATATATTCGGGGGTGGTGTAATAATCCTCCTCAGGCGAATATCCGTAAAGAGCGACCCGCCCCCCTGTGTGCCAGCCGCCATTGCCCGCATCCCAAACCGCGACAAAATCCCTGTCCTTGCTGACAGTGGCAATGGCGTGAATGTCCAGCCGCCACTGGAGGGCTTCGTAAGGATGAAACGGGGCGAGTATGCCTTCGTGCCAATTATCCAGCCATGACGAAGGGATGCCCTGAGAAAGATAATGATTAGTTATGCGGTTGTGGAGGCTGTGGTTCCTGATAACTCCGGCATCGGCGTCATAAGTGTTTTCACCATACACTTGATTGCCATAAATGTGGTGTTGAAAAAAAATGTTTATAATAGGGGCGTTTTTTGTCACAGCGGACAGCAAAATGTCGTGCGGATACGCTAAGACATCAAAAGTATCCAAGTAGCAATTGCACAGAGGATGATAGACAACTTCATAGTCCCAAAGCGGTTCAACCACAGGGTAACCATAAAAACCCTCTTCAAAAACCGGCAAAATATGAACCGACGGAGCAACGCCTTGTATGCCGCTGCCGTTTCGCGCGGCACCGATAATCGCGGCTTGGCGGATAGATTCTATCCGCCCAGAGCCGTCATGCTTATACTGGGTGACGATGGCGTTTGGTATTGACGGCACAAGACGGTTGCCGAATTCCTCCCCCACAAAATCCGCCGTTATACTTAACCATGCATCAACTACGGCGACGGTTACACCCTGCCCCCAATAACCGCGCTGATAAGCGGCATCGGCATTGATGACGGCGAGTGCCGGATTTGCCATAAATTCAACATCGGAGCGGTAATCTACCCCGTCCGAATCATTGGGCGCGGGTATATTCTCCGGTGTCACTTTTATTTCGTCATCGGCTACGGGCGGCAAAGTCATGTCAAACACCGGCATCGGCTCGGCAATAAGGCGGGAATCTTCGCTTACGGTTTGCGTGACGGTAAAAACAAAAGCAACATCCCGCGCCCTGTCGCCGATATTAACGGAGGTGGTAATAGTGGAAGGTTCCACAACATACTGCTGGTTTTGGTTTGTCGTTAGCGAAAGGGTTACGGATATGCCGAAAGATTGGCTTGCACTGCGGGCTATATTGACCACAACCTCCCCCGGATTTGGCTCTGTCCCCGTCTCCGGCATTTCCGGGGCGGGGTTTGTTGGATTTGTCGGTGTTTCCCTGTTCGGTCTTTCCGGGGGGCGTGCCGTTTCAGGCGGGTTTGTGATAGTCGTAGTTATAGAAATCGTAACCGGCGGCGGCGTGTTTGTAATTGTCGTCGTAACCGGCGTATCGGTGATTGTAGTTGTTATCTGCGTTGTAACCGGCGGCGGCGCGGGAGTTGTCGTTGTTATCCGCGTCGTAACCGGTGTATCAGTGATTGTAGTTGTTATCCGCGTTGTAACCGGCGGTGGCGCGGGAGTTATCGTTGTTATCCGTGTCGTAACCGGCGTATCGGTGATTGTAGTTGTTATCTGCGTTGTAACCGGCGGTGGCGCGGGAGTTATCGTTGTTATGTGTGTCGTAACCGGTGTATCGGTGATTGTGGTTGTTATCCGCGTCGTAACCGGCGCGGGCGCGGGAGTTATCGTTGTTATGTGTGTCGTAACCGGTGCATCAGTGATTGTAGTTGTTATCCACGTCGTAACCGGCGTATCGGTGATTGTAGTTGTTATCCGCGTCGTAACCGGCGCCGGCGCCGAAGTCCCCCCCCCCGGAGTTGGCGTAGCGACCGAATTGCCGCCATCATTGCCGCCGCCGCCGCCGCCGCAAGCGGCGAGTAGCAGGGCAATCACAAACACGGCGCAAAAAGCCGCGAATCGGATTTTGCTTATCAGCAACATCACAACGCCCAATATAACACAAACAGGACGATTAAATAGCATTTTTGACAAAAATGCCATATCGGGCGAAAAGTTAGAAGTTCTGGCGGTAGGTAAATGCCGCCTGGGTTTGTTTGCCGAAGGTGCGGGTTATGCCGAAGGATAGTTTGGCATTGTCGGCAAAGCGCATTCCATAAGCCGCGCTTATCATCGGGCGCGACGGGGCGGATAGTGCCATGCTTTCATGCACGGGACGCCAACTGCGGTTGACGGTCAGTTGGGTATCGGTATCAAGTTCGGCATTGGTGGCGCGGGCGTAGTTCAGGTGCATTTGCCCGCTGCGTATTGCCATCTCTTCGCCGAAGGCAAAGCGCAACTTGTCGCCGCCGCGAAATATGCCATCCGCCGTTATTCCCGCTTGCCATCCGCGTGCT
>JBPCWZ010000147.1:0-7811 GCA_051009015.1 Gammaproteobacteria bacterium | reverse complement strand
CAGATGCGTCATCGGCGCGGCAACATCGGAAACGGCAATGGTGGCGGTCATAACAAGATGCATATTGTAAAGAAAAAACACCGGCAAACAACATCCGCCGCCGTTTTATCCCTCGGCGGGCGGAAATGGCAAAAATGGCGAAAAGATGAAAAAATGTAAAAATTTGGCAAAAACCCTTGACACGGGTAATTTTTTGTGTGTAATGTCGCGGTGAAGTTTTGCCAATGACAATGCACAATGGACATGAACAACCCCAAACACGCTGAACTTTTATCATCGGCATCGGCGCACGGCAGAGATCTTTGAGCAGACGGCTTTTGCCGCCATATCCGGCGGGCGGTGCTGACAACATAGCGCCGCGCCCCGCCGAAGCGGCGCAAACAACAAAAGCCGAAGCCGCCGAACATTCGGCAATCCAACCCGCCGCCGCCCGACATTCGGCATCTTTTACCATTACCGACTATCATCGCTGGCGCGATAATGTCGCCCAATCGGCAAATGAAACCGTCATTCCCGCGAAACTGCACAGTGATCTTTTTGTTATTGATAGCGCCAATAATCACGGGGCGGGCTTTTTACATTGGCGGCGCACAACATTACATTAAAAGCCCCGCGCTCCTTTTGTCTGTCGCCTGCGGGTTTGACAATTGCCGCCGGGGGTTGTTTTGTGCCGCCCTTTCCGGTTTGGCGGGGGAGGGGGTTAATCCGCCAGCAGGGATTTCAGGTAGGGCAGGAGGGGGCGGGCGGATAGGGTGTCTATCCATTCGCCGTCTTGCATTTTGAAATGCCTGCCCGCCGTTTTTTCCGCCACCCATATCTCGCGCAGCGGCGTTTGGCGGCTGACGATGATTTTGTTGCCGCTTTCCGTTTCTATCTCCAAAACGCCGCCGCTGCGAAAATAATCGGCATCGGCATCGTCAAGCAGCGTTTCCATTCCGGCAAACAACTCATCGCAAAGGTTATGATAGGTGCTTTCGTCCATCGGCATCGTCTTGTCCATCGGCGGGATTCTACTCCAAAGCGATAGGAATATAGGAATAAAAGGCGGCGCAAGCGGGCGGCGCGAATTGATGGGATAAAATAGCGATGATGGTTGCGGAGTTGGAGGGGCGGGATACGCTTTCGGCGGCGGCGGAACCGGGCGGGGAAGAATCTTCATTGCGTCCGGCGCGGCTTGACGATTATATCGGGCAGCCCGCCCTCAAGCGGCAGTTTCGCGTCTTCATTCAAGCGGCAAAAGCGCGCGGCAAGCCGCTGGATCATGTTTTGCTTTTTGGTCCCCCCGGGCTGGGCAAAACCACTTTGGCTATCATTATCGCCCGCGAAATGGGCGGCGAGTTGCATTCCACTTCCGGTCCCGCTTTGGAGCGCGCCGGGGATATCGCCGCTTTGATGAGCGCGCTTGGCGAAGGCGACACGCTTTTTATTGATGAGATTCACCGACTGCATCCGGCGATTGAAGAAACAATGTATTCGGCTTTGGAAGATTTCCGGCTGGATATTGTTATCGGCGATGGTCCCGCCGCCCGCGCCATTAAGTTGGATTTGCCGCCCTTTACGCTCATCGGCGCGACAACCCGCGCCGGACGGCTGACTTCGCCATTGCGCGACCGCTTTGGCATTATCGGCAATTTGGAATATTACGGCGATGACGATATGCGCCAAATTGTCGCCCGCAGCGCCCGCATACTCGGCATCAAAACAGACGATGGCGGCGCCGCCGAGATAGCCCGCCGTTCGCGCCGGACTCCGAGGATAGCAAACCGCCTGCTTAAGCGCGCCCGCGATTTTGCCGAAGTGGAAGGCGATGGCATTATCAGCGCGGCATCCGCCGCCGCCGCTTTGGAAGTTTTGGCTGTTGATAGCGCGGGTTTGGACGGCGTGGATAAGCGTTATTTGTCGGCGATTATTGAGCGCTTTGGCGGCGGTCCGGTGGGCTTGGACACTTTGGCGATGACGGTCGGAGAATCATCGGACACTTTGGAATCATTCATAGAGCCGTATCTTGTCAAGGAGGGTTTTTTGGCGCGTTCGCCGCGCGGGCGCATGGCTTTGCCGCCCGCCTATCGTCATCTGGGTTTGGCGCAAAACAATGCGCCGCCGTTGTTTGGCAAGGATTCATAATATACAATAGCGCGATGGAAAAGGGAATGATAGCGCTTATCCTGCAGGCGAGCCCTGTTGCGCAGGCGGTTTTGCTGGTTTTGGCGGTGCTGTTGTATTTGACTTTGTGGCATATCTTCCGCAAACGGCGGGCGCTGCGCAGGTACGAAAGCGACTGCCGCGCTTTTGAGGATGATTTTTGGGGCGGGGCGGAACTCGGCGGTTTGCTCGCCCGGGTGCAGTCGGGAGAATACGGCGAGCAGGGTTTGGCGCAAATCTTTCGCGCCGGACAAGTGGAGTTTATGAAAGCGCACAATGCCGATGCCGTCAGCGCAAGCGGCGGCGGCGGCAACAAAAACGAGTTAATCATAGAAGGCACGCGCCGGGCGATGCAAGCGGCGATACAACACGAAGAAGCAATGCTAAACCGGCAGATGCTTTTTTTGGCGACCGTCGCCGGCGTCAGCCCCTATATCGGTTTGCTGGGGACGGTATGGGGGATTATCAATGCTTTTCAATCGCTCAGCCAAAGTTCGCAGGCGACGATTGCGCTTGTCGCCCCGGGCATCGCCGAAGCCCTTGTGGCGACTGCGATGGGCTTGCTGGCGGCGATTCCGGCTTTGGTGGCGTATAACTATTACACCGGTCGGCTGGACAGGTTGGCGGGGCGTTTTGACACATTCGCCAATCACTATCTCAACATTTTGCACCGCAACATGATATGAGACGCCGCCGCAGCCAGCCGATAAACAGCATCAATGTCGTCCCCTATCTGGATGTCCTGCTGGTGTTGCTGGTTATTTTTATGATAACCGCGCCTTTGTTTAATCAGGGCGCGGTTAATTTGCCGAGTGTCGGCGAGGCGGATGTGCCGCCGCCACAAGCCGGGGCGATTGTTATCTCCTACCACGAGGACGGGGCTTTTTCCATCAACTACCCGCAGTTGGACGAAAGCGCCAAAAATATCGGCGAGGGGGAATTGCTGGCGCGCCTTGAGAGCATTCTTGTTTTGCGCGCGGATGCGCCGATTGTCGTTGAAGCCGACAAAGATACGCCGCTGGGCGATGTGATGCTTTTTGTCGGCAAAGTGCGCATCCGCGGCGGCAAACAAATCGCGCTTTCGGTCAAAACCGGCGACGAATCTTAATAATCTTGCACCTGCCAAAGCCGCCTCCCGAACCGGGCAAATGGATAGCCGCCGTGCAGGCGGCGGCGGTTTTTGCCCTGACGATGTTTGCGCTCCTTTGGGGCATATCTTTCAGTTTCAGCGCGGCAACAACGCCGGTGTTTGTGGAGCAGATATCGCTTGTGCCGCAAGTTATACAACCCGCGCCCAAACTGCCGCCGCCGACAAAAGCCGAAAAGCCCGAACCCAAACCGGAACCCAAACCCGCGCCGTCAAAGCCCGCGCCCAAACCTGCGACAGATGCCGACATTGCGCTTAAGAAAAAACAACAAGAGGAAGAAGAAAAACGCCGCAAGGAAAAAGAGCGGAAAAAACGCGAACAACAAAAGCGGGATGAAGTCAAAAAGAAAAAAGAAGAAGCGGAGCGAAAACAGCGCGAGGAAGAAGCCCAAAAGCGGCGCGAAGCCGAAGAGCAACAGCGGCAAGAGGAAGAAGCGCGAAAACAACAAGCGGAAGAAGAACGACAACAGCGCGAAGCCGAAGCGCGCGACCGCGAAGAAGCGCGGCGGGTTGCCCGTGAAACAAAAATCGGCAACGAACGCCAATTAATCAAAGGGCAGATACGCGGGCGCATAGAAAGGGCGCACAGTCATCCCGCAAGCGTGCCGGACGATGCCGATATTGAAGTCATAATTGTCTTTCGCCTGATAACGATAGATACGGGCAGGGCGGAGTTGCGCGAGCCGCCGGAGATTATCAAATCAAGCGGCAATGCGGAATATGACGAAAGTGTCTGGCGGGCGATTATCAAAACCGGCGTTTTCCCCTTTCCGCGCGAGCCGGAATTGGCGGAGGAGTTTTTGGATATCACCCTGCACATGTCGCCGCGCGACAAATAACAACATTTTCGGGCGGCGATGATTTTGCCGTTATTTTTTCCGCTTGCCGTGTATAATTTGCCGCTATGCGAATGCGCGTTGTATTGTTGGGACCGCCCGGAGTCGGCAAGGGCACACAGGCGGCGCGGTTGTGCGACCGCTTTGGCTTGCTGCATCTTTCCACCGGCGATATGCTTCGCGCCGAAGTCGCCGCCGGTAGCACTTTGGGGCTTGCGGCAAAAAGCAAAATGGACGCCGGGGAACTGGTGCCGGATGCGGTCATTTTGGGAATGATTGAAAACAAACTGCAAGACAGCGGCGGTTGTTTGTTTGACGGCTTCCCGCGCACGCTGCCGCAGGCGAAAGCGCTGGATGCCGGTGCGGCAAAACCCGATGCCGTTGCCGAGTTGGATTTGGACGACGACAGCATTGTGGAAAGAATGAGCGGGCGGCTGGTGCATACCGGTTCCGGTCGCGTTTATCATCAAAAGTTTGCCCCGCCAAAAACACCGGGCAGGGACGACATTACCGGCGATGAACTAATCCGCCGCGATGACGACAAGGAAGAAACCGTGCGCAGTCGTTTGGCGGTTTATCGGCGGGAAACTTTGCCGCTGAGCGATTATTATGCCGCCGCCGCCAAAGTTGGCAAGGTGCGCTATTTTCGCGCCGAAGGCGGCGGCGAAATGGACGACATTACTGCAAACATCATCGCCTTTTTGACCGGCGGCAAATAATATCATGCCGGTCAAAAACGGCGCGATTAATGTTTGCTATGCACAAAGCGGCGGCGTTACCGCCGTCATCAATGCCGCGGCGGCGGCTGCCGAAAAAGCGGTAAGGGCAGACAAGCGGCTCGGCAGGTTTTATGCCGGACAAAACGGCATCCTCGGCGTTTTGCAGGAAGAGTTGATTGAAACATGGCGCGCGCCGGTTGGCATTTGGCAAAAGTTGCGCCACACCCCCGGCGGGACTTTCGGCTCTTGCAGGATCAAACTTCCGCCGCACACAAAAGACCGCGCCATTTACGAGCGTTTGTTTGCCGTTTTCCGCGCGCACAATATCGGCGTGTTTTTGTATAACGGCGGCAACGATTCGGCGGATACCGCCCTCAAAATCACCCGCGCCGCGAAGGCATTGTGCGCCCCGCTGACCGTCACCGCTATCGCCAAAACCATAGACAACGATTTGGCGATGACCGACACATGCCCCGGCTTTGGCTCGGCGGCAAAATACATCGCAACGACCGTCGCCGAGACAACTTTGGATTTGGCGGCGATGGCGGCGACTTCAACAAAAGTTTTTGTTTTGGAAGTAATGGGGCGGCATGCCGGATGGCTGGCGGCGGCTGGCGGTTTGGCGGCGGCGGACGATTCGCGCCATCTTATTTTATTCCCCGAAAAACCTTTCATTCGCGCATCGTTCATCAATGCATTGCAAAAGAAAGTGCATAATGCGGGTTATGCGGTTGTTGTCGTATCCGAAGGCGTGCGAGACAAGCGCGGCGCGTTTTTGTCGGCGGGCGGCAGCGATGCCTTTGCGCACCGGCAACTTGGCGGCGCGGCGCCGGTTTTGGCGGAGATGATTCGCCTTGATGCCAAAGTCAAATGTCATTGGGCGGTTGCGGATTATGCCCAGCGTTCGGCGCGTCATCTGGCATCAACCACCGATTTACTGCAAACCGAAGCCCTTGCCGCCGCCGCCGTCCGATATGCCGCCGACGGCAAAAGCGGAATAATGCCGGTTTTGCATCGCTTGTCGGACACTCCTTACCGCTGGAAAGTCATACCCGCCCCGCTTGCCAAAGTCGCCAACAAAGAGCGGGCGATGCCGCCGTCATTTATTAGCAAAGACGGCTATTTCATCACAACCAAATGCCGCCGCTATCTCGCCCCGCTCATCAAAGGAGAAGATTACCCCCCTTATGTCAACGGCATGCCAAAATACGCCACCCCCCAATGGCAGCAAACAACCAAACGCCTGCCGCCTTATCAATATCAAAGTTAAAAAACAAAGCGCCCGCGTTTTTGGCGCGGGCGCTTTTTTGTTGCCGGTTTTTTTCGGGTTAGCCGGTTGTTGGTGCTCTGGCTTTGTTTTGGGCTATGATATACGGGTCTGTCGCCAAAGAGCGGAATAAGCCCCAGGTCATCAACAGCATCACAACGCTGACTGGCAAAGCCGCCGCTATGGATGCGGTTTGCAGTGCCTTTAAGCCGCCCGCCGCCAGCAAACCGGCGGCGACCAATCCTTCGCCCAAACCCCAGATAATGCGGAACTTTTGCGGCGGGTTGTCGCTGCCCATGCTTAGCATTGTGGTAATAACCAAAGTGCCGGAGTCGGACGAAGTGATAAACCATGTCGCCAGCAAAAAAGTCGCCAGCGCCGCCATTATCCAATTCAGCCAACTGAGAGTCGTGATTTGGTCTATCGTGCCGTAGAGCGCCGAAGGCAAATCCCACGCGCGCACAAGGTCTATAATCCCCGCCGTTTCTGCGCCGCCGCTTTGCTTCGCCGCTTGCAATTCCAAATACATTGCATTGCCGCCAAACATGCACAGCCAGAAAAACGCGATGGTCGTCGGCACAAACATCACGCCGACCATAAACTCGCGAATGGTGCGCCCGCGCGATATGCGGGCGATAAACATCCCCACAAACGGCGCCCACGATATCCACCAGCCCCAGTAGAATATCGTCCATCCGCCCTGCCATGCGCTGTCGCCTTCGGTATTGAAAGTTTGGAAGCCCATCGGGATGACATTCCACAAATAATCGCCGAATGTCGTAACGAAAAAGCCCATCAGCCACTGAAAAGGACCGCCAAACAAAAAGAACGCCAGCAAAACAACGGACAAATAAATATTCCACTCGCTGATAATGCGGATGCCGTTGCCGACTCCCGACACCGCCGACAAAGTCGCCACTACCGAAATAACGGCGATGAGAACGATTTGCGTTGTCAAACCGGCGTCAATGCCAAACAGATGATTTAAGCCAACCGCCATTTGCGAAACGCCCAAGCCGAGCGAAGTCGCAACACCGAATACCGTGCCGAACACCGCAAGCAAATCCACGGCATGCCCGATATTGCCGTATATCTTGTCGCCGATGAGCGGATACAGCGCCGAGCGCAAAGTCAGCGGCAGTTTGCGCCGAAAGCCGAAATACGCCAGCGCCAAACCGACGGTGACATATATCGCCCAGCCGTGAAAGCCCCAGTGAAAATAAGTCACCCGCATCGCCGCTATCGCCCGCTCTTCGGTCATCGCACCGGCACCGGCGGCAAAGGGATTATTCGGATACCCCCACGGTTGCGTGTCGTCAAAATAAAACATCGGCTCGGCAATGCCGAAAAACAAAATGCCAATGCCAACGCCGGCGGAGAAAAGCATCGCAAACCACGAAAAGTTGCGAAACTCGGGGCGCGAGTCGTCATCGCCGAGGCGAATGTTGCCGTAGCGTGAGAACATCAGAAAGAAGCAGGCGAACAGCATCACCGTCACGGCGGTAATGTAATACCAGTTGAGAGTCGCCTCCACCCAGCCGCGAATGGAGGAGAAAAGTCCGCCCGCGAACTCCACATTGAGCGCCGTAAAAACGACAAATGCCGCGATAATCCCTTTGGAAGCAATCCCCATCCCCGGATGGATGCCGCTCCAAAAGCCGCTTTTGGCGGTGTTATTTTCCATTGTTTTCTCCTTTTGT
>JBPCWZ010000146.1:0-4525 GCA_051009015.1 Gammaproteobacteria bacterium | reverse complement strand
CGGCGCCGCCGCGCCCCATGTAATGCTTTCGTCTTCTTCCAGCAACACTCCCGCCCGCATAAGTTTGCCGCCGCCAAAATCCGCCCGCAAATCGGCATAAAAACGCCGGATGACGCCGTCCGAAGGTTGCCATTCCGCTGCGCTTTCCAAACGCCAATTCCGCGCCGGTCGTGCGCGCAAATCCAAAAGCAAGTTTGCCAAACCGCGCTGCGGCGGCGTGTCTTCCGATGCCAGTGTTATGCGCGGGGCGCGAAAATAATACCGCTGCGCCGCGCCGACAAAAAACACTTCGCCGCCGTCCGCACCCCGCCGCCGCAACTCCGCGCCATAAGCCAAAAAACGCGCATCCGCCGCGCGGTCGCCGCCGACAAAACGATTCCAATCAAACACCCGCGCCGAATTCAATTGCAGTAATTCGGTATCAAACAGCGGCGCATTGTGCTGGCGCACTTGCGGGGCATAGACCATCGCCGCCCGCCATTTCGCTTCCGCCGCGCCCATCGGCGCATCCTTCCACAAAAACCGCCGCCGCGCATCCAGCCGAAAAAACGGCACGGCAAAACCCGGCGCATCTTCATCGCGCAAACGATAACCGCTCGCATGCACACCCGCCATCGGAGTCAGCGCGATGCCGCGCCAAAACCAATCGCGCTCCAACCGGGCAAGCGCAAACAATCGCCCGCCCTCCGGTGCTTCTTTGTCATTCGCCCGAAAGTTGGCATATTGCGTTTGCGCCGACCATCTGCCCACTATGCCTTCGCCGCCGCCGTTGATTTGCGCCATCGGCAAAATATCGTGCGGCGGTTTGTGGTCTGCGCGCAAAACTTTGTAATCTTCCGCCGCCGCCCGCAAATGCCATCCGCCGCGCCGGTAGGATAATGCCGCCGCGCGCGGCAGATGACGAATCGCCAGTTCTTCCGGCGTGTTGCTGAAATCTTTGTAATATGCCGCATCCGATACATTTTCGGCGTGCAGTGTCGCCTGCCATTCCCCGCCCGCGCCGCTGCCGCGCCAGCCGTGCCAAAACCGCTGCCGCCCGCGTTGTTGTTCTTCAAACGGCAGCCATTCCAAAACCGCCCCGCCGCCCGAACGGGCAAACAAATACCGCCCCGCGCCCGATAATAATAATCCGTGTTTTTGCGTCCATCTCGGCGTAATGGTCGCATCGTAGTTATCGCGCAAATAATAATAATACGGCGCGGCGACATCCGCCCCGTCCGAACGATAGCCAAAGCGCGGCGTCAGAAAACCGCTCTTTTTGTCATCGCCGTAATACCACGAGCCAAAAGGCAGCCACATAACAGGCACGCCGCCAAACTCCAAACGCGCCCCGCGCCCGCTGACCACTTCGGCATCGGTGTCGGCTTGCGCGCCAGACAGGACGATTTGCCAGTCGCGGCTGTTTGCCGGGCAACTGCTCAGCGTCATCTCGGCGGCGCTGATGGTCGCGCCGTGTAAGAATAACTTCGCCCCTTCGGCTTGCAGTTGATTTTCGCCGCCGCTTTCGCCGCCGCTTTTGCCGAGGTCGGCGTGAAATGCGTCAATCTCGCCGCGCCGCTGTCGCAAATCAAAAAGAGCGCTTTCGCCGGTAATGGCGCCGCCGTCCAGTTCGGCGCGCACTTCGCCAAAAGCCCGCACAATGCCGCTTTGCCGGTCATAGCGCATCTGCGCGGCACAAAGCAGCCCAGAATCCGAATGCGCCTTGACATTGCCGCTTGCCGTGATATGCCGCGTGTCGCCCCGGATGTCGTCCGCTTGCAGGTGCAGGGTTTGCGCCGCCGCCGCCGCCGTCAATACAAAAGCCCCGATGACGCCCGCCGCAAAAAATGCAAGCACCGCCGCAAGTAGATTAAAATGGAATCCTTTCGCCAATGCCAAACCGCCAAAAATATCATTCTACCGCCGCAGCGCAAAAAGCCGCCGCCGCCGCCGATGTGTGGCTGCAAAAGACCATCGGCAAATGCCGCCGCATGCCGATGGCCGGCGATGCCGGTCATCGGCGTTATTTTCGGGTGACGGATAGCAGGGGCGGGGCTTTTGTGCTGATGATGGACAATGCGGGCGGCGTTGATACTTTTGTCAAAATGCGCGGGGTTTTTGGCGGGGCGATGACGGTGCCGGAAGTTATCGCCGCCGACGGCGGGTTTTGTTTGCTGGAAGATTTTGGCGACGAGTGGTATTTGCGCGCCCGCAAAAAAAAGACCATCGGCGCGCTTTACAACGCCGCCATTCGCGCTTTGGCGACAATGCAAACGCTTGCGCCGCCCGATTTTGTTTGCAGTTATGACGACAAAATGCTGCGCGGGGAAATGCTGTTGTTTGACAACTGGTATTGCCGCCGTCATCTGCATCAAACGCCATCGGCGGCGGCGCGCAAGATATTGGCGCAAGCGCGCGATTTTTTGTCCGCCGAAATGTTGCGGCAGGGCAATGTGCTTGTGCATCGCGATTATCATTCGCGCAATTTGATGGTTGTCGGCAGGCGCAGCCCGGGCGTTTTGGATTTTCAGGATGCCGTTTGCGGCTCGCCTTTTTATGATGTAGCATCGCTCCTTCGCGATGCGTATACTTATTGGAATGCCGCCGAACAAAAAAGAATGCTTCGCCATTACCGCCGCTGCGCGAAAGACAACGGCGCGCATTTGCCGGAAAGTTTTGCCGAATGCTGGCGGATGTTTAATATCGCCGCCGCGCAGCGCGGGTTGAAAGTGCTGGGGATTTTTGCCCGATTGGTTTTGCGCGACGGCAAGCGCGGATTTTTGCGCCCGATGCCGCTTGCCCGCCGTCATCTTTTGCATGCCTGCGATTGTGTGCCGGAACTTGCCGGGTTGGGGCGTTTTGTGCGGGGGTTGCGATGAAAGCGATGGTGCTTGCCGCCGGTTTTGGCGCGCGCCTGATGCCGCTGACGGCAAAGACGCCAAAGCCGCTTTTTGTTATCGGCGGCGAGCGTGTGCTGGTGCGGCAGTTGCGATTATTGCGCGCCGCCGGTTTTGACGATATTGTAGTCAATGCCGCCCATCTGGGCGAACAAATCGCCGCCGTTGTTGACGAAAGCGGCGCGACATTATCGGCGGAAACGCATCCGCTCGGGGCGGCGGGCGGCATTCGCCTTGCTCTGGCGCGCGGGTTGTTGCCCGCCGGCAAACCTTTTTTGCTTGTCAATGGCGATATTGTTTGCGATTATGATTTTGCCCGATTGCATAACTTCGCCGTTGATGGATGTCATCTTATCCTCGCGCCAAACCCGCCGCAAAAACCCCGCGGCGATTTTGATTGCGAAGGCGGCGTTTTGCGGCAGGGCGGCGGGCATACTTATACCGGCATCGGCGTTTATCATCCGCATTTGTTTTCCGCCATCACCCCGGGCGACAAAGCCGGGTTATTGCCGGTTATCCGCCGGGCGATGACAAGCGGCGATGCAAGTTGCGAATGCTTTGGCGGTTTGTGGGCGGATATCGGCACGCACGAATCGCTTGCCGATATCCGTAGAATAATGCAAGGACAACAATGACACACCCGCCGGACATTCTCAAAGAACTCGGATTACTTCCGCAATGGCGGTTGTGCGCCCCCGCCGCCGACACTGCGGCGGAAGGCAAAAGCGCGAAAGTCGCACCGGCGGCGGAAGTCGCCAAAGTTGCAAGCGGCGATGCAAAAGCCAAACCCGCCGCCGATGTCATCGCCAAAAAACCGGCGGCGGTTGTCGGCGAAAAGCCGCCGGTTGTCATTGCCGCCAATATCGCAAAGATGGATTGGGCGGCGTTATATCAAACCGTGCATTCCTGCGTCAAATGCGAGTTATGCCAAAAGCGCAAACAGCCGGTTTTTGGCATTGGCGATACCGAAGCGGATATTATGTTTGTCGGCGAAGGACCGGGAGCGGAAGAAGACCGGCAGGGCGAGCCATTTGTCGGCGCCGCCGGCAAGTTGCTGGACAGGATGCTTTCCGCCATCGGCTTGTCGCGCGAGAGCGGCGTGTATATCGCCAATGTCGTCAAATGCCGCCCGCCCCAAAACCGCACACCCAAAAACACCGAAGCGGCGGCGTGTTTGCCGTATCTGCATCGTCAAATTGAACTGGTCAAACCAAAACTCCTTGTCGCCCTCGGCAGGGTTGCGGCGGCACATCTGGGCGCCGATGCGCCCATAGCGCAAACGCGCCAAAGCATGCATGAATATCGCGGCATCCGGCTGGTGGTAAGTTATCATCCGGCATATCTCCTCCGCACCCCCGCCGACAAGCGCAAATCGTGGGACGACTTGCGCCTGATAAAAAAACTCGCCGCATCCTAACCGCCCCCCTCGTCATTCCCGCCCTTCGTCATTCCCGCCCCCCTCGTCATTCCCGCGAAAGCGGGAATCCAACAAAACCCCGTCATTCCGGCGTAAGCCGGAATCTCCTTTATGTCATAGCCCTGAAAGGGCGTCCTGTTCACAGCACGGGGCAACGCCCCGTGACGGCATTACCCATATATCAAGCCCTGAAGGGGCGTCCCATTCTTTTGCAGGGCAAAGCCCGGCAAAA
>JBPCWZ010000145.1:0-11860 GCA_051009015.1 Gammaproteobacteria bacterium | reverse complement strand
CTTTGCGGCAACAAAAATAAAATCCTGCGTGCTTTTCCCATCATCCCCGGCGTGGATTATGCCGGAGTTGTGGAAAAGTCGGCATCCGACCAATACCGCCCCGGCGATAATGTCATCATGCACGGGCGGGCAATGGGCGAACAATACAGCGGCGGCTTTTCGCAATACGCCCGCACCGCCGCCAAAGATCTGGTGCCAATGCCCGGCAAACTCACCGCCCGAATGTCAATGCTCGCCGGAACCGCCGGAGCGACAGCCGCCCTTTGCGTCATCGCCCTGCGCGAAAGCGGCTATGTGCCCGATGGCGGCGCGGTTGTCGTCAGCGGGGCGAGTGGCGGCGTGGGAAGTTTTGCCGTAATGCTGCTTGCCAAACTTGGTTATGAAGTTGTTGCCGTCAGCCGTCCCGCCGCCGCCGATTATTTGCGCGGGCTTGGCGCGGCGGATGTCATCGGGCGCGAAACAATGAGCGCCGATTGCCGCCCGCTGGAAAAGGCAAAATGGCACGGCGGCATAGACACCGTCGGCGGCAAAGTGCTGGCGAGAATGCTTGCCGAAACCCGTTATGGCGGTGTTGTCGCCGCTTGCGGTTTGGCGGGCGGTTTTGATTTGCCGACGACGGTAATGCCGTTTATTTTGCGCGGCGTTCGTTTGGACGGTGTGGATTCGGTAATGATACCGCAAGACCGCCGGGTGCAAGCATGGCAACTTCTTGCCGATACCCTTGCCGCCGATGATTACGAAAAGGTGTTTGCCGATGAATGCGCGCTTGCCGATGCTCCGGCGGCGGCGCGGAAGATATTGGACGGCGAAGTATCCGGGCGGTTTTTGGTTAATCCGAATTAATTGATTGATGAAAGCGGTCGCCGGTAATATCCATCTGATAGATGTGCTGCATGTCAAACCCGGCGGCACTTGTGCGTATCTGATAACCGGCGGCGATTCCGGCAAAGATTGCGCGCTGATAGATTGCGGCGGCAAAAACGGCGAAGGGCAGATTCTTGCCGCGCTGGACGAGTTGCATATTCCCGCCGCCGCCGTTAAGTGGCTGATTGCAACGCATGCGCATTTGGATCATAGCGGTTGTGCGGGCAGTTTGATGCGGCATTTGCCGAATGCCGTTTTTGCCGCGCATCCTTCCGCCGTCAAACATCTGGCAAACCCGCAAATGAAACTCGCCCGCGCCGTGCGGAGTTTGTATGGCGATGAACTCTACGACCGCGAATACGGCGAACTGCTGCCGATTATTGAGACCCGCACGCATGCTTTGCAAGATGGCGAAAGCATAAAGTTGAATGGCGCGACTTTGCGCGCTATTTATACGCCCGGGCATGCATGGCATCATCTGAGTATTTTTGACGAATCGGCGGGGGTTGTTTTCTCCGGGGATTCTTTTGGCGTTTGTTATGGCAATGATGCAAGCGGCGATGCCGCGGTAATGCCGGTAATGCCGCCGACTCAACTAAACCTGCAAGCGGCGCGCGAATCGGTAAAGTTGCAAAGCGCGCTACCGGCAAAATTCTTTGCCCTGACGCATTACGGATTGATAGACAACACCCCGCAAGCGGCAGAGCAACAAATAAAGAGAATGGACGAATGGGAAGCACTTGCGGAAAAGACAGCGGCACAAGACGGCGACAACTTTCGCGCCGTATTTGAACCCGCCCTGCGCTCGGCGGTTTGCGACATTTTGACATCGCGCGGAATGGAAGAATCCATAATAAACCGCTACGCCAACGACACCCGCCTAACCGCCTGCGGCTTCGCCCACCTTTACAACAAAACAAAAGCCCAATAACAAAACGCCCCCGGTAATACCGCCCCCGTTTTCATGAGAAACAGAGCGGGAATGCGGTTATTGGCGGTTTTGGTAGCGCCATTTCCATGGGGGCGTCGGGTTTTGGTAACGCCATAAACCGCGTTTTGCCTTGCGGGCTTTTCTTTCCATTGCGTATAAGCGGTTTTCGGGCAAGCCGCAACTGTCGCTGAATTTGCGGTATACCCATGCGTGTCCATGGCTAATCATTTCGTGGTTTGCGATGATTTGTTTGCCGCCCGCATCAACGACGACAACTGCCAGCAGGCGCCCGTATTGGTCGGTGTCTTTGCCAAAAACAACCCCGCCGTCTTTTACAAGTTCCGCCAAAAATCTTTTCGCATCAACGCCGTGCGGCTGTTCCATTTCCGGCGCGTCTATGCATAACAGGCGGATATGTTTGTTGCCCGGTGCGATTAGCGAATCGCCGTCTTGCACGCGAAACTTGCGGACATGAAACTCCTGCGGCGCTTTTTTCTTTTGCGCCGCAAAAGCCGAAAATGCGACAATAAGCACCGCCAATGCGAGCACCGCAATGATGACGGTCATGACGGTCATTTTAGTCATTTCCCCTTGCTTCCCGCCCGGCTGGTCATTACCGCCATTTTATCATCGCCGCCGCTATTCATCATCTCCCGCCCCTTCGCTAATCGGCAATGGCGGCGGATTAGCAAGTTAGCATTCTTGTCAGGGCGGTTTTGGCTTCGGCGGATTCGTCGGGGGGGACTTTGATTTGATTTACCATGTCGCCCGCCGCCAGCGATTCCAAACACCATGCCAAATGTTGCGGGTCTATTCTTGCCATCGTGCTGCACATGCAAACCATCGGCGACATAAACTTTATTACCTTGCCCTGCCCCGCAAATTCGCGCGCTATGCGCTGCACCAAATTCAATTCCGTGCCGACAAGCCAGTGGGTATTTGGCTTTGCCGCGGCGATGGTTTTGATGATGTATTCCGTTGACCCGACTTCGTCCGACAAGGCGCAAACTTCCTCGCAGCATTCGGGATGCGATATGACAAAACCATCCGGCTGTTTTTGGCGGAATGCGCGGATGTGTTCGGGGCGAAACATCTGATGCACCGAACAAAAACCCTTCCACAAAAGTATCCGCGCGCGGTGAATCTCCGCCGCCGTCAAGCCGCCGAGCGGTTTGTCAAAATCCCATACCGCCATTTCTTCCGCCGGTATTCCCATCGTTCGCGCCGTCCATCTGCCAAGATGCTGGTCGGGAAAAAACAACGCCTTCGGGCGGCGGGCATAACCCCACTGCAATACCTTCGCCGCATTGCTTGAAGTGCAAACAATGCCGCCGTGCCGCCCGCAAAACGCTTTCAAATCGGCGGCGGAGTTGATATAAGTGACAGGCGTTATCTCCTCGTCCGGCGACAATACTTCGCCAAGTTCGCGCCATGCCCGCTCTACCTTCGCCAGCGATGCCATATCCGCCATTGAACAACCGGCGGCAAGGTCGGGCAGGACGACCGCTTGTGAATCGCCGGTGAGAATGTCGGCGACTTCCGCCATAAAATGCACGCCGCAAAAAACTATCACTTCGGCGTCCGCCCGCGCGGCGAGTTGTGAGAGTTTCAGGGAATCGCCGGTCAGGTCGGCATAGCAATAGACATCGGCGCGCTGGTAATGATGCGCCAGCAAAACCGCCCGCCCGCCGAGTTTGCCGCGCGCGGCTTTGATGCGCCCCGCGCAATCGCCGTCGCCGAGTGCGGCAAACTGCGAAAAGTTGACAACCGCCGTTTCCATCGCGCCAATTATACGCTTTCGGCAAAAAACACGGCAAAAAACATTGACGCGGCAAATTCGGTATAATGACGATAATGGCGACAAAACAAAACGACACCGCCGAAAACAAAACCCCCAAACCCCGCCCGCCGAAGAAGGGCGGCGGATGGTTTTGGCTTTTGCTTGTTATCTTTGCCGGCGGCGGCGGGGTGTATCTGGCAAATACCGCGATGGTGCAAAAAATCGCCGGCAAACTCGGCTGGCAGGTTGCCGCCCATACCAAAGCACAACCCGCGCCGCCTGACGAAGATACAAATGCGCCGCCTTTGCCGCAAGTGGCGGTTTTGCCGCCGGATTTGCATGCGCCCAATGCGCCTTATGATTCGCCTTATGAACCGGCAAACGATACGCGGCAAAATGATAATGCCGACAATAACGACAATGCCGCCGATGTTATTGGCATTTCCGCGCAGTTGGCATCCATAAACCGGCGGCTGGATGTGATGGCGCAAAATGATGACGATAATACAAGGCAGCGGCGGCAGTTGCAAGACCGCCTGTATCAACTTGAACAACGCGCCGCAAATGATAACGACGACAGCCAAAGTATCCAATTAACCGATATCGCATTAAGAGCGACCGGTAATGCATCGGCGGCGGCGGCGGCTTTGGAATCGCTCGCCGCAAGAGCGGAGACGATTGAGCGCCGGACATTCCTGCTCGCCGAAGCGCGGCGGCTCAAAGACGCCCCCGACCGCAAAGACATTACCGCCGCCATTCATCAACTGCGCGCGCTTTTGCGCGACATTGGCGACATTTCCGCCGATGGCAATCCGTCAAATGCCGCTTTGGCGATGGTTTTCTCATTGTTGAAAGTGCAAAAGATAACAACCGCCCAAAGCCGCGCCAAAGGGTTGGACGATGCGCTGGCGCGGATGGAATGGCTGATAGTTGTCGGGCGGGACGGGGAATATCTGCGCGAGTTGGACTCCGCCGCCGCCCGATGGCAAAACGCCAAAGACAAAAGCGACAACGGCGACATCGCCCGGCTTTTTGGCAAGTTGCGGGAGATGGGCGCGCCCAAATATCAAATTAGCACGGGGGGACAACTATGAAATGGTGGCTGAAACTTGCGCTGGCACTTGTCGCATTGGCGGCGGTTGTCGGGGCGGCGCAGTTGTATTTTCATCATCCGGTTTTGGTGCGCTATGGCGAATGGCAGGCGCAGCCGCCGGTGTCGGTTGTGGCGGCTTTTGCGCTGGCTTTTTTGGCGGTGCTTGCGGTTGTTGTCCGGTTTGTTGTGGCGGTTTTGTTTTTGCCTTCGCGCATCGCAGGTTGGCGGCGGCGCAAAAACGAACAGCGGCGGGTGAAGAATCATCTGGATGCAATGCGCCATCTGATACTCGGCGACAAACGCGCCGCGCAAAAGAAGTTCGCCCGCCTTGCCGATGACCATAACGAAAGCGCCGCCGTTTATGCCGCCTTTGCCGCCCGGCTTGCCGAAAACAACGCCGAAAGCAAAGATGTGTTTTTGCGCCGCGCCGCCGCATCTCCGGCGGAGGGCGAAGATGCGGCCGTTGTGTTATATGCCAAAGCGCAACTTGCATATCATCAGGGTCAGGCGACCGAAGCACTTGCGCTTTTGGCAAAAGACAAAAACGCGCCGCCCGAAATGTTGCGCCTGCTTTACCGCATTCGCATGGAACGAAAGGATGATGGCGGCGCGCTCGGCGCGCTTTACCGCTTGCGCGATGTTGCTCCGGCGGCGGAATTGGACGGCGAAGTGCGCGATGTTATCGCCCGTCATTTTGCCGCTTGCGCCGATGCCGATGCCGTCAATGCTTTTTGGGATGAGAGTTTGCGCGATGGCGAGCGCAAGAACACCGAACTGATTGCCTTGCGGGTGCGGGCTTTGCACCGGCTGGGCGATGTCAAAACGGCGATGACGATATTGGCAAAAGTCGTCAAACAATCGGGCGCATCGGCGGAAGTGTTTTATGCCGCCGCCGCCATTGGCGATTCGGCTTTGTGCGAGGCGGCTTTCAGCATTGGAGAATCGCGCATTCAGGCGGCGGAAGGCAAAGAAGCAAAAGGCAAAATGCTACCGGCGACTGCGGAGTTGGCGGCGCGGCTGGGTTATTGGGGCAAGGCGCGGCGGTATTATCAGATGGCAAATGTCGCCGAGCCGGGCAAATACGCCCGCGAGATTGCCAAACTACCGGCGGACAGCACAAGTGCGGCGGGCGACAACGCGCCCGTAGCAGGGGTATAATTGACGGCGAAATGCGAGGCGGATTTTGGCGGCGACACTGAACACCGAAGCGGGCGGCAATGCGGCGACCGCCGTTAAGCGGGTTAATGGCGCGCGCGCATCCCGGCTTTCGCGCACCGCCGAAGTGCCGGTAATGATGCACTCTCTGCCGCGCTTGCGTTTGCCGAAAGGGCTGCCGGGTTTTGACGATTCGCTGCGCAAGCACAAAACCCCGCTCATTCGCCGCCGCGTGGAAGTTTTGCAAATCAACATCGGCAAAAAATGCGATTTGGCATGTCATCATTGCCATGTTGAAGCGGGACCGAAGCGCACCGAAAATATGAACGCGGCGACGATTGACCGCGTTATTGAACTTTTGTCCGATGCCCCCGAAGTCGGCATTTTGGACATTACCGGCGGCGCGCCGGAACTCAACCCGCACTTTCGCCGCCTGGTGTCAAGCGCGCGGCGGATGGGAAAGACGGTTTATGACCGCTCCAACTTGACGGTGTTTTATGAGAACGGGCAGGAAGATACCCCCGAGTTTCTGGCAAGCGAAGGCGCGGTGATTATCGCCTCCCTGCCGTGCTACACGCCGGACAATGTTGAAAAGCAGCGCGGCAAGGGCGTTTTTGACAAAAGCATCGCGGCACTGCAAAAACTCAACTCCCTCGGCTATGGCAAGCCGGGCGGCTTGGTTTTGAATTTGGTCTATAACCCCGTCGGCGCGAGTTTGCCGCCGCCGCAAGCGCAACTGCAGGCGGATTACCGCCGCGAGTTGCACAAACATCTGGGCATTGAATTCACCGAACTTTACACGATAACCAATATGCCCATCAAGCGTTATTTGCATTATTTGCGGCGCGAAAAACAACTGGATGCATACCTGCGCCTGCTGGTGGAGAACTTCAACGCCGAAGTCACGCACAATGTCATGTGCTGCAACATGCTTTCGGTCGGCTGGGACGGCAAACTTTACGATTGCGATTTTAATCAGATGCTTGACATCCCGCTGAATAACGCGCCGGCGACTTTGTGGGATATTTCCTCGTTTGCCGACATTCCGCGCGGCATCGCCACGGACAATCATTGTTATGGCTGCACCGCCGGAGCCGGTTCTTCCTGCGGCGGCGCTTTGAGCGATTGAACAAAAGCGGGGGGTTTGACAATGCTGGCGGTCATTGGCGGGTCGGGTTTTTATCAATTGGCAAACGGCGAGCAAAAACAAGTTTCAACGCCGTTTGGCGATCCTTCGGGTCCGGTAACGATTTGTGATGGCGCGCTTTTTTTGGCGCGACACGGGGCGGGGCATCGTTTGCTGCCGTCGGAGATAAACTACCGCGCCAACATCTGGGCGCTAAAATCACTCGGGGCGCGGCGGATTATTGCGGTATCGGCGGCGGGAAGTTTGCGCCATAAGATAGCCCCCGGCGATTTTATTTTGCCGTCGCAATATTTTGACCACACACGCGGGCGGCGCGCTTCCACCTTTTTCGGCGATGGTTTGGTTGCGCATGTATCAAGTGCCGAATCATCAAGCACAAAGTTGCGCGATGCGCTGGCGGCGGCGGCGGCGCAATTGGGCTATCAATGTCATAACGGCGGCATTTATGCCTGTGTTGAAGGTCCGCGGCTTGGCACGCGCGCCGAGAGTTTCTTTTTGCGCGATGCCATAAAGGCGGACATTGTCGGCATGACAAACATTCCGGAAGTATTTTTGGCGCGCGAAGCGCAGTTGTCATATGCGACTTTGGCGATAGCGACCGATTACGACTGCTGGCTGGACGACCCTGCGCAGCATGTTACGACTCAGATGGTTATCCAACGCTTTGGCGAAAGCATAGCCAAAGCGCGGGAGATGATAAATAGCATAATAGCATCGCCGCCGCAGTTTGACGAAGAAGACGAAAAGCACCGCCGCGCCCTTGCCGAAGCGGTTTTGACCCCGCCCGAAGCGCAAAGCGCGCAGCACAAAAAGATACTGGAAGTTTTGCGCGCATAAACCATCTTTGGCGCGTGGCAAAAAAGCGGCAAAGACAAAATAGCATCGCGGCTGTTGTAGCTCAGTTGGCAGAGCAATTGATTCGTAATCAATAGGTCGGAGGTTCGAATCCTCTCAACAGCACCTGTCGGTTTAACGGTCATTCCTGTGAAAACGGGAATCCACCCGCCCGAAAAGCGCGGGCGAAGTTGCAACTTATTATAACCACCCTGCGCCAAATTGTCGCTATCCGGTAAAGAACTGCCAAAAAGCCGAAAGCCCCCGCGCTGAAGTATAATAACAGCATGTCGTTGGCGGCGCTGAATATTGACAAGATGCGAAAAGCCGTGCGCGAGGCATATAGGCACGGGCGCAAAACAATGGAAGAGTTGCGCCGCGATGCAAACTCCCTCGTGCCGCGCAAGTTGGGGCATTACGATGTTAATGCCGTTGCCTTTGTCGCCGCTGACGGCGGCAACCGTCCCGTCGGCGAAGAGGGTGAAGGGTTTAATCCCGACATGGTGGAAATGGTGCGCGTTGTAGATTCACTCGGCAGAGAGCGCTTTCTGGATGCCGTTGCCGCCCATCAAACCACCGCCGAATTGGTGCGGCAGGCGCGCGATTCCGAACCGCTGCAAGTGCTGTGCAGGGATTTGGGTGTCACCAATATCGGCGAGTTAACGCCTTTGGAAGGCAAAGACCCGCGCCAGATGGTTAAAACATACCGCGAAATTGCGGAATGGGCGGTTATCTATCATTTGATTGTCAAAAAAGAATGGGGCTCGGACACCGTTTTGGTGCGCGAGGGACCCTTGCGCTCACTGCACTTTCGGCAAGAAATATTCACCCGTTTGGACGGGCAATTTCGCGCCGCTTTTGACAAGCGCAAAGACGAAGGCGTTACCGTATCTTTGGTGGGAATATCCAAAAGCAGCGCCATACTCAGCCGCTTGTCGGTGGCGCTGACGCTGGAAAAAACATTTGAAAAAGATTACGCCTGCTATGCGCAAGTGCCGCAAAGCACGGCGGAAAAATTCTACGCCAAGCGCTGGCTGGACACATTGGCAACCGCGCCTGCAAACGGCAAGTATCAATCCATGGCGCAGATGTATCTTGTCAAATTCGGCTCCGAGCCGCTCTCTCCCGTTTGGGCTGTTGATATCGCCGAATGGCAAAAGAAAGACGCCGCCAAAGTACTGGGGCAATTGGCGGCGGATGCCCGCCCGGGCTTTCCCATCCCCGATTTTCCGATGTCGGTGCAAAAAGCGCACGACCATGCGAGAATAGGCCCCTTGGAAAACTCGCGGCTTTCCGATATATTATTGGAAGAAATGAGCGAGGCGTTTTCCGCCGATGAGCGCGAGCGCCTTTACCGCTTAAAATACCTGGGCGAAGACATTACCGCGAGGAGATACCGCAATGCATGAGTTTCAATTTCAAGCCGACGACCAGCAAATCGGCAGTTTTATGGGAATCGCCGAGCGCGATTTCGGCTTCGCCGCGGACATTGTCATCCCCTACGAGAACGACGAATTGGAACAACCCCAGTTGGGGCAATTTTTGATTGTGCGGCTTTCCGGCAACGACTATACGCTCGGGCGCATTACGCGTTTTACACCGGCGGGAATGCTGGCGACGCCGGAAGGCGAGGATTATATGACTCGCATGGGGCGGAATAAAAGCGAGATTCCCACCGAACTCAAAAAGGCAAAAATAAAATACCGCGTCAACTTAAAGTTGCTCGGCGCGGTAAAACCGGCGGACAACGGCTCCGGCTATGAATACGCGCCATCGCAACGACGGTTGCCGCATCTGGGCGCGCCGGTTTATTGGCCTCACAAGGATTTGCGCATCGGCATTTGCAAACACGCCGCGCCGGGCGGCGCAGAGTTGGGGTATTTTGCCCTCGGTGAATTTGTTTATTCCGGCAAAGCCAAACACGAGGACGGTTATTTTGTTCACTGCCCGCCGAAACTGCCGGTTACTTTTGATGTTAACAATTTGGTGTCAAAACGCACCGCCGTTTTTGCCCGCGCCGGTTATGGAAAATCCAATTTGATAAAACTGCTGACCAGCGAGTTATACCAAAACGGCGCGCCGCCGCAAACCAAAAAAGAGAAACCCGCCGGCATTTTAATATTTGACGCCGATGGCGAATATTTTTGGCCCAACGAGGGGCGCCCCGGCTTGTGCGATGTGCCGCACCTGTCCGAACACATTGTCGTTTATACCGGCCGCAACAGAGAAGACACTTACCAGCAATGGAGAGCGGGCGGCGTCAAACTTGACTTGCGCAAACTTTCGCCCGGCGATGTTTTCGGCATCGCCCTGTCCGACGAGCGTCAGGAGCAACAGAATGTCCTCAAACTTAAATCCATGCAGAATGACGAGTGGGCAAATCTTGTCAATGCGGTGTATGGCAAAAAATTCCGCGAAATAGCGGATGAACAAATCGGGGCGGCGCTCGGCTTTCACGGCGAACAAATCAAAAGCGCCGGACTCGAAATTAATGCGGCGCGCAGCAATGTTTACCGCGTTGTCAAAATGCTGCACGACCCGAAAAGCACGCTTATAGACAACACCCTGCAATCGCTTCGCGAAGGCAAACTCGTGATAGTGGATATCAGTTTGCTCAGCGCCAAGGGCGGCGAAGTTGTCGCCGCGCTTTTGATGCGCAAGATATTCGCGCACAATCAAGAGCAATTTACCAACACCAGCGGCGGCGTTATCCCTACAATCGCCGTCATAGAAGAAGCGCAATCTGTCCTCGGCGGCAGGCAGCCGGAAACCAGCCCTTTCGTGGAATGGGTCAAGGAAGGGCGCAAATACGAATTGGGCGCGGTATTGATAACACAACAGCCCGGCTCGCTTGCGCACGAGTTGTTGAGCCAGACCGACAATTGGTTTTGTTTTCACCTGCTATCGGAAGGCGACACCGCCATCCTCGGCAAAAGCAACTCGCACTATTCGCGCGACATTCTCTCGCACATTGTCGCCGAGCCGATTAAGGGCAACTGCTATATGTGGACTTCCAAACAACCTTTTGTCCTGCCGCTGCGGGTGCGCAGTTTTGAGGAAGAATACGGGCAATATATTAACAAAGCCCGGGGTCCGAAAATACCGGTGCAACAAGCCGTGCAACAAAAAGCCAATGAGGATATCGCAAAGATGGCAAAGTTGCTTGCTCCCAAACTGCGTAAAATGGGCGCGGCGGGGTTGAAACTGGAAAGCGATGGCGCGGGGCGGAAAAAAATCAAATCATGGAGCCCTTTCTATCATCTGGTAAAAGCAGTTGCTGAAGAAACCGGCGACACCTGCAACCCCAACGACCTGAAAGAGCGGTTATTCCGGCAGTTATTCCCCAGTGCCGAAATCCAAACTGACCCGGAAACATACTTCTCGGCAACGGCGGCGGAGTGGGAAAAAATACTCGGCAAATAATCCGCCGTCCAAAAAAATACCGCCCGGCAATAACCCTTGCCGCCGCGGTTATGTTTTGGCGAGGAAGTGTTTGGCGGTGGCGGTGTGGATGTCGGTTAGTAGGTGGACATCCGCGCTTTTTACCCTTTCGTTGACTTCGTGGATGCTTTCGTTTAGGGTGCCGAACTCGGCTAACTCTTCGCATATTTCGCGCAAAAATCTGCCGTCGGAAGTGCCGCCGCCGGTTGAGGTTTTTGGGGGGTGCGGCGGGGTTGCTATTGTTTGGATAATCTCTTTTAGCGCAGTAATCAATGGCGCATCTTCCGCCGTGGCAAAAGGTTGCGCGCTGTGACGCCATTGGCATTGCCATTTGTCGGGGGCGTGTTTTTGCAGTATGTCTTCTATGATGCTTTGCAGTTTTTTCGCCGGGGTTTTTGGCGCATAGCGAAAGTTGATTGTCGCCCGCGCTATCGGCGGGATGACATTGTCGGCGATGCCGCTTTGGAGTTTTACCATCTGAAAAGAAGTCGGCGGAAACTGCCCGCCGCCATCGGCAAAAGCCGCAAGTTGTTTTTGACATTCGGCAAGTGCCGCGATTAGCATTGGTATCGGGTTATCGCCGCGGTGCGGATAGGCGGCGTGGCATTGGATGCC
>JBPCWZ010000144.1:0-4397 GCA_051009015.1 Gammaproteobacteria bacterium | reverse complement strand
CTAATGGCGCGCACGACTCCCATTGAGCGTTATCGCAATATCGGCATTATGGCGCACATTGACGCCGGCAAGACGACGACGACCGAGCGCATTTTGTTTTATACCGGCATCTCGCACAAGATAGGCGAAGTGCACGAAGGCACGGCGGTAATGGATTGGATGGCGCAAGAGCAGGAGCGCGGCATTACCATCACTTCGGCGGCGACGACTTGCTTTTGGAAGGGAATGGCGCGGGATATGCCCGACCATCGCATCAACATCATAGACACGCCGGGGCATGTGGATTTCACTATTGAAGTGGAGCGGTCGTTGCGCGTTTTGGACGGGGCGGTTGCGGTTTTTTGTTCGGTCGGCGGTGTGCAGCCGCAATCGGAGACAGTATGGCGGCAGGCAAACAAATACCGCGTGCCGCGGGTTGCTTTTGTCAATAAGATGGATCGTGTCGGGGCGGATTTTCACCGCGTCCGCGAGCAGATGACAGAGCGTTTGCGGGCGGTGCCTGTGCCTGTGCAATTGCCGGTCGGGGCGGAAGACAACTTCCGCGGCGTTGTGGATTTGATAACAATGCGGGCGTTTTATTGGCAGGAGGAAAACAAAGGCGCAAACTTTGAAGAAGGCGACATTCCGCCGGAGATGGTTGATGACGCAAAAGCATGGCGCGAGAAACTGCTGGAAACGGCGGCGGAAGCGAATGAGGAGTTGATGGAAAAATATCTCGGCGAAGGCGATTTGTCGGCGGAAGAGATACGGCAAGGTTTGCGCGAGCGGACTATTGCAAACGAAGTTGTGCCGCTGCTTTGCGGCTCGGCTTTCAAGAACAAGGGCGTGCAATCATTGCTGGATGCGGTTGTGCATTTTTTGCCGTCGCCGAGCGATTTGCCGCCGGTTTGCGGTCAGGATCCGGATGCCGCCGAAAGCGGCGGCGAAGCCAACAAAGACGCCAATGGCAAATATTCGCGCCGCCCCGATGACGGCGAAAAGATAACCGGTTTGATATTCAAGGTAGCGACAGACCCGTATGTCGGGCAGTTGTCATTTTTCCGTTTGTATTCCGGCACATTACATTCGGGCACGACGGTGCTGAATGCATCGCGCGGCAAGAAAGAGCGCATCGGGCGGATATTGCAGATGCATGCCAACAGCCGCGAGGATATCAAGGAAGTGCGCGCCGGTGATATTGCGGCGGCGGTCGGGTTGAAAGCGGGCATTACCGGCGAGACCATTTGCGCGCCGGAAAGCCCGATAGTGCTGGAAAAGATGATATTCCCCGAGCCGGTCATTCATGTATCGGTAGAGCCGAAATCCAAAGCCGACCAGGAGAAGATGTCGCTGGCGCTGGGGCGTTTGGCACAGGAAGACCCTTCTTTTCGCGTGCGCAGCGACGAGGAATCGGGGCAGACCATCATATCCGGAATGGGCGAGTTGCATTTGGAAATCATTGTGGACAGGATGCAGCGCGAGTTTAATGTATCGGCAAATGTCGGCAGGCCGCAGGTAGCATATCGCGAGGCGGTCAAGAGCGAAGTGGAAGCCGAAGGCAAATATATCAAACAAACCGGAGGGCGCGGTCAATACGGGCATGTGTGGATTCAGATGAAACCGCTGGCAAACGGCGACGGCTTTGCCTTTATTGACAAGATTAAGGGCGGGGCTGTCCCGCGCGAATACATTCCGGCGGTGGAAAAAGGGTTGAAAGATTGCATGGCAAGCGGCGTTGTCGCCGGTTATAAGGTTGTGGATTTGCAAATAACCCTGTTTGACGGTTCCTATCACGATGTGGATTCCAACGAGCAGGCATTTCGCATGGCGGCATCCTTTGCTTTCAAAGATGCGATGCGCCGGGCGAATCCGGTGTTGATGGAGCCGATAATGAAAGTGGAAGTGGAAACGCCGGCGGAAAAGATGGGCGATGTCATGGGCGATTTGAACTCGCGGCGCGGTCTGATACAGGGAATGCGCGACATTCCCGGCGGCGGCGGCAAGGCGGTTGATGCCGATGTGCCATTGTCGGAGTTGTTTGGTTATGCGACTCAGTTGCGCTCGCTCACGCAGGGGCGGGCGACATATCACATGGAATTCAAGAAATACGCCGAAGTGCCGCGCGCGGTTGCCGAGGAGATAATCAAAGGGCGGCAGGGATGAAGAAGATAAGAGAAGGCGGCTTTGACATTGGCGATGCCGCCGCCGCCGCCGAAGCATTGGAAGGCATCCCGACCGACGGCAGGCCCCTGGCGATGGTTTTTGTGACAAACATAGAAGCCCCGCGCCCGATAGTATGGCACATTCTCACAGACGGCGCGCACTTTCGCAACTGGGCGAGCGCCTTTTGCGAGGGGTCGCACTTTGTCGGCGATTGGCAAGCCGGCAGCGAGATGCGCTTTTTGAACGGCAAGGGCGAAGGGATGATAAGCACGGTGAAGATAAACGACCCGGGCGAGCGCTTGCACATCAAGCATATCGGCACCATCGCGGCGGACGGCAAAGAAAACCGCGACATAACATTTGACTGGGGCGATGCCCGGGAGAACTACGATTTGCTGCAGGAAGAAGGCGGCATAACCCGCTTGCGCGTGGAGATGGATGTCGCAGACAATGTGCGCGATTTTTTCATGAACGCCTGGCCCCGCGCTTTGATAAACCTGATGGAGTTGGCGGAAGCCGAAATCAAAGAGGCGCCATCGGCGACACTGCAATGACGAAAACGGAAATGAAAACGGCGGCGGAGAATCATAACGGGGCGGCAAGCCCGGCGGATGAGCGCACGGTTGGCGCGCTGAGAATCGTCTTTTTTTGCATCATCATGGCGGTGATGTTTTTCGGCTGGGAAGTGCTGGAATATTTTGCGCCTGCCATTGGGGTGGCGTTTCTTTTCGGCACTGTTGCGGTTTTGGGCGCGGCGGTTGCGGGGATAAATATTGCGCTGAAAAAGCGCATGACCGCTAGCGGCTACGCCGCATGGCAAATTGCGGCGCTGCAAGACGCCGAGTTGGTGCTATTTCTTATGTGCATGGCGCTTATTATTGAGGTGGAGGAATTACCGGCGGCTTTCGCATACTCGGCAATATTTTTCCCCGTTGTTTTTGGGGTTTATCTCGCGGCGGGCATGAAAATAAACGGCGCGCTGAAAAAGCGCATGACCGCCGATGCCTATGCCGCATGGATAAAAGAAATATTCCAGTATGATATTTTCGCTTGTTGTTTCATCGGATTTGTGACTTTTGCTGCTGCGGCGGCTTTGGTGCCTGCTTTGCTGATTTACGCATTGCCGATATCGGCGGCGGTGATTGCGGCGGTGGTGATATTTCGGGCTTTGGTGAAAAAGCACATGACGGCGGATGCTTATTCAACACTTCCCCCCATGTTTTGTCTTACGCTAATTATTGCTTCGTCTGCTACCCATTTTGTCTTTTCGGGAAAGGCGGGAATATAAAATGGTGAAAACGGAAATGACAAACGACCGCAACATTGCTACATTGAAAGCCATTCGGCTGGTGGCGTTGCCCGTTTTTGTCGCGCTTTACGCCCTTGCTGTCGCGCTGGGCGGCTTTGGCGTGTTTGCCAAAATGAGCATCGGCTATGCGACCATCGCGGCGTCGGTTTTGATTATTGCTGTCGGGCTGACATTTGCGATGATGGAGCGCACGCTAAAAAAGCGGATGGGCGATGATGCTTATCGGGCGTGGAAGAAAACTCCGCGCGTTAGAATGATTCATTTGGCTTCCGCCATCGTTACGATTGCCGTTATGGCAACGGGGATTTCACGATGACAAACTTGCCGATGACAAACAATCGCAACATTGTTATGTTGAAGTGCGCCGATTTGGCGATGCTGGTCGCGGGGGCGGTTGCGCTTTTGTTCCTTGTGATATTGCCGGACCCGCTGGCGGGACAACTGCCGCCGATATGGTTAACTTTCGGCGTTTTGGGGCTGTTCGCCGTGTCCTATTGGCTAATGAATAAAGCGCTGAAAAAGCACATGAGCGGCGATGCTTTCTCCTCGTGGCGCACGATAACCGGGCGCGGGTTTTGCCTTGCGGCTATTGTCGGGGTGGTGATTTCGGGCTGGGATTCTTTTGTTTCCATATGGCAAATATTTGTGCCAATGATGGTTATTGTCTTCGCGGTGTCTTGGGGGGTGCCGGCTTTGATGAAAAAGCGCATGGAGGCGGATGCTTTCGCAAAGTTTGACCGCAAATATCAATGGGCGAGTTTTGCCGTTTTGGCGGCGGTTTTGTTTGTATTTGTGAAATATATCATCCCCTTGTGGATTTCTAAATAAAGGAGAAAACAACAATGGCAAAAGAGAAGTTTGAGCGTACTAAGCCGCACTTGAATGTGGGGACGGTGGGTCATGTGGATCATGGCAAGACGACGCTGACGGCGGCGCTGACCTTGAT
>JBPCWZ010000143.1:0-3921 GCA_051009015.1 Gammaproteobacteria bacterium | reverse complement strand
GTTTTGCAATGCACGCAGTTTTGGGCGTTGATAACCAGTTTTTGTTCGCCGTCTTCTTCGGCAAACTCATAAACGCCCGCCGGGCAATAGCGGGTTTCGGGGGCGGCATAATCGCGCAGGTTGACTTTGACCGGCACGGCGTCATCTTTGATTTGCAAATGCGGCGGCTGGTCGCCTTCGTGATTGACGCCGGAATATGCCAGATTGTCCAGCCGCGAAAAACTCAGTTTGCCGTCCGGCGGCGGGTAGTTGATAGGCTTGCACTCGCCCGCTTTTTTGGTGCGCTCGTGGTCTTTGTGATGGCGAAAAGTCCATGGCGATTTGCCGCGCAAAACATAAGTTTCCAATGCCGCATTCGCCAAACCCAGCCACAGGTTTTTGCCAAAGCCGGGGCGGATATTGCGCGCCGCCTTCAACTCTTCGCCTATCCAACTTGCGCGCACTGCGGCGTCGTAATCGTCAAGCACCGCCGCTTGTTTGTTGCTGCACATCGCGGCATAAACCGATTCGGCGGCAAGCATTCCGCTTTTCATCGCCGTGTGCGCGCCTTTTATCTTCGGCACATTGAGAAAGCCCGCCCCGCAACCCGCCAGCACGGCGCCGGGCATTGCAAGTTTGGGAATGCTTTGCCATCCGCCTTCGTTTAGCGCCCTTGCGCCGTAGGCGATTCTTTTGCCCTCGCGCAAAAACCGCGCTATGTGCGGATGATGCTTAAAGCGTTGAAACTCCATATACGGCGACAAGTGCGGGTTTTGATAATCCAAACCGACGACAAAGCCCAGCGCTATCCTGCCCGGCGCAAGATGATACAAAAACGACCCGCCGTAAGTGTCCGCCGGCAGGGGCCAGCCGATGGTGTGCAATACTTCGCCCGGGTTGTTGTTTGGCACTTCCCACAACTCTTTGATGCCGATGGCGTAGGTTTGCGGCGCGCTGTCGTTGTTCAGCCCGTAATGATGCAAAAGTTTTTGCGTCAATGACCCGCGGCATCCTTCGGCGAATATTGTGTATTTGGCGCGCAACTCCGCCCCCGGCTGATAGGATGCTTTGCGCTCTCCCTTTTTGCCGATGCCGGCATCGCCGGTGATGACTCCGCAAACTTCTCCCTTGTCGCCAAACAAAACATCCGCCCCGCCAAAGCCGGGGAAAATATCCGCCCCCGCCCCTTCCGCTTGTTCGCCGAGCCAGCGGACGACCTGCCCCAAACTGACGATATAGTTGCCTTTGTTATGCATCTGCGGCGGCGCGGGCAGTTGCCATTTGCCTTTTTCGCTAAGATACCAAAAGCGGTCTTTGCTCACCGCCGTTTTTATCGGCGCATTCTTATCCCGCCAATCGGGCAGCAGTTCATTTAGCGCGCGCGGTTCCAACACCGCCCCCGCCAATATGTGCGCGCCAACCTCCGCGCCTTTTTCTATCACGCAAACGCTAATGTTGCTGTCCAGTTGCCGCAAGCGAATAGCCGCCGCCAAACCCGCCGGTCCGCCGCCGACAACAAGGGCATCAAACTCCAATACTTCGCGCTCGGGCATGTTAGTTGCAACCGTAGCATCGCACATCAAAGGTGCCGCCGTCATCGTCAACTTCCAATCTTCCGCTGACCTTCACCTCGATTTTGTCGCCGTAGGACAGTTGCGCGTAGGCGGCTTGGGTGAGATTGGGGACGGCGTTCAGGAAAAGCCCGAGCGCAATCATTACCAAAATCAGTTTGGTCCCTTTGTCCAACTTGACGGTGGTCGTGTTGGTCGCGGTGTTTTGGTTGGTGTTGTCGTTGTCCATGTTATTCTCCTTTCGTGGTGGTCAAGTAGGCGTACGCCCGCCCGGCTTTGTCGGCGGGGATAAACCCAACGCATTTTATCGCACCCGTGCAGCGGGGGCAAAATCTTTCGGCATCTTTGTTTTTCGCCTTTGGGTCTTTGTTGTCGACGAATTTCGACACAATAAACGCCCTGTTGCAAAAAGGGCAAAGAAAGGCGGCATTGTTGCCGTGCCAATCATCGGGCATTATGCGCGGCGACTCTTCTTTTGCCATTATTCCGCCAATGCCTTTTGCAAAGCCGGGACTTCGTCAAACAAATCGCCGACCAAGCCGTAATCTGCAATGTCAAAGATGGGCGCGTCCCCATCTTTGTTTATCGCCACGATGCATTTGGCGTCTTTTATTCCGGCGATGTGTTGTATCGCGCCGGAAATGCCGACGGCGATATACAAATCGGGCGCGACTATCTTGCCGGTTTGCCCGACTTGGAAATCATTGGAAACATAACCGGCATCAACCGCCGCGCGTGATGCGCCAAGTGCCGCGCCGAGTTTGTCCGCCAATGCTTCCAGTATCTTGAAGTTATCCGCGCTGCCGATGCCGCGCCCGCCGGATACGACAATGCGCGCGCCGGTGAGTTCCGGGCGTGTTTGTTCCGATACTTTCTCGCCGATAATCTCCGACAAACCGGCATCGGGCGGTGCTTGCCATTCTTCAATCGCCGCCGCGCTTTGCTCTTCAATTTCGCCGTTGTCAAAAGCCGAAGCGCGCACCGATAAAAACTGTATCCTGTCGCCGCTTTGCACAACCGTCAAGGCATTGCCGGCATATATCGGGCGGACAAAAATATCCGCGCCGCGCACTTCGGTAATGTCGCTTATCATCTGGCAATCGCACAATGCCGCCGCCCGCGCCAAAACCGCCCGCGCTTTTGCGGAAGCGCACATAAGAATGTGCGAATAGTTTTCCGCTTGCGCCGCCACAAGCGCGGCAAAGTTTTCCGCCAAAAGCAACTGCGGCGCATCGGCATATTTGACCGCGGCGATGCCTTTAATGGTTGCGGAATGTTCGGCGGCGGCGCGGCAGTTATGCCCCGCCAGCAAAACTTCCGCCCCTTCGTCACCGGCGGCATTCAGCAACTTCGCCGCCGCAAGCGCGCTGCGCAGAGAATCGTGCGCTTTGTTGTTGTCGTGTTCGGCAATAATGAGAATCATGACAGCACCTTCGCTTCTTCGCGCAGTAGTTTTACCAGTTCGGCGGCATCGCCCACGCGCTTTCCGGCTTGACGCGGCGGCGGCTCGCTTACTTCGGTAATGCGCAAGCGCGGCGCGATATCAACATCCAAATCGCCCGGGGCGAGTTCTTCTATCGGTTTCTTTTTTGCCTTCATAATATTCGGCAAAGTCGCATAACGCGGCTCGTTCAGGCGCAAATCGGCGCTCAATACGCAAGGCATTTTGACGCGCACCGTTTGGATGCCGCTATCCACTTCCGAGTCGGCGACAACGGCATCGCCTTCAACTTTGGCGGCGGACAAAAAAAGCGCCATCCCCCAGCCGAGCAAGGCGGCGGTCATCTGCGCGGTTTGGTTGAAATCGCCGTCAATGGCTTGTTTGCCCATCCAGATAATCCCCGGCTGTTCGCGCCGGGCAACGGCGGCGACAATCTTGGCAACGGCAAGCGGCTCCGGCATTTGCGGGCAGGGGACAAAAATAGCCCTGTCGGCGCCGATGGCGAGTGCTTGGCGCAAAGTGTCGGTGTTTTCTCCGGCGGACAGGGCGATGACTTCCGCCGCCGCGCCGCTCTCGCGCCATCGCAATGCTTCTTCAAGCGCGTTTTCGCAAAACGGGTTCATCGCCGTTTTGACGCCATCGGTCTCCACGCCCGCCTTGTCGGCGCGCACCCGCACTTTGACATACGGGTCAATAACCCGCTTGACCGTCACCAGTATCTTCATCGGCACTTCTCCAAAAAACCGCAATAATACACCATCATCGCCGAATTATACCCGCCCGCCGCCCGGCGGTGATAATATTGGCGATGATGCATAATGATAATGCTGTTTTCGGGCGCGGGGGCTGGTGGGATGATGACGGCGAATATAAAATGCTTCACGCCATCAATCCCCTGCGCTTGCGGGCGCTTGGCGATATTACCGGCGG